>JADFKB010000054.1 GCA_022565155.1 Chloroflexota bacterium | reverse complement strand
GCCCACCAGCGGCGCGAACCAACGCTCGGAGCGGTACTGCATGCCCCGGTCTTGGTTAACCAGCCCTTCGATGATCCCGCCGAAGACGGCGCGAACTAGCGCGAGACCGCGCGCCGTGCCCCGCGCGCCGGTCAGGTAGAGCCGCGCGTGCTCCAGCCGGAACGTCGCGTGGCTGGTGCACTGCGAGTCGTTGAAGCGGGGGTCGAAGTAGTTGAATGTCTCCAGCGTGAAGGCGCGGCTGTGCCGCGGATCGCGGCTGACCGACCACGTCGAGGAGCCGTGGGGCAACCGAGCGTGGATGATCGTGTTCGGCTTGCTGATCCGCCACAGCTCCTCCATGATGCTGAGGAAGTCGTCGGTGTGGGCCAGCGCGTGGTCGAGGAAGATCTCGTCGGCGCTGTTGTCCTGAAACGGCAGGTCAGGATTCAACTCTGCAACGATCGCCACGCCGGGCGCGGCAGCCGGCGCCACGCGGATCGAGCGCGATCGCGCCGCTTCGCCTCCGAAGTCCAGCCGGACAATCATCCCTTCACCTCTGCCTTCTCGCCCGGGCCGAAGATGCGCGTCAGGTACTCGTGCAGCACGTTCGCGGGCGGCCCCTCCAGCACGATGCGGCCATGGTCCAGCAGCATCGCGCGATCAGTGTAGCGCTGAATTGATGGTAGATCATGGGAGGCGATGATTACGGTTACGCCATCCTGCCGTAGCCGCTCCAGATGGCCGAAACACTTGCTCTGGAACTCTGCGTCGCCTACCGCCAGCACCTCGTCGATCACTAGGATCTCGGGCCGCACGTGGACGGCGACGGCGAAGCCGAGCCGTACGGCCATGCCGGACGAGTAGGTACGCAGCGGCTGCTCGATGAAATCACCCAGTTCGGAGAATTCGATGATGCTCGGCAGCGCCTCGCGCGCCTCGTCTAGACTCAGGCCGAGCAGCACGGCGTTGACCAGGGCGTTTTCCCGTCCGTTCATCCGCGGATGAAACCCCGCCCCCAGCTCCAGCAGCGTCGAGATGCGGCCGCTGACCGTCACCGTGCCGGACGTCGGCGTGCTGATACCCGCGATCACACGCAACAGTGTGCTCTTGCCGGAGCCGTTCGGCCCCGCGATCCCGAGGAATTCGCCGCGCTTCATGCTGAACGAGATGTCTTGCAGCGCCCAGAACTCCTGTCGCCCGCGTCTGTTGAACAGCATCGCCGGCAGCGAAAGCAGCGCCGTCTTCAACTCTTGCGCGTGGCCGCGCAGGTAGTAGTGCTTGGATAGCTGGTCCACCGTAATGGCAGCCGTTGTCTCAGAGCGCATCGGCGAACTCCGGCTCCAGCCTGCGGAAGACCTCGAATCCTACGATGAGTGCCCCGAGCGTGAACACGAGCGCTGGCCAGAGATCGAGGCCTGGCAAGGTGTTGCTCATCAGCAGGTCGCGCCACGCTTCGATCAGCGATGTCATTGGGTTGATCAACAGCACAGGCCGCCAGCTGTCCGGCACCTGGTCCAGCGGATAGAGGATCGGCGTCGAGTAGAACATCATGGTCAGCACGACCTCAACCAGATGCTCTAGGTCGCGAAAAAAGACGTCGACCGATGCGATCAGCAGGATCACGCCCATCAGCAACGCTAACTGGAGGCTCGCCAATAGTGGGATGCCGATCAGCCACGTCGCGTTTGGGTGCTGGCCCGAGACGAGGAGGAGGATGACCAAAATTGGTATCGCGAGCAGGAAGTGGATGCCGTTGTTCAGAATCGTCGCGAACGGCAGCACATAGCGCGGGAACGCGACCATTTTCAAAAGCGGCCCGTTCGAGGCGAAGATCGGCGTCGACAGCAGCACCGCCGTTTGGAACCAGATCCAGGGAAAGAGCGCCGTCAGCAGGACGAGGTGGTAGTCGTCTACCTGGATGCGAACGAAGAAGCGCAGCGCGACGAAGAGAACCGCTCCCAGCGCTAGCGGCTTCAGCAGCGACCAGAGCAAGCCGAGGGCGGTGTCCTGGTAGCGAAGTTTGAAATCCCGCAGCGTGAGCAGGTAGAGTAACTCCCACGCTCTTCCCGCAGGTAGGATGGAGACGATCTGCAACCTCAGCTTTCGTTCAGTGCTACAGCCTAGCAAGGGCGCTGTGCCAGATCAACTGATCAGCGAGAATTGACACCGCCGCCAACGTTGGCTAGCCTGAGATTCGACTGGGCGAGTATTCTGTTCGCAGGAGGTGCTACCTGGTTACCAGCACAGGCGATAAGGCCAAGAGCGGACGGCCGCGCAAGGCGCGCCGCGGCCCGCTCACGCGCAAGCAGATACTAGACGTATCGCTACGCCTCTTCTCGGAGAAGGGGTTCGCCCGCACCAGCGTCCGCGACATCGCCCACGGCGCTGGTATCACCGACGCCGCGATCTACTACCACTTCGCCTCCAAGCGCGAGCTCTTCGAGGCGCTCTTCGAGGAGCGCGGCATCACCTCCGCCCTGGACGACCTCGAGCAGTTGAGCATCGACCAGATTAGCGGCCCTCCTTCCGAAACGCTGGTGGCGATCGCGCTCGCCGCGCAGCGCATGATGCAGCGGAACAAGGACTTCATGAAGGTGCTCCTCAGCGAGGCGATGAGCGAAGATGAGATTGCGACGGAAGACTATCGGATGACCACGGAGCGTTGGCGCAAAGCCGAAGCGCGGATCCTGCGCGAGTACGTGAAGCGCGGCGAGCTGCCCGACATCGATGTCGATGTTGCCGCCCGCCAGCTCGTCGTCCTCTCCGTCGGCCCATTCAGCGACGAATTGATGTCCGGCCAAGATAATGACGACCCAGAGCCATCGCCGGAGCTGCTAGACCGCGTCCGCAGTGGCGTCGAGCGCTTCGTCCTCGGGCTCCACGGTTCGGCCTAGCGGCATCACGGCAGCCCACACCTGCCCAATTCGGCGGCGTGCGGATGCGCAGAGATCCATATCCATACGCAACTCCTCTTGACGGGGTGTGAAAGGACGATATACTGGGTATGGCCGGTTCGGTTTAGCATGTCCTAAATTAAGTGGCGTGAGGGAATCAGGAGGCCGCGATGACCGTCGATGAGAAGACGTTGCAGACGCTCCAGACAGAGTCCGCCGAAGCGTCACCCGTTGATCTGAGTTGGCTGGATCTCGACCAGACCTGGGGCATGAGCGCCAAGCCCGGCAAGCGCGGGCTGACGCTCGATGAAGTCAACATCGGCCCCTACGCAGTCAGCGACGAGGTCAAAGGTGACCAGACCTATCGCGCTCGCGGCGCCGTCAAGCGTCCCAGCGTCCCGCGCATCGGCTACTTCCTGAACGACAAAGCTAACGTTTGGTCGGACAACGCAACGCTTCTCTACGAGGAGGCGGTGCAGCGGCAGTGGTCGTCCGCGACAGACATCCCCTGGGAGACGCTGGAGCCGCTGGAGGACGAACTGGAGCGGGCTATGTGCCAGCTCTGCACCTTCCTGACAGAAGTTGAGTTCATCGCCGGCGATACGCCCGGCCAGTGGGTACCGCGCGTCAGCAACGAGTTCATGGAGACTAAGCTCTTCCTCTGCACCCAGATCATGGACGAGGCGCGCCACCTGGACGTCTTCCGCAAGCGCGCGCTGGCCAACGGCGGCGGCCTCCTCGAAGCGAGCCCGACCTCGACGCTGCGCACGCTGATCAACGCCAAAGACTTCACGGAGATGTCCGTGCTCATGCACGTGCAGGCGGAGGGCTTCATCCAATCCATGTTCCGGATGGGCGAACTGATCGCCCAGAACGAAGCGGAGAAGCGCATCTTCCGCCTCTGCGCGCAGGACGAATCGCGCCACTTGGGCTACGGTGTCATGCACCTGAAGTACGTGCTGGCGCAGGAGCCGGAGCGGCGGGAGGAGATCCACTCCTACCTGGACGAGGCTGAGAACGCCGACCCCGAAACCGGCACCTTCGGCATCCAGGTTGCAGAGTCGCTGATCGTCCTGTTGGGCGGCGGCAAGGCGAACACGGACGAAGGGTTCAAACGCTTCATGGCGCTGCGCAAGCGCCAGGTGCATGAGTACCTGCATCGCCTGCAGGTGGCCGGTCTGGACGATAGGGAAGAACGGATGGATCCGGTGATGCGGATGATGCTGGCCTCCTAACCGAGAGTCACCGAGCCTACGACACAGCCCCGGCGGTTACGCCGGGGCTGTGCTATGTTAACGTTCGATCGACTTAGGACGATGCCGGCTCGGCCTCTGGTTGCGCGGGCGGCGCCGGCGCCTGTTGCTGCCACGTCTCCACATCGAATGAGTACGTCTCAGCGACCTGCCCGCGCGCGATGTCCTGCAGCGCCGTCTTGGGCAGCGGCGTATCGCTCAACATCAGCTCGCCTATGCGCTTGTAGGCCGCCAGGTCGCGCGCGATCGAGTCGACTTCCTCCTGCACGAGCTTGCGAACGGCAGCCTCGCTCATCTCGCCGTCCAGCCGCGCCTGCGCCTCTTCCAGGCTCGGGTAGACGATCATGCCTACCTGTGTCTTGTTGCGATTGCGTCGCGGCACTACGCAGACGTCCTCCAGCAGCGCGCTCTGGCCGTAGCGACCTTCTAGCTCGTCCGGCACAACCTTTTCGCCGGAATCGAGGACGATGATGTACTTGCTGCGGCCCGTGATCCAGATGTTCCCCTCGCTGTCAATGCGACCCAGATCGCCGGTGCGCAGCCACTCACCTGCCATCGCAGCGTTTGTCTCTTCTGGCGCTTGCCAGTAGCCGGCGAACACGTTCGGTCCGCGTACGACAAGCTCGCCCTCGCCGTGCAGGTGGACGTAGATCTCCTTCTCCGGCACATCAATCAGCTTCACTTCGACACCGTCGAGCGGCTGGCCGACAGTGCCGACTTGCTCCTCGAAGTAGTTGCTGAAGAGGAACTTACGCGTGTTTACCCGCTGCGCGGCGACGGCCGGGGCCGCCTCCGTCAGCCCCCAGCCTTGTAGCAACGGCAGGCCGAGCCGGAAGAAGGCGCGGGCCGTCTCCGGCTTTAGCGCCGCGCCACCGCAAAAGATGATGCGCAACTGGCCGCCGAGGAGCTGGTGGATCTCGCGGAAGACCAGCCGGCCCAGGTTGACGCCGGTGCGGCGCTTGGCCACATCTACGACGCGTAACCCGCGCTGGAAGAGCTCCATCCGCCCCTCCGATTCCGCCCGCCGCAGGATCGTCCGGTACATCTGCTCAAACAGCGCCGGCACGCCCAGGAAGATCGTCGGCTTCACCTCCTGCATCCGGTCGCGCACGCGCAGCAGATCGTTCTCGAACGTCAGCTCAGCGCCGACCGCGGTCGAGGTGTGGAGCATGGTAAACGGGAACGCATGGTGTATGGGCAGCACCAGTAACAGCCGGTCCTTCTCCTCGGCCTGGACGCACCGGCGTGTGGATTCAACGTTGGCCATGAGGTTCTTATGCGTCAGCATCACGCCCTTCATGCCGCCGGTGGTGCCGGATGTGAACATGATCGAAGCGAGGTCATCGGGCACCGTACGGCGCTCTTCCAGCGCCGCGCGAGATTGCTCCGTCGCCTGGGCGGCGCACTGGTCGAATGGCAGCACGCTCGGCCGGCCGCGGCGGAGGAAACGCGGCGACTGTCCCTCTCGCGCGTCCGTCTCGCCGACGACGATGACGTGCTCGACGTTCCCCAGCGAGTCGCCCAGCCGCTCCAGCGGCTTCGCAGAAGCGATGATGATACGGGCGCCCGCCCGGTCGATTAGCTCCTCCGCCTCAACGCTCGTTAACTCCACGTACAGTGGCACGATCACGCCGCCGGCCATGTACAACCCGTACATGCCAACGACCCAGGGCAGGCCGTTCTCGCACATGACAGCGACGCGGTCGCCCTTCTCCAGACCCAGCGCGACGAGGCCGGCGGCGAAGTCGCGCGCCTGCCGCCACGTCTCTTCATACGTGAGTGTCTCCCACTCCCCGCGCACCTTTTGCTGATAGCCAACCTGTTCGCCGAATCGCGCGCGCGCCGAAGCGAACATCTCCGGAATCGTTAGGGGCGTCAGGCTGGTTTGGAGCAGTGCCTCGCCGGCGTCTTGCGCGGGCTTGGCGCCTAGTAGGTTGATCACCATGGTGCGGGCACTCCTCTCATCGAAATCGCGCTATCGAGGCGTGATCATGGCTACCCTTCGCTGGCCACGCGGCGGTGTGGCAGGATGCGTTTGCCCGTCTGGGAGCGCCGCCAACTACCTTTCATTTGTCCTCTGCGCGTCCCACCCGCTGCGAGATACCAACGTACGCCAGTATACCGCGTCCCAGACCTAAGCGGCCGAGGTTATGACGACTACTCGTCCTCGAATATGCGGCGCTGGTGACGCTGGCGCAGCTTCGTCAGCGCCTGCGCCTCGATCTGGCGCGCCCGCTCCCGCGTGACGCCGAGCGCGTTGCCGACGACGTCAAGCGTGCGAGCGCGCCCGTCCATGATGCCAAAGCGCAGCTCGATTACGTGGCGCTCGCGCGGCGTGAGTACGTCCAGCGCTTGCCGAACACGCTCGCGTAGCAGTTCCCGCGTCGCTTCCTCTTCAGGCGAAGGAGAGAGCAGATCTTCCAGCAGGCTGCCCAGCGTGCTCTCGTCCTCTTCACCAACGGGCGTTTCGAGCGAGATCACGGATTGCCGGAGCGCGCGGGCCGCCTCGCGCACCTTCTCCTGGCTCATCCCCATGAAGCGCGCCAGTTCGGCGACCTTCGGCTCCCGCCCGAAGTACTGGAAGAGCCGCTCGCGCGCCTGCGTGTACTTCGAGATCAACTCGTTGATGTGGATCGGCAGCCGGATCGTGCGCGCCTTATCGGCGATCGCCCGTCCGACGGCCTGGCGAATCCACCAGGTGGCGTAGGTGCTGAATCGATAACCCTTACGGTACTCGAACTTCTCCACCGCACGCATCAGGCCGGCGTTGCCCTCCTGCACCAGGTCCATCAGCGGCAGGCCGCGGGCGGCGTGCTTCTTCGCTACGCTCACCACCAACCGCAGGTTGGCGTTCACCATGTGCTCCTCAGAGCGCGCGGACTCCTCCCTGGCACGGCGAACGTACGGCACCAGCGACTTCAGCAGCGGCGCCAGCTTCTGGTTGCGCGGCGTCGCGCCACGCTGCACCAGCTTCAGCGCCCGTTCGAGCTCGAACGGCAGCTCATCGAGGCCGAAGACGCGTAGGCCGACCGCCAGGTAGACGATGATCTCATGTGCGCGCTCGGCGCTCACTCGCATGCGTAGCTCGAGCCTTCGCTCCAGCTTCGGGTCGATCAAGTGGTGGATCGCAGCTCCCAGTTTGGGGCTGCGCAACTGCTCCGAGAGATCGTCCGACGGCGGAAAGCCTCGAAGCGCCTTACTCTCACTCAGCGACTGTAACGAGCGTGTCATCTCTCGTATCAGCAGATAGCTGAGCTCTTCCGGAGTCGGCGGCGCCTCCATCTCCGCCATGTGCATTTCGCTTAGCTGCGTGAAGGCGCGGCCGTGCTCGATCGTCTTGAAGAGATCGATCTCCTCCTGAGGCGTGAGCAGCTTGAAGCGCGCGATCTCGTTTAGATAGAGCTCGACAGAGTCGGGCAGCTCTACCTCTGCGCGTGTGGGGGTTGCTGTTACAGCGCGTTTCTTAACGCGTTGAGCCATACGTGCGTATCTCTCCTAACCTGCGGTTGTCAGACTACATCTGGACGTGGCCACTTGAGGTCGCAGCTCATACATCGTGCCTGTATAAGCGTTGAACCGCTCCAGTAGCTCATCGTGAAGAATTTTCGGCAGCGGGGGCATTGCTGGTCGCCCAGAAGCACCTTGCTATCGGCGGCCGCGCTCTCTTTACGGTCACTGTCTCCACTCTGATGTTGGGTCAATCTACTCCTCCGTAGACCATTCTACACCTATTGCACTTTCCACCGAAGGGGTAACGGACGAAAATGTCAACATAGGCGGTGAAATATGCGTTTCAACTCTCGATAAGCGACGGTGATCACCCGTACAGTTCCTTACCCGGCGTTGGTAGACCATACTGAGTAACGATGCCGGTATCACAAGAGATGCCGCACAACGACCAGCCCTCGCTTCTGCGGCGGATGCTGCTCCGCGTCAGCCCGGTGCGAGCCGCCGCCTCGGCCATCCTGCTCGCCGGCCTGTTCGGCCTGCTGGCGTACCTGCTGCTCTCCCGCGGCGAATCGGCGCGCCTCGTCGATACGCCCGCCGGCGCTGGGGACGCTTCGCCCGGCATCCACACCGGCGACCTGGCCCGCGACTTCGAAGCGCTCAGCCTGCGCGACGTTGAGTCGCAGAACCTAGATAACGACCGTGTTCGCCTCAGCGACCTGCGCGGGCAGCCGCTGGTGATCAACTTCTGGGCCACCTGGTGCCCGAGTTGCCTGGCCGAGATGCCGGCGCTGGAGATGCAGCGCCGGCAACATGAAGATGAGGGCCTCCAGATCCTAGCGGTCAACGTCGGCGAGGACCGAGAGACCGCCCGCGCGTTTATCGAGCGACTGGAGCTGTTCGACTTCACCATCGCCCTCGATCCGGACCTGACCGTCGCCGACGCCTACGGCGTCCGCGGCCTGCCGTACAGCCTCTTCATCGACAGCGACGGCGTCATCCAGGCCGAGTATCGCGGCCAGCTCGACGATGAGACGATGCAGCGCTACGTCCAGGCTGCGATCAAAGCCGCGCCCGGCGCCGAGCCGGAGAGCAGGCTGCGCCTCGTGACGACGGTGCCGCGGGCGCACGTGCTGGATGTGCAGCTCGATGAAGCGGCGGCGAATCGCGTGCTCTTCACCTCGCGCCGCTTCCGCTGCGACGACAGCTACTGCGCCGGCCCGATCCAGGAACGCGTCCTCGCTATCGAAGGCGTTACCGAGGCCTCGCTGGCAAGCGAGGCCGCTGCGCCATCGCTCGCCGTCACGTTCGATGCCGCGCTCATCGACTTCGACACCGTCGTCGCCGCCGTGGCGGATGCGCTGCGCGCCGTTGAGGACCCTCTCTACACGCGGGAGCTGCAGATCCGCCTGCCAGACGGCTAGCTCTCGTTCCTTTACGGCATCGTTGACGGCAGGCCGCGGCCGGTGCTACCGTCCTGGTACAGATGGAACGGTGCTTCGCCGTGCTGACGAGCCGAACGTCCCGGCACCTGGCAGGCTGGGCGCTGCGCGCGACGGGCCCGGCCGTGCTGGCCGTTCTCCTCATCCGCGTCGTCGACTACGGCGAACTGCGCGACCTCCTCGGCGACCTGCGCGTAGAGTGGCTGATGGCTGCACTCGGCGCGATGCAGCTGATCATCCTGCTGCGGACGCTGCGCTGGATGGAACTGCACCGGGCGTTTGGCCTGCCGCCCGCGGGCTTCATCTATCAGCTACGCCTCGCCTACGCGACGAGCGTGGCGACAGTGGTGTTGCCACAGATCATCAACCCGCTCACACGTTTCGCGCTGCTCGTGCAAGACGGCTACCGGGCGAAGCGGGCGCTCGCCGGCTCAGCGCTGGAGAAGGCGCTGGAGCTGGTCGCCTACGTCGCCTTCGGCCTCTACGGCTCGATTATCCTCGCGTCATCGTTCGGCGGCCTCCTCTGGTGGGCGATCGCGGTCGCTGTGGCAACCGCCGCCGGCAGCGCGGCGCTCTTCGCTCAGCGCCATCGCCTCGCCAGCATCGCCACGACGCTGATAGGGCGCATGCCGGGCCTAGGCGAGCGCTTGGGCGACGACCGGGAGGAGGTAGCGCAGGAGATCGTCTCGCTGCACCGCGACATATGGCTGCGGCTAGCCGCCTGGTCGCTGGCGATCGCCATGACGCAGGCGACGATGCTCTTCCTGCTCACGCGTTCGCTCGGTGTCGACCTCTCGTATCCCTACATCGTCGCCGTCTGGGGCGTCATCGCCTTCTCGCTACTGCTACCGCTGACCGTGAACGGCATCGGAACGCGGGAGGCGATCCTCGTCGTTGCGTTCAGCGCCGCCGACCGCTCGACCGATGCCGCCGTCGCGATCGGGCTGCTGACGCTCGCCATTGTCGCTGTCGGTTCGTCGCCGGGCATTGTGGAGTGGCTGCGGCGCTTTCTCATCGGCGGCGCACGGCAGGGAACGGGCGAATCGAACGGCATCGCGATCGCCACGCAGACGAACGCGCCCCCGCACGGAGAGCGACGCCCTTAGGGGCGACGATCATGGCTGAGTGGCGCTATCGCATCCAGCCCGGCATCGAGCTAGCAATCCTCTCCCGCCGCAAGCCGAGCTTGCTTTCGCACATCCTGGGCGGCGAGGTTGCGGAAGCCACAGAGCCGTCGCTGGTGCTGGACCTAGAAGCGCGGGAAGAATCGGAAGCAGGCGCTTCTCCTTCCGGCTCAGCGAGCGGTCCGGCCACCGCGCGCGGCGTCTATAAGGGCATCGCTTGGCGCTACAACGTTCAGCGCGAAGGCGACCGCTGGCGCGTGGCGTTTCGCAGCCGCCTGTTCCAGGAGTACCTGGCGCTCCATATCGCGCTGTTGCCCGCGCTGCAACGCCTGCTCCTCGATCGCGATCTCACGCTGATCCACGGAGCCGCCTTCACTTCCGACGACGGCGCGACGCTGCTCGCCGGCATGACGGGGAGCGGGAAGACGGCGCTGCTTTTGGGCGCCATTCGTGAGGGCGGACAGTTCATCGGCGACGAGTACCTCTCGCTCAGCGCCGCGGGAGCGGTGACGCCGATCGTCCATACGCTCGCATTGCGCCAGGCGAGCCTGCGGCTGTCGGGCGGGGCGCTACAGCCGCTCAGTCCGCTCCGAAGGCTTGCGCTGCGGACGGCAGCGGTCGCGGCGGCGCTGACAGGCCGCCGGCTCGATCCGTTGAACCACATCCCCCCGCAAGAATTCGGCCTGCCCGTCGCCGACGATACCGGCCTGCGCGCCCGGCGCTTCTTCTGGTTGGAGGCCAGCGACGCCGCCTCCCCATTCGTGTGCGAACCGGCGACGCCCGTAGAGGTGATCGAGAAGCTGTCACTGATGCAGCAGGTCCACGATGCCAACTACGGCGATCTCGGCCTCACCTTCGATGCCGCGACCGGCCGCGCGACCGATGAGCACAACGAGCGCTGGCGCGCAAATCTGGCGCGCGGCCTGGCAGACACGAGCTGCTATCGACTGCGCTACCCGCGACAGGCGCTCGCCCAAGCGCTGGATCTGGTGTTATCGTTGGAACGGCCATGACCGACCCGTACGAGGCGAAGCGTCACTACCAACAGGAAGCGGTAGCCGGCGACTACGATCGCGCCCGCTTCGCCGGCCTGCGCGGCTGGCTGGTCAACTGGCTAGAGCAACGCCTGCTGATGAAGGCGATGGCCGGCGTTCCAGCAGGCGCCAAGGTGCTCGATCTGCCTGTCGGCACCGGCCGCATGGCGCGGCGGCTGAACGCGGCCGGCTATCGCGCCGTCGGCACGGACGTCTCTGAACCCATGTTGAAGGTCTCAGCCGAACTGGCCGGCGGCCGAGCCGACCTGGCGCGCGGCGACGGCGAGGCGCTGCCGTACAGGGCCGGCGCGTTTCAGGCCGCCGTCTGCTTCCGCCTGCTGGTGCACCTGCCGGAGCGCGCTCGCAAGAACGTCCTGCGCGAGATGGCGCGCGTCGCCAGCGATCGCGTAGTCGCCGTCTACCAGCCGCACCGCCTATCGCTCTGGTGGCTGGTCTACGGGCTGCTTCTGCGCCGAAAGCTGCCGCTCCACTTCGTCGCGCCCGGCGACCTGGAACGGGAGTTCGAATCCTGCGGCCTCCGGCTCCTTCGCAGCCACGCCCTCCTGCGCGGCGTCTTCATGGAGCGCGCCTACGTGCTGGAGCCGATCGCAGGAGCCTAACCCGAGCGCGATCAATCACGCAGCCACCTACGTCGATCCCCCACTCTAGATCTCCTTTCTCTACCTGTTCCTGATCCCGGGCGCGCTCCTCGTCCTCGCTGGCCTGGTCTCGCTGACGGCCATCGGCGGCATCACGATCGGCTCGCTGACGTGGCAGCCGGTGTTCGCTGGCGGCATGCTGCTGATCGTCGGTACCAACGCGCTGATGATCGGCATGGCGTCCCATATGTACGCAGCCTCGCGCGGCTTCATCGCGGAAGACGCCATTACCAGGTTCTATCGGCGCTACTTCAATCTCGAGGGGCTCCTCGGCCTTGCGGGCGTTCTGCTGCTGGCTGGCATCGGCCTGGACGGCCTGATCTTCTTCCGCTGGGTCAGCGGCAACGAAATGGGCATCTCCACGCTGGAAACGGCAGCACTAGCTCAGAGCGCGATCATCATCGGCGCCAACCTCGTCCTGGGAGCCTTCCTCGCCGCGCTGATCGACATCGAATAGCTAGCTCTCCGTCCGATGTACTGCACAGGTACGCGTGTGTGCGCTTGATCGTAGAGCGCGGCGCGCTAAGATCGTCTGCGAACCCAGTTGGGCTTGACGTAATACCATACCGCCTGCCTGGCAGGAGGCTGCAGGACGATGAAGACACCCTCCCCAACAACAGACAGGAGCGGAAGCGACCATCGCGTCGCTTTCCAGGGCGACGCGGCGGCGAAAGCGCGCTACGTGCGGGCAATGTTCGGCCGGATCGCCGGTGGCTACGATCGCATGAACGACCTGATGACCGCCGGCCGCCACCGCGCCTGGAAGCGGCTGGCAGCCCAGCTAGCCGACCCATCGAGCGACCTTCCCGCGCTCGATCTCTGCTGCGGCACCGGCGACCAGGCCTTCGAACTCGCCCGCCTCAGGCGGGGGCCCGTGCTGGCCATCGACTTCGCCGCGCCCATGCTCCGCATCGCCCAGGAGAGGGCCCAGCGCGCGGGCATGGCGGGTGCGGTGTCGTTCCAGGAGGCCGACGCCCTCTGCCTGCCGTTCCCCGATGCCTGCTTCTCCGCTGTCACCACCTCATTCTCGCTGCGCAACGTCGCCGGCATCGCCGAGTTCATCGCTGAGATGCGGCGCGTCGTCGTGCCCGGCGGGCGCGTCGTAACGCTCGATCTGCTGGGCGCACCGCGGGGCCTGCTGGCGCCATTCGGCCGCTTCTACCTGAGCCGAGTTGTCCCGCTCATCGGCCGCTTCGTCGCGGGCGACTCTGACGCATACACGTATCTGCCAGAGTCGACGGGATATGTGCCATCCGCTCAGGAGATCGCTGTGCTGATGGAGCAGGCGGGGCTAGAGCGCGTCTCGTATCGATCGCTGGCGTTGGGCAGCGTCGCCATTCACGTCGGCGTGCGGCCGCTATGAACTCCGTTCGCAAGCTGGTGGTGTTGGCCGCGCTGGCGGCGGCAGCCGTGCTTCTCGCGGCTGCCTGCGGTGACGGCGAGACGGCCACCAGCGGCATCACCGAGCTGAGCGGCCTGCGCGGCCGGACGATAGGCGTCTCATCGCTCGTCGACACGTTTACGCTGGAGGCCCGCTACCTGCTGCTGGAGGCCGAAGGTCTCCGCGCCAGTCCTGCCGAAGGCGACGTTACGCTCGTCGAGGCGCCGGCTCAGTCGCTGCCGTCGCTGCTGCTCGACCGCGAGATCGACGCTGCGCTCATGCGAGAGCGGGACGCCTTCCTCCTGCTGAACGACGACCGCTTTAGAATACTCATCCACGTCACGGAGGAGGTGCGGGAGCTGACCGATACCGCCGTTATCAGCTCCGTTCTCATCAGCTACCCGGACGTGACGGAACAGAAGCATGAGGCGCTGGTGGAAGCGCTCCGCTTGTTCAGCGAATCCGGCATCTACTTCAAAACGAACCAGGGCGATGTGATCGCCACGATCGCCGAGGCCGGGGAAACGGACCCGGAGTTCCTCACCTGGTGGTGGGACCGCCACGATCTGCTGCTTGGCGACCTGTCGGAAGATGTGCAGGGCCAGCTACTGAGTCTCTGGAACGCCGCGGTCGCCGTCGGCGACATCGAAACGTTGCCGGAACTCTCAGCCGTCCTCTTCAGCGAAGAGGGCAAGGCGGACGAAGAACCGCTCGCCAACGGCGACCGGACGACGGTCAGCATCGCCCTCCTCGACCACCCCGGCCGCCGCGCCGCGCTCTACGCCATCGAGCAGGGGATTCTCACGTCGGACACCGTCGATCTAGACATAACGTACCTGCCGCAGAGCGCGCTCGCCGAGGCCGCGGCCGCTGGCCTGTACGACGTGATCGAGACATCGCCGCTGGCCGTCGCCCTCGGTGCGGAGCGTGACCTGGAGCTGATCATCCTCTCCGGCGCGCTCCAGGACCAGGACGGCACGCTGCTCTTCGTCCGCAACTAGCGGGGCGGCGGTCTGCGCCCAGCGCAGCGATACCACAGCGGTACTTGCTATAATCGAGACGTAACCGACACAAACGACGCGGAAAAGGAGACTATCTGTGAGTGCATCTGTAAATGACCGAGATGTCGTCATCGTCGAGGCCGTTCGGACGGCCGTTGGCCGCCGGGGCGGGAGCCTCAGCGGCGTCCACGCCGTCGCGCTGCTGGCGCAAGTGCTGGACGAGCTGATGAAGCGCGCCGGCGTGGCGCACGATGCAGTCGAGGACATCGTCTCCGGCTGCGTCGACCAGGTGGGCGAGCAGGGGCTTAACGTCGCCCGCAACGCGATGCTCACCGCCGGCTTTCCGTACACCGTCCCGGCGACGACTGTCGATCGCCAGTGCGGCTCCGCCCAGCAGGCGATCCACTTCGCCGCCAACCTGATCCAGGCCGACGTCTGCGACGTCACCATTGGCTGCGGCGTGGAGAACATGAGCCGGGTGCCCATGGGCGCCAACGTAGCGAACAAGGACACCGGCTTCCCGTTCCCGCCGGAGATATTCGAAAAGTACGCGCTCACGTCGCAGGGCGTCTCCGCCGACAAGATCGCGAAGAAGTGGGGGATTACCCGCGAGGACACCGACCGCTTCGGCTACGAGAGCCAGATGAAGGCCGCGCGCGCCCAGGAGGAGGGCCGCTTTCAGCTTGAGATCCTGCCCGTGCCGGTCACGCTCGACGGCGTCGAGACGATGTTCGAGCAGGACGAGGGCATCCGGCCCGACACGACAGTCGAGAAGCTGGCCACGCTCCAGCCGGCCTTCGGCGAGGACGGCATCCACACCGCCGCCAGCTCCAGCCAGATCTCGGACGGCGCGGCGGCCGTGCTGCTGATGTCGGCGGCGAAGGCGAAGGAGCTGGACGTGAAGCCGCGGGCACGCATCGTCGCGCAGGCCGTCGTCGGCTCCGACCCCGTGCTTATGCTCACCGGCCCGATCACCGCCACGCCCAAGGTGCTGAAGAAGGCCGGCCTGTCGCTCGACGACATCGACCTGTTCGAGATCAACGAAGCGTTCGCCGCCGTCATCCTCGCCTGGGAGAAGGAGCTGGGGCCGGACATGCGCAAGGTGAACGTCAACGGCGGCGCGATTGCGCTCGGCCACCCGCTGGGCTGCACCGGCGCCAAGCTGATGACGACGCTCCTCCACGAGCTGGAGCGCACGGGAGGTCGCTACGGCCTGCAGACGATGTGCTGCGGCGGCGGCCTCGGCACGGCGACGGTGATCGAGCGGCTCGACTAGGTCCTTCTTCGGGAGGGCTGCTGCTATACTCGTCACGTACACTGTGCGGGCCCGTAGCTCAGTGGTTAGAGCGTCCGGCTCATAACCGGGTGGTCCCAGGTTCAAATCCTGGCG
>JADFKB010000053.1 GCA_022565155.1 Chloroflexota bacterium | reverse complement strand
GTCTTGGTCAAGGAGGTTCGAGATATACTCCGACTGTTTTGCCTGGAGGCAAAGGACAATCGTTCTTTTCGAAGATAGTCGTGTCTTGTAAGATTGGAGAGATGTTATGGAAAGAGGGTGAGGGTCCGAATAAAAAGGGAACAACTCCAATTGGATTTAATATCATTTTGAAAACTGAGAAAAATAAGACATCACAACCATTACTAGTATGTGAGATACCTTTTTATTTCACTGGAGATACGGATTCCCTATTTCAACTTTTTCAAGTTGGTCTCACATATGGTATAGTAACGCAAGGCGGAGCCTATTATAAGTATAAAGATAAAAATATATTAGGAAGACCAAAATTTTTGGAATACTTAGAAAAAAATCCTGATGTTCAGGAATCTTTAGTTTCGGATATCCAAGAGGTGATAGAAAATGACCAGTAATAATTTTGACCTGACAGACGAATTTAGAAGCATCGCTGCATCTCTAAGCGCTCTCATAGAGGGATTGTCTTATATTGATGAAGATGTTGCTGAGAAATTAGCAGTTGAGTTTAGTGAGAAGCTTGTTAAAGCGACGAGAGAAGTCTATATTGAGATGACTAAGAAGATGTCGAATGAATTGGCTAAGCCTCGGAAGAGAAAGGCCCGCCGCCGAAGGGTGGCAACGGCTGTGGTTAATGCTCCAGGCTATGCTCCTCCTACTGAGTCATATCCTGATGATAGACCTCTTCCCCCAAATGAGCAGTTAGGTGAGGAAGGACTGGAGGCAATTGGTAGGGAAGTTCTACCAGTAAATCCTAATTCTTTCCTAGGTGGTAGTCCTATATCCTTAGACGCGCTAGAGGATGGACTCCAAGACCAACTAGGAGGACAAGAGGTTACTAATAGGGCCTCTAGTTATCCTCCGGTACGAGACCAAGGTACAAGCGCCGGTGCAGGAGTTCCTCGGCGACTAGTAGGCCGTGTGGCATGAAGTGATAGACGCTAATCGAACGGTAGGATTGACAATCCTTGCGAAAGGTGTTAGGCTCTGCCCAGTGGCGAGGTGACTCTCTGGAGACGGGGCCGGTGAGTGACCTAGACACTAAGGAGCGGAACAAGGGGGAACCCTCTCCGCTCCTTCCAGTTTAGGCGTTTCGCAATAGCCTACTAGGGGTTGTGTCTTCGATATAGTCCTGGGCCGAGCTGAAGCTCGGCCCCTACGAGGCCTGATCCTGGAAAGGTGGAGTAGGACCAGCGCCTCTCGTAGCCGGAAAGTTGCGGGCGACCTGAAGGGGCGATTGTGCAGATGACACACCCTAAGCGTGGTATACTGCTGTTAGTGCAGTGGTGGGCCAGCGGGGGGATACGACTCCCCTGGGAAACCAGTCACCTGACCCACGCTGCGGTAGGAGAGCGGTGGCGTCAAGGCTATGACTACCGCTCTCCGTTCTTAGCTGGCGGCGTAGCAGGCTCACGCTCAGCCTGACGCAGGCGCCGCTACGCTGGCGCGCGTCGTAGCAGCGGCCGTAGGCCAGCGGGACGTTACTTTTCCAACCGTAGAACGGCGAGGAAGGCTTCCTGGGGGATCTCCACGTTGCCGACGCGCTTCATGCGCTTCTTCCCCTCCTTCTGCCGCTCCAGCAGCTTCCGCTTGCGCGTCACGTCGCCGCCGTAGCACTTCGCCAGCACGTTCTTGCGCAGCGCTCGCACGGTCTCGCGCGAGACGATGCGGCCGCCGACGGCGGCCTGGATCGGCACGTCGAAGAGCTGGCGCGGGATCAGGCTGCGCAGCCGCTGCACCAGCGCCCGCCCCTGCGCCTGCGCCTTCTCGCTAAGCGTGATCAGCGACAGCGCATCGACAGGCTCGCCGGCGACCAAGATGTCCAGCTTGACCAGCTTCGCGGCAGCGTGGTGATCCAGATGGTAGTCCAGGCTGGCATACCCTTGCGTCATCGATTTCAACTGGTCGTAGAAGTCGACGAGTATCTCTGACAGCGGTATCTGATACGCGAGTATCACCCGCTTCTCACTCAGCGCGGAGTGGGCTCTGGTTCCTGGTTCCTCGTCCCCTGTTCCCTGGATGTACTCCATGCGCTCGAAGACACCGCGGCGGCTGGTGACCAGCTCCATCACCGCGCCGATGTAGCGGTCCGGGCAGACGACGGAGATCGCCATCCACGGCTCTCGGATCTCCTCTATCTCGCTGGGAGGAGGCAGAGCCGCCGGGTTGTCGACGACAATCTCTTCGCCATCCGTGCGCAGCACCTGGTACTCGACGCTGGGCGCCGTGATCAGCAGCTCCAAGTCGTACTCGCGCTCCAGCCGCTCCTGGACGATCTCCATGTGCAGCAACCCGAGGAAGCCGCAGCGGAAGCCCGGCCCCAGCGCCACGCTCGTCTCCGGCTCGAACGAGAGCGCTGCGTCGTTGAGTTGCAGCTTCTCCAGCGCCTCGCGCAGCAGGCCGTAGTCGTTCGGCTGCGTCGGATAGAGGCCGGAGAAGACCATCGGCTTCGCCTGCTGGTAGCCGGTCAGCGCCTCGGCCGCGGGCTTGGCCGAGTCCGTGAGCGTATCGCCAACGCGGCACTGGCGCACGTCCTTCAGTCCCGTGGCCACGTAGCCGACTTCGCCCGTCGAGAGGCGGCCGGACGGTACGGGCTGCGGCGAGAAGGTGCCGACCTCCAGCGCCTCTATATCTTGCTCCGTCGTCATCAGCCGAAGGCCGCGCTCGTCTTCGATGGCGCCATCGATAACGCGCAGGTACGCGATCACGCCCTTGTAGGAGTCGTACTTGGAATCGAAGATCAGGGCACGCAGGGGCGCGGTCTCGTCGCCGCCGGGCGAGGGTACGAGGCGCACCACCGCCTCGAGTATTTCGTGGGTGCCGGTGCCCTCCTTGGCCGAGGCGAGCAGCACCTCCTCTCGATTGAAGCCGATCACGTCGCAGACCTGGTTTACCACCGCCTCCGGTTCGGCGCTGGGCAGATCTATCTTGTTCACCACGGGGATGATCTTCAGGTTGTGGTCCATCGCGACGTGGACGTTCGCGATCGTCTGCGCCTGGATGCCCTGGCTGGCGTCGACGACGAGGATCGCTCCTTCGCAGGCAGCCAGCGCGCGCGAGACCTCGTACGAGAAGTCGACGTGGCCCGGTGTATCGATCAGGTTCAGTTGGTAGTCGAGGCCATCCTCAGCGCGATACGGCAACCGGACAGCCTTCGCCTTGATCGTGACGCCCTTCTCCCGTTCCAGGTCCATGGAGTCGAGCACCTGCTCCACCGGCTCACTGCGCGTCCCTCGCCCCTCGCCCCTCGCCCCCTCCATCAGGCCGGTCTGTTCTAAGAACCGATCGGCGAGCGTCGATTTGCCGTGATCGATGTGCGCGATGATGCAAAAGTTGCGTATTCGGGATCTATCCATAGCGATGATCCGCCGGAGGCGGAGAGGTGCAGAAGTTACGTATTCGGGATCGTTCCATCTCGTGCGGTCATGGTAGCACGAGGCGCTTCTGCGAACAGGGATGGAGGGGGACTAGACCCGGTGACAGGCCACCCAGTGGTCCTTTGAGACCTCCCGCCACTCCGGGATCACTGTCCGGCACTCGTCGATCACGATGGGGCAGCGGGTGTTGAAGACGCAGCCCGGCGGCGGGGCCATCGGGCTGGGAACGTCGCCGGAGAGGATGATCCGCTCTCGCTTCTCCTCCAACACCGGGTCCGGAATCGGCACGGCGGAGAGAAGCGCCTTGGTGTAGGGGTGCAGCGGATTCTCGTACAGCTCGTCGCGGCCCGTCAGCTCCATCAGCTTGCCCAGGTACATCACCGCGATGCGATCGCTGATGTGGCGGACGACGGAGAGGTCGTGGGCGATGAAGAGGTAGGTGAGGCCGAACTGCTCTTGCAGGTCTTCCAGCAGGTTGATGATCTGCGCCTGAATCGAGACGTCGAGCGCGGAGACCGGCTCGTCGGCGACGATGAAGTCGGGCTCGACGGCGAGCGCGCGGGCGACGCCGATGCGCTGCCGTTGGCCGCCGGAGAACTCGTGAGGGAAGCGGCTGGCGTAGAACGGGTTGAGGCCGACGATGCGCATCAGCTCCGCCACCCGTTCGCGCCGCTGCTCGCCCTTCGCCAGGTTGTGGATCGCCAGCGGCTCGCCGATGATCGCGCCGGCCGACATGCGCGGATTGAGCGATGCGTAGGGATCCTGGAAGATCATCTGCATCTTGCGGCGCATGCGGCGCAGATCGCCGCCCTTGAGCTGCGTCAGCTCCGTCTCGCCGAACTGGACGGAGCCGCTCGTCGGACGGTAGAGCTGCAGGATCGCGCGGCCCGTCGTCGACTTACCGCAGCCGCTCTCGCCGACGAGGCCGAGCGTCTCGCCTTTGCGAATGTAAAACGTCACGCCGTCGACGGCCTTCACATCGGCAACTTTGCGCTGGAAGATCAGGCCGGCCGTCACCGGGAAGTAGACCCTCAAGTCGCGGACGTGCAGCAGGACGTCCCCTGGAAGCCTGCTGGGCGCCGGCGCGTCCTGCGCTTCTGTCGTCATTCAGACACCTCCGCTTCGCTGCCCTTCCGGCTGATTGAAACGCGCTGCCACTCCCAGCAGGCGGCGAGATGCTTGTCCTCCACCGGCATCAGCGGAGGCGCCTCCGCCTTGCAACGATCGACGCGGAACGTACAGCGATCGTAGAACGCGCAGCCCTCCGGCAGGTTGATGAGGTCCGGCGGCACTCCTTCGATCACTTGGAGCTTCTGCTTCCGCTCCTGGTCCAGACGCGGCACCGAAGTCAGCAGGCCGAGGGTATAGGGATGTTTAGGGTTGGCGTAGAGCCTCTTGGCCGACGCCGTCTCGACGATGCGGCCGGCGTACATGACGTTGACGCGATCCGCGTAACGGGCGACAACGCCCAGGTTGTGGGTAATGATCATGATAGAGGTGCCCAGCTCGCGTGTGAGACGGGCCAAGATCTCCAGCACCTGAGCCTGGATGGTCACGTCCAGCGCAGTCGTCGGCTCGTCGGCCAGCACCAGCTTCGGGTTGCAGGAGAGCGCCATCGCGATCATCACGCGCTGCCTCATGCCGCCCGAGAACTGGTGTGGATAGTCGCGGATGCGCGTCTCCGCCTCCGAAATGCCGACCATCTCCAATAGCTGCACCGCCCGCTTGGTGGCCGAGCTGGAATCCATGTCCAGATGCAGCTCCAGCCCCTCGGTGAGCTGCCGTCCGATCGTCAGTACCGGGTTGAGCGAAGTCATCGGCTCCTGGAAGACCATCGCGATCTTGTTGCCGCGAACGTGGCGGATCTCGTCCTCATCCACCTTGAGCAGGTCTTCGCCTTCGAAGATCACCTCGCCGCCGATGATCTTGCCGGGCGGCGAGGGAATCAGCCGCAGCAGCGAGAGCGCGCTGACGCTCTTGCCGCAGCCGCTCTCGCCCACGAGGCCCAGCGTTTCGCCCTCTTCGATATCGTAAGAGATGCCATCAACGGCTTTCAACTCGCCGTCGTCCGTAAAGAAGGAGGTGCGCAGATCGCGCACCTGCAGAAGCGGTGCCATGCTAGTAGCCAGTCCTCTCTGTCTGCTGCGAAAACGGTAGCGCCGCACCGGCGAGGCCGGGGGTGGTGGGGAAGAGGAGACTCGAACTCCTACGCCTTGCGGCACATGATCCTAAATCATGCTCGTCTACCAATTCCGACACTTCCCCGTAACTACAAGATGGGGGCCAGAAGATGGCGGCTGGATGCTCATCCATTGAACCCAGCGTATCATATCCATCTCCTCCGGCCCCCACCACACACCTATCTAGTTGGTGAGCCGCACAGGAATCGAACCTGTAACCTGCTGATTAAGAGTCAGCTGCTCTGCCAATTGAGCTAGCGGCCCAAACGCCGCGCGAGTATACCACGCGCCTTGATTCCACGGCAAGCGCGTGTACTCGTCCAGTACATTGGTGATACGTTGTTATCCCTTGCCTGCGTGCGCAAGCTCTCGAAGGTACTGGCGCGGCGTTCGGTAACCGAGGGCCTGGTGCGGTCGTGGCGTATTGGTAGATGCGCTCCCGGCGCGGAGCTTCTGGCTGAGCTGTGGAAACGTCCAAGGCAGATCCCAGACCTCATATAACTCCTCGGTGTGCGTCCGCTGGGCCCGCTCCATGTGGCCGTTGAGCTTCGGGGAGCGGGGTGGTAGGACGAAGAGCCGGATGCCGCGCCGCTGGCACTCGGTCTCGAACTGGGCCTGGAACTCGGACCGCCGTCCACCTGCATCGCCCGTACTGGGAAGGGCGTACGGGCGATGCGACCGGGGCCGGCGGACGGCGACGGTCTTTCAGGCCGGCGAGGTGGCGAGGCCGGTAGCGGCTCAGCCAGCGGTAGAAGGCCTGGGGGCTGATGTTGAAGTGGCGACAGGTCAGCCGGGTGTTCCTCCCGTGTCCCTCGTAATAGTCCATCCATATCAGGCGACGCCGGGCCGTTGGGCTGAGTTCGCGTCCGCCGCTTGCCAGGCGCAGAGCACTGGGCGCTGTTCCATTGGGATAGTACGTATAACGACACCATTCGAAGCCTGCCGGCCGGCAGGCGGGTGTCTCAAATGCTTCTGAAAGAGTACAGGATGAGCGGCGGAGCCTTGCTCACCTGACACGGCACGATTATAATGCGCTTGCTGCCCTGCGGGGCTTCCTAGTGTTCATTCGAGGTCGGTAGTACTTGGCCACATCTGAAGCAACAGCGCACCTTCGCACCATTCTCGTACCAGTCGATGGCTCTCACGCTAGTATGCAGGCGGTTGCACTGGCCTGCGATATAGCGCGTGGAAACAAGGGCAAGGTCTACGTCGTACACGTGATCGAGGTGAAGCGGAACCTGCCGCTGGATGCGCAGGTGGAGCCGGAGGAGGCTGCAGGCGAGGAGATCCTCTCGAAGGCGCAGCAGGTCTCTCGTGAACAGGGGTTCAACGTGGAGGGCGAGATCCTCCAGGCTCGGGAAGCCGGCACGGCGATCGTTGATGAGGCCGTCAACCTCGAAGCCGACCTGATCATCATGGGGACCGGCTACCAGCGGCCGTTCGGGGAGTTCCAGTTCGGCAAAGTCGTCGAGCACGTGATGAGAAACGCGCAGTGCGAAGTCTGGCTATGCCGCCATCAGGTGGAAGAGTGAGATGAAGGTAATTATCATGGGCTGCGGACGGGTCGGTTCGCAGCTCGCCACTGCGCTGGATGAGGAAGGAAACGATGTCACGATTCTGGACGTGAACGCGCACCAGTTCAGCCGCTTCTTGCCGGATTCGTTCGGCGGCCGCAAGATCACCGGCAACGGCATCGATCAGGATGTCCTGGTTCGTGCCGGCATCGAGGACGCGGACGCCTTCGTTGCGCTCACGGCCGGTGATAATCGAAACGTCATGGCGTCCCAGATCGCGAAGCATATCTTCGAAGTGCCGCGGGTGGTCTGCCGCATCTACGACCCGATTCGGGAGCAGATGTATAAGAATCTGGGGCTGCGAACGATCGCGCCGACCAATGTCGGCACGCGAATGGTGAAGGAAGAGCTCGAGGCGGAGTAGGGCTCGGCGTAAGGACTGTTTATGTACATCGTCATCATCGGCGGCGGGCAGGTCGGCTTCTACTTAGCGAAGGAGTTGGTGGAATCGAACCATGAAGTGCTCGTGATTGAAGAGAACCCGTCGCGCAGTGCCGAGATCGCGGAGACGCTGGGCGAGATCGTGATGTGCGGCGATGGCTGCGAGGCGGCGATTCAGGAACAGGTGGGTACCGCCCGCGCGGACCTGCTGCTCGCGGTGACGGGAGAGGACCAGGACAATCTCGTCGCCTGTCAGGTCGCCAAGCACGTCTTCAACGTCCCCCGCACCGTCGCTCGCATCAACAACCCGAAGAACGAGCTGATCTTCCGCAAACTCGGTATCGACTTCACAGTAAGCGCGACGTCAGTCATCCTCTCCCAGATCGAGCAGGAGCTGCCCGACCACCCCCTGATCCCGCTCCTGACGCTGCGCAGCGGCTTCGAGATCGTCGAGGTGAAGATCCCTAACGGCGCGCGCGTCGCCGGCAAGCCGCTCGGCGAGCTGGCGCTGCCGGAGCGGTCGATTATCTGGGGCGTCATCGATGCTGAAGGCACGCCTCAGGCGCCGGACGCCGCCCGCGTGCTAGCTGGAGGCGATGCAGTCGTCGTCGTTGCGCCCGTAGAGAGCGAAGAGGCGCTCCGCTCCGCCCTGACTGAACTCGCCTGAACGGAGTTGCCATGACGCGCGTGGCGTACTTAGGCCCTGCCGGAACCTTCACGGAGGCGGCGGCGGCGCGCTACAATCCGGGCGCCCAACTGCTGCCGTTCCAAAGCGAGGCGACTGTTGCCGCCGCGGTGGAGTCTGGCGACGCCGACGAGTGCGTCCTGCCGATCGAGAACAGCCTGGAGGGCTCCGTCACGCGCACCGTGGACGTGCTGGTGCACGATTCGCAGCTCGCGATTCGCCGCGAACTCATCCTGCCCGTCGAGCTGTGCCTGATCGTCCGGCCGGGCACGAAGAGCGAAGACGTTCGTGTCATCTACTCTAAGCCTGAAGCGCTCAACCAGTGCCGCCAGTTCCTCGACCAACACTACCCCGACGCGCGACAGGAGGCTGCGCTCTCCACGACGGCGGCGGTCGAGACGGCGCTGGCGGAAGAGGGTGCAGCGGCCATCGGCGCGGCGCGCGCCGCCGAGCTGTACCAGGCTGAGGTGCTTACGCGCGGCGTGGAGGATGGCAAGGGCAATAAGACACGCTTTGTCGTTCTTTCTCGTAACGATAGCGAGCGAACTGGCGCCGATAAGACATCGATCGCGTTCTCCGTGCCCCACGACAAGCCTGGCACGTTGGTGGACGTGCTCCACGTCTTTGCCGACCGGTCGATCAACCTGACGAAGATCGAATCGCGACCTTCTCGAGAAGGGCTGGGCATCTACATCTTCCTGATCGACCTCGACGGCCACCGCACGGATCGGCAGGTGAGCGAGGCGCTGGCCGCCGTTGAAGAGAAGGCGCACTTCTTCCGGCTGCTCGGCTCGTATCCGCGCTACGACGATGCCCGAGATTCCTGACCTGGAGGCGATCCGGGGGTTTCTGAACCAGCGCCTCCCCGGCGCCCGGATCGAAGAGGCGGAGTACCGCATCCCGGTCGTCTTTCGCGTTACCAAGGACGACTTCGTCGACACGCTCCGAGGCGCCGAGTTCGGCGAGACGCAGCGCCGTGGCAAGTTCCTCATCTTCACGCTGAAGAGCGGTCACGCGCTGGTGATCAACGCCATGCTCACCGGCCGTTTCCAGTACCTGCGACCCGATGCGAAGCGGCACGCAAAGACGTGTCTTGCGCTGACACTATCGAGCGGTTGGGAGCTGCGCTACGTCGACCAGCGGCTGATGGGCAAGATCTACCTCGTTCCCAACGATCGCCTGTCGGAGGTGCCTCAGTTTGCTGAAATGGGGCCGGACGCGCTGGGCGTCTCGCTGGCGGAGTTCTCGGAGCGGATCGTGCGATTTCGGGGACAGATCAAGAGCATGCTGGTCAACCACAAGTTCATCGCCGGCATCGGCAATGCCTACGCGGACGAGATCCTCTTCGCCGCGAAGCTCCACCCGTATCGGAAGCGCACGCAGCTCACCGACGATGAAGTCGAGCGGCTGCACGAATCGATCGGCAAGGTCTTCGCCTGGGCGACGCCGCTTGTCGCGGAGCAGATGCAAGAAGAGCTGAACTACGAAGAGCGGCGCGTCTTTCTCAAAATCCACCGGCTGGGCGGGGAGCCATGCCCCGTCTGCGGCACCCGCATCTCGGAGATCACCGCCGGTCAGCGGATCACCAACTTCTGCCGCAACTGCCAGCCCGGGTAGGGGTACCAGTGTGCCGAACGCCGGGCGTTTCCTCCAGCGTGAAACTCCCGCACCCCCGTAGGCGAGGCGTTCCAGGCTCGCTACCGAATCGACCGCCGAGCCTGGAAAGGCCCGGCTACGGTTCTTCTCGATAGGCTCTCAAGTCTGGGCTTTCAGTGCTGTGCCGCCGCCATGAGCACGGCTCGCTCAGCCGCCTAGCCGGCGCCTGGGGTCAGGCTACGAATAGCCGTCCATGTTCTCCCAGCCAGGCAGGAACTTTCGCCAGCCCTCCTGGTGGTCCAGATAGCGATGCACCACGTAGTAGCTGCTTACTTTCGGTGCGAACGGCTCCCGTAGCAGGCGCATGCGCGCATCCTTGGGCGTCCGCCCCGCCTTGCGATGGTTGCAGCTCTTGCATGCCGAGGTGAGGTTCTCCCATTCGTGGCGGCCGTTGAGGTGGCGAGGGATGATGTGATCAAGCGTCAGGTCGCGAGTCTGGCGGCCGCAGTACTGGCAGGTGTGGGCGTCCCGTGTGAAGACCTCGCGCCGGGAGAGGCGCATCCTGGGCCGCGGCCGTTTGATCATGTAGACCATGCGGATCACGGACGGGAGTGGATAGACATAACTAGGAGTGCGGATGCCGCCTTCGCCGTGCTCCAGCACCTCCGCCTTGCCAACGCCAACCAGGACGAACGCTCTCCGTGCGTTGCAGACGTTGAGCGGCTCGTAGTTCTGGTTTAGGACTAATACGGCGCTGTTGATCATCATAAGCGACTCGCGATTTCTCGCCATCATAGCAAATCGCCTTCGCAACGGGCAAAGAACTATGCTGCCGTCTTCGGCCGCATCGCTGGTCGGGAGGCGGCCGGAAGGACGCGGGCCAGGTAGGCTAGGGAGAGGCGGTCGACGAACGGGGGAACCTCCGGCGCGGCACCGGTGTACAGAAAGTGAAACGGGTTCCGTAGTCTCGCCGGAGGTCATGCCATGCGCCTTGCCGTTGCGTTTCTGATCGCGACCGCTGTCTTCGTCATCGCCGTGCCCGCTCCAAGCGAGGCGAAGACCTACATACAGCTCTCGCCTGACTCGGGGCCAACCGCTTCCTCAGTTCAGGTCAGCGGATTCGGCTTTGCCTCGGGCGAGGTTCGCATCGCCCTTGCGCCGCTCTACGCAGAGCCGACCAGCGGGTTCCTTGATTCGCTCCCCGAGAATGAGATGGTCACACTCGCGACCGTCGCGGTGCGAAATGGCGGATTCGAGCGCACGGTCACCCTCCCTGGCAGCCAAGGCTTTGCGTGGGGGAAGCAAGTTGAGATCCTGGTGATCCAGGCAGACCCGCCAACGTCGTCGGCCGGGTTCTTCGTAGCCAGCGCCACCTTCAGCCTCACCGCGCTGGCTGACTTGCCCGCCGCCGGTGGCGGCGCCTCCGCTGGCGACACCACACTAGGCTGGCTCGCCGTTGCGCTCATGTCCAGCGGCCTTCTTGCGGGCTGCATTGGACTCGGACTTCGCGTCCTGCAACGGGCGCACAGAGGTAAAGCGTAAGGGAGACAGAGCCGAGCGGCCCCGCCTCCGTTACGTCAGTCCGACGCTACGCGCTCGCCTTCGCCTGTTTCTTCGCCTTCGAGAAGGTGTAGCCGCCGTCCTTCGCGTAGTCCACCACGATTCGCTCGTCCTCGGCGAACTCGCCGGCCAGGATGCGCCGCGCGAGCGCGTTCTCTACCTGCTTCTCGACGACGCGGCGCAGCGGCCTGGCCCCGTAGGCCGGGTCGTAGCCCTCTTCCACCAGCGCCTTCTTCGCGGCGTCTGTGACCTCGATGCTCAGCTTGCGGTCGCTTAAGCGCTCCTCCACCTCTTGCAGCATCAGCTCCACGATGGAGCCTAGCTCCTTCTGAGTCAGCGGCTCGAAGATGATGATCTCGTCGACGCGATTCAGGAACTCTGGCCGGAAGAACCGTCGCAGCTCCTCCTCGACGTTCTTGTGCAGCTTGGCGCGTTCGCCTTCGCTCTCCGTGCGGCTGGTGACGAAGCCAAACGTCCCCTTGGACTCTGAGCTTGTGCCCAAGTTCGAGGTCATGATAACGACGGTGTTGCGGAAGTTCACCGTGCGGCCGTGGCCGTCCGTGAGCTGGCCGTCCTCCATAATCTGGAGCAGGACGTTCAGCACTTCCGGGTGCGCCTTCTCGACCTCATCGAAGAGGATCACTCGATATGGCCGGCGGCGCACGGCCTCGGTTAGGCCGCCCGCTTCGTCGTAGCCGACGTAGCCCGGCGGCGCGCCGATCAAGCGCGCGACGGTGTGGCGCTCGCCGTACTCCGACATGTCGATGCGGATCATCGCGTCCTCGTCGTCGAACATGTAGCCAGCGAGGGCGCGGGCGAGATGCGTCTTGCCGACGCCTGTCGGCCCGAGGAAGATGAAGCTGCCGATGGGTCGGCGCGGGTCCTTCAGTCCGGCGCGCGCTCGCCGGAGCGCTTCGGAGATCGCCTCGACGGGCTTATCCTGGCCGACGACGCGTTCGTGCAGCCGCTCCTCCATGTGGAGCAGCTTCTCCGCCTCGCCTTCCAGCATGCGAGAGGCTGGGATGCCGGTCATCGACGCGATCAGCTCCGTAATCGCTTCCTCATCGACGCGGGCGGAGATACGCTCCTCCTTCTCCCACTGGGCGCGCGTCTCCTCGTACTCTTCCTGGATGCCGAGTACCTCCTGCTTGATGCGCGCCGCCTCCTCGTAGTCCTGGCGTTGCGCGGCCGCCTCCGTTTGGGCGCCGAGGTCGTCCAGGCGCGACTTCAGCTCTCGCAGCTCCGGCGTCATGCTCTGCGCCTCGATCACCTTCTTTGAGGATGCCTCGTCGATCAGGTCGATCGCCTTGTCGGGCAGGAAGCGTTCGGTCAGGTAGCGGTCCGAGAGGCGGACGGCGGCGACGAGCGCGTCGTCCGTGATCTCCACCTTGTGGTGCTGCTCGTACCGCGGCCTCAAGCCCTTCAAGATCTCGATCGCGTCCTCGATGCTCGGCTCGTCGAGCCAGACGGGCGCGAAGCGGCGCTCCAGCGCCTTGTCCTTCTCGATATGCTGGCGGTACTCGTCGGGCGTCGTCGCGCCGATAGCGTGCAGCTCGCCGCGGGAGAGCGCGGGCTTCATCATCGTCGAGGCGTCGATCGCGCCCTCAGCGGCGCCGGCGCCGACGACCTGGTGCAGCTCATCGATGAAGATGATCACGTCGCCCTCGGCGCGGCGGATCTCGTCGAGGACGGACTTCAGCCGCTCTTCGAACTCGCCGCGGAACTTGGCGCCGGCGATCAGCGCGCTCATGTCGAGCGCGAGCAGGCGACGGTCCTTGATGTTCTCCGGCACGTCGCCGGCGACGAGCTTCTGCGCCAGCCCTTCGGCGATGGCGGTCTTACCGACCCCGGGCTCGCCGATGATCACCGGGTTGTTCTTGGTGCGTCGATTTAAGATCTGCAACACGCGCTTGATCTCAGGCTCGCGGCCGATGACGGGGTCGAGCTTGCCCTGGCGCGCGGCCTCCGTCAGGTCGATGGTGAACTTCTCGAGCGCGTTGTAGCGGCTCTCCGCCGTCGGCGTATCGACGCGGGCGCCGCCGCGGATCTCCTGCAGCGCCTGGTACAGCCGCTCCTTATCGACGCCGGCCTCGCTCAGGAGCCGGGCCGCTTCGCCCTCGCGCTCGTCGACGATGGCGATCAGCAGGTGCTCGACCGAGACGTACTCGTCCTTCAGCCGCTCCGCCTCCGCGTTCGCCATCTCCAGCATCTTGACGATGCGCGGCGTTGTATAGATCTGGACGACGTCGTGCGCCAGCTTCGGCGTCTTTGCCAGCAGGGCGGCGACGCTATCGCGGAGCCGGTCCACCTTCACATCCAGCCGCTCCAGTACCTGGCCGGCCAGCCCTTCCGGGTGTTGCAGCAGCGAGAGCAGGACGTGCTCCACGTCCCACTGGCTGTGGCGCTGCTTCCGCACCAGCTCCTGGCTGCCTGCCAGCACCTCCTGCGCCTGTTGGGTGAACCTATCTTGTCTCATCATGGTCGGTTACCTTTCGTTCTGTTCCTCATTTTCATCTTCCGCCGATTGAAATCGGCGGCTGCTGATTTCGCGTAGCTGCGCCTGCCTGCCGGCCGGCAGGGGATTCATCCCACAAACCTCGACTGCCTTACTCCCTCGGCACGGGCAGGCGCGTGTCCCGCAGACGCTGGAGCTGGAAGCGCAGCTCCTCCATCTCCGATTCCATCTTCAGCATCCGCTGTCGCATGCGGAAGATGACGTCGACGCCGGCCAGGTTGACGCCCAGGTCGTTGATCAGCCCCTGAATCTCGCGCAGGCGGGAGATGTCGGCCGGCGAATAGAGCCGCCGGCGGCCGCGCGAGCGAGACGGGCGGAGCAGGCCGGCGCGCTCGTAGTAGCGCAGCGTCTGGGCGTGCATGCCAACCATGCGGGCGGCGATGCTGATGACGAAGCAGGCGTCGTCCTCCCGCGGCTCTTCCGTCATGGGCGCTTCACGTTCTCTCATATTCCCGCCTCCCGAAGCTGCTCAAACAGCTTCTTGTCGTCGTCGCTCAGCTTCTCCGGCAGCATCACCTGCACGCGAGCGTAGAGGTGGCCCTTGCCGCCGCCCTTCAGCCTGGGCATGCCCACCCCGGCCAGCCGGAACGCCTTGCCGTTCGGCGTCAGCGGCGGCAACGTCAGCATCACCTTGCCCGTCATCGTCGGCACCTCGACTTCGCTGCCAAGCACCGCGTCTGTAAGCGGCACTTCGACATCTGTGTAAAGGTTGCTGCCCTTGCGCTCGAAGCGGTCGTGAGGACGCACGGAGACGACGAGGATTAGGTCGCTGCGGCGGCCGTCCGGCCCGGCCCGGCCCTCGCCGGCGATGCGCACGCGGGAGCCGGTATCGACGCCGGCCGGTATCTTCGTCTCGATGCGGCGCGTGCCGCGGGCGAGGCCGCTGCCTTGGCAGACGTGGCAGACGGCGCCCGCGATCTCGCGGCTGCCGCCGCAGGTGGGGCAGGGCCCCTCGCCGGTCATCTGGAGCATGCGGCTGGTACCGGAAAATGCCTCTTCGAGGGTCACTTCGATCGGCTGCTCTACGTTGGCCGGCCTGCGCGGCCTGCGCGCCTGGCCCCCGCGCGCTTGCCCAAATAGCGAGCCGAAGAGACTGCCTAGGTCGCCGGTATCGAAGCCGGTGCCGGTCGAGCCCCCGAAGCGGAACGTCTGACCGCCACGGCGTTGCATCTCCTCTATCTGGTCGGAGTACTGCCACTGGTCGCCGTACTTGTCGTAGCGCTTCTGCTTCTCCGGATCGGAGAGCACCTCGTAGGCGGCGTTGATCTCCTTGAAGCGAGCCTCGGAGGTCGTGTCGCCGGGATTCACGTCAGGGTGATACTGGCGGGCGAGCTTTCGATACGCCTGCTGGATCTCCTTCTTGGAGGCGCCCTTCCGAACGCCTAGTGTAGTGTAGTAGTTCTTTTCGGCCATATGTCGTCGGTGAAAGTATACATGTATATAACAACAATGTCAAGATAACCAGTAGCAATCTTGATAATGAGCTTATCAAAAGACTTGACATGATAGGAATGAATTGGTAAGATTAGGTCGAAAGTAGTGCGGGTGCGTTGCCTGCATGGTAAGAGAAGGAGAAGAGAGAAGATGACTAGGTTAGCGCTATGGGACCCGTTTCGGGACATTGCGGACTTCCGCTACTCAATAGACCGCGTCTTCGACCGCGGCTTCGGCAGGCCGTTTCGCCTCGTGAACTGGGATGCTGTCACAGAGCTGTTCCCGGTCGATGTCTACGAGACGGATGACGAGGTGACGGTAAAGGCGTCGCTGCCGGGCGTTCAGCCGGACAAGGTGGAGATCTCGGTGACGGGCAACAAGCTGACGATCAAGGGAGAGTCGTCTGAAGAGAGCGATGAGACGGGCTCGACGTACCACCGGCAGGAGCTGCGCAGAGGCGCGTTTTACCGCGCGCTGCGGCTGCCCTCCCGCGTCGACGCCGATCCGGCTCACGCGACGTTC
>JADFKB010000052.1 GCA_022565155.1 Chloroflexota bacterium | reverse complement strand
TGGACGCGGGTCTAGTCTTTATCAACCTCGGTGCGCCGGACGGCGTGGGCGTCGCCGCGTTCGACGCGAAGACGGGGGAGACGGCATGGACGGCCAGCGGCGACGAAGCGAGCTATTCGACGCCCATTGTGGCGACGCTGCACGGGGAGCGGCTGGTGATTTTCCACACCGGCGACGGTCTGTTGGTGCTCGAGGCGGCGACGGGGAAGGAACGTTACCGCTATGCGTTCCGGCCGCGGATCTACGAGTCGGCCATCGCGGCGACACCCGTGCTTGTGGACGATGTGGTCTTTCTCTCCGCCACGTATGAGCTTGGCTCGGTGGTGTTGCGCTTGGGCGCGGAGGGTCTCGAGACGGTGTGGCGGGACCGGGACGCGATGCAGAACCATTGGGCGAGCAGCATTCATCACGAAGGTTATCTCTACGGGATGGATGGCCGCCACGAGATGGGTTCGAACTTCCGGTGTATCGAGTTCATGACGGGCAAGGTCATGTGGACCGCGGACAAGGGGCTGGGCCGGGCCACGTTTCTTATGGCCGACGGCTATCTGTTGGCGATTGGCGAGCGGGGCGAATTGGCGCTTATCGAGGTCACGCCTGAAGGCTATATCGAGCGGGCCCGCGCACGGGTAATCCGTGCGCACATCTGGACGCCGCCGGTGCTCTCGCAGGGTCTGCTCTATCTCCGCAACGAGAAGACGATGAAATGCTTCGATCTGCGCGGAACCGGATGACACACCTAGGGTGCATCCACGAATAGCGTACTTCCGCCAAGAGGAGCAATCGACAGTCAGCCCAGAATCCGTGAAATCTTAGCCGCGAAGCGGCGGTGCGATAATAGCCCAGGGTGAAACCCTGGGTGACGGGAATCATTAAAGATATAGCCCTGAAAGGGCGGCCCGAAATGTGACGTCATGCCGAAAGCTATTGTGCGGGCGAGATGGCGACGCGCGCGGCTAATCCGTATTATTCGTCATTAGAGCGTTTAAGATTTCGTGCCGCCCTTTCAGGGCTCTCTAAAACTTAGAATACCATTTACCCAGGGCTTCGCTCGCGAGGCTCGCTATGCCCTGGGCTGTTATCGCACCGCCGCTTCGCGGCTAAACAAGAACAAGAAGTATGCCTTTCTGGAATAAGCCACATTTGCAAAGGAGAACAGTGATGCGCAGGACAACCGTTTTATTAGCAGCCACGTTGAGCATTATTGGACTTCCGGCTTTCGCCGGCATCGAGATAGTTCTCGGCGAGGCGCTGCCCGAAAGCGGAGCGCCGGAACCGGGTAAGCTCAATCAACCTATGGGAGCCGGCTTTGACGCGGCCGGGGCGATGTACATCGTCGAGTTGGACGGCGGGCGCGTTCACAAGCTGGACGCGGCGGGCGCGTTCAGCACCATCGCGGGCGCGCGGGGCGAGGGCTACGAGGGGGACGGTGGTCCGGCGGAGAACGCCACGTTTGACGGCCTGCATAATATCGCGGTAACGCCCGCGGGAGATTGCTACATCTCCGACGCTTGGAACCATTGCGTGCGCAAGATCGATGGAAAGACGGGCATCATCAGCACCATCGCGGGCACGGGCGAGGCGGGCTTCTCGGGTGACGGCGGGGCCGCGCGCGAGGCCACGTTCAATTATGTGATGTGCGTGTCGCTAAACCCGGCGAACGACAAGCTCTACGTCGCGGATTTGAAGAACCTGCGCATCCGCGTCATCGATTTGAAGACCGGCCGCGTCGATACGGTCGCGGGCAATGGAAAGAAGGGCGTGCCGGAGGATGGTGCGAAGGCGGCCTCGAGTCCGCTCGTCGATCCGCGCGCCGTCGCGGTCGATGCCAAGGACAACGTGTACATCCTCGAACGAGGCGGTCACGCGTTGCGCGTGGTGACGCCGGACGGTCTCATCCGCACCGTGGCGGGCACTGGCGAGCGCGGCATGTACGGCACGCTCAGCCCGCCGACCGCGCGCACGCGCTCCGGGTAGAGCAGCGCGCTGTTCCACGCCATCGGCGCGCCCCAGTCGTGGCCGATCACCACCGCCGTCTCCACATCGAGCGCATCCAGGATGCCGATCGCGTCCGCGGTCAGCTCCTTCATGCTGTACGCCTCGATTTCGTCCGGCGCGTCCGACTGCCCGTACCCACGTATGTCTGGCGCCACCGCGTGGTAACCGGCATCGGCCAACGCCGGCAACTGGTGCCGCCATGAGTACCACGACTCCGGAAAGCCGTGGAGCAGCAACACAACCGGCCCCTCGCCCGCCTCCGCGATGTGAACGTTGATCCCATTCGTCTCGATCGTTCGATGCGCTATCTCTGCCATCGATTACTCCTCCTCTTTCTTGGGGCCGAGCCCCACGCTGGCCGCGGCGTCCGGGTTCTCTTTAATCGCCTTCACGATCGCGTCGCGTGTCCCGGCCATCAGCGACTCCTTGTTCGCCAGCGTCCATGACTGCGAGCGCCGCACCCACGACGTCAAGTCCTGCATCTCCGGCATCACGTAACGCGCCATCAACTCATAGCTGCGGCGCGTCTTCTCCCGCGTCGTCCACTCGTGCCCCAGTCCCAAAAAGCAGCCGAAGCCGCCCGTTATTTCTGTCAGCCGCCGCAGATGCGCGATCGCATCGTCCGGCGTGCCGAAGACCGCGCCGCCCGCACTCATCATCGTCTCCGCCAGCTCATAGCCCGACTTTGCTGGCACCCGATTCGGCACACCCAGCGCGTGGATGAAGTAATCGTTGTTCCAGCTCAGCAACCCTTCCTGGATGTCCTCGATCGCCTGCTCCTTGCTCTCCGCCAGGTGGAACGGCGCGACGACGCGCCAGTTCGCCCGGTCCGGCGGCGGCTGCTTCGCCTCCGCGGCCGCTTCCTCGCAGTAAGCCCACTGCTTCGGCATCGCGTTCAGCCCTTCCTCCGAGTACGACGCGATCGACAGCACGCCAATACCGTGCTTGCCTGCCGCCGTCATCCCCGCCGGACTGATCGTGGAGGCGACGGCGATCGGCATCGTCGGCCGCTGCAACGGCTTCAGTTGCAGTTGCGCGTCCCGCAGCTCGAACCACTCGCCTTTGTAGGTGATCGGCTCCTCTTCCGTCAGCAGGCGGATGATCACACCCAGCGCCTCGTCCATCCGCGGCCGCTGCGTCGTCGGCTCGATGCCCAGGAAGTAGGCGTCCCCCGGCAGCGCACCGGGCCCGACGCCCAGCATCGCCCGCCCGTGCGTCAGATGATCGAGCAGCGTGATCCGATCGGCGACGTGGAAGGGATGGTGGTACGGCAGGCTGACGACGCCCGTGCCCAGCCGCAGGCGATGCGTCCGCTGGCCCGCTGCGGCCAGGAACATCTCCGGGCTCGCGATCGTCTCCCAGCCGCCGGAGTGGTGCTCGCCCACCCACGCCTCGTCGTAGCCCAGCTCGTCCAGCCAGCCGAGCAACTCCAGGTCGCGCTCCAGCGCCAGCGTCGGGTTCTCGCCGGCCTTGTGAAACGGCGCCAGGAAGACGCCGAACTGCATGTTCATACACAGTGTCCTTTCGGTCGTAACCCCGTCCCGTCGATCTCGATCACGTTGCCTGGAAGCCGGCGTTCTTATGGCCGCCGTCGCAGAACGGCTTGTTCTCAGCGATCATGATTTGGCCGCGAGAATCATCATAGCAACACCGCTACTCTTCGGACAGCAGCATCTTCTCGATCACTGAAACAGGATACGGCAGCTTCATGAACGCGTCGTGGAAGGCGAGCTGGTCGTACGCCGCCCCCTGCTTCGCCTTCAGCTTCTCCCGCAGCGACAAGATCTCGTGCTTGCCCAGCGTATAGGCGTAGTACTGCGGCCCCATCACGCCCCGGCGCGCCTCCCGCTCCGCGATCGGCCGCGTCGCGTACCCCTCGCGCTCGAAAAAGGCGATGCTCTCATCGATGTCCCAGTCCTGCGTGTGCAGCCCAAACGAAACGAGGTAGCGGCAGAGCCGCAGCAGCGCCTCCCGCAGTTGCATGATCTCGTACCGTGGGTCGCCATCGCCGTAGCCCGCCTCCACCAGCACCTGCTCGATGTAGTGCGCCCACCCTTCTACCGCCGTCGTCGTCAGCAGGAAGTGTGGCAGCCGCTCTTTCACCTTTCGCAGCCATGAGATATGGACGTAGTGACCGGGGTACGCCTCGTGCGCGGTGATGCCGGGCAGGCTGTACCTATTGAAGAACTTCAGGTACGCCTCCGTCCGCTCCGCCGGCCACGACGCATCCGGCGGCGTCACGTAGTAGTACGCCTCCTGCGCCTTCTCCTCGAACGCACCCGGCGTGCTGCACGCTGCCTGCACGGTGCTGCGACTGAACGCCGGCGTCTCCGTCACCTCAATACGCACCTCCGTCGGCATCGAACCCATCCCCTGATCGATCGAAAACTGGCGCAACTCCTCCAGCAGGTCCGCGGTGTCGGGAACCAGCCGCTCCGGGGCCGGATGCTCCCGCGAGATCGAGTCGACGACCTCCGCCGTCGTTTTCGAGCTGTCGATTTGCCCCGCCAGCTCGGCCAGCCGCTCTTGCGTCGCCCGCAGGTCGTCCTTGCCCCGGCGCTCAAGTTCGTCCAGCGGCCGATCGACAAAATCGGCGTACGAGAGCAACTGTCGAAAGCGCTTCTCGCCGTACCGAAAGTCGCCGTCGGACCGCGGCAGCAGCTCGTCCTGCAGCCAGCCGGCGAACGCGGCCATCGCCGCCGTCGCCGCCTCGTTCGCCTCAGCGAACTGCGACTGCAGCCCGGCGTCCTCCACTCCCGCCACCGCCTCCGGCAGGTCGCGCTGAAACAGCACGCGCAGTCCGGCCGCCTGTTCGATCGCCGTCTCGACGTGTACCCTCGGGCAGTCGCTGAGGTTCGCCTTCGCCTGATCGAGCACCTCCGGCGCCTGGCGCAGCCGCGACGTCAAGCTCTCGACGCGCTCTGCCAACGGCGCGAAATCGCGGATGATCAGCCCGTTGCAGCCGCCGCCTATCGCGCCCAAATACCCGCCGGGCGAACGCCGCCACGTCTCCAGGTCATCGATCGTCACCAGCTCCCACTGGAGGAGGCGGCGCAGCAGCTCGTAGTCCGGCCGTTCCCGCTCAGCCAGCCGCGCCGCGTCGATGCCCTCGAGCTTGGCCAGCACGCCCCGCAGCCGCGCAGCCCAGCGCTCGACGGACGAGCGGCTCCGGTCGCCGAGCTGGGCGTCGTGATCGTGGACGCCCAGCCTCGTCGCCGCCTCCGGACGATGCTCCAACACTGCCGCCATCCACTCATCCGCTACCGTCGCGAACTGACTTTCGGCCATCGTTGCACTCCTTCTATTCGCGTTCAAGGCTAGCGGATTGTATCACACAGAGGGTGGGAAACAGCCGCGCCAACGCTGGCACGTTAGCGTCCCGTGTGCTATAGCTTCCGTCACACCCATGTGCTGTTAGAGGAGGAGCCATGCCTGCCAAACGAAAGCCAGCCACGAGCAAAGTCACCATGATCGACCCGTACATCCGCGTCAAAAACGTCGCCCGCTCCGTCGATTGGTACCAGCGGATGCTCGGCATGCAGATCGAGATGGCAGTGCCGGATAAGAAGAACCCGGCCATGGTCCGCATGAACGCGGGCAACCCCGAAGGCGTCGCGCTGATGATCGGCGACGGCTCCGACCCGATCTCTGGCAAGAAGGCGCCGGCAAGCGTCACCAGCGCGATAGCCGCTCGCAAAGCGCAGCAGGTCGTCAGCTTCTACTTCCGCGTCGACAAGAAGATCGACGGCCTCTTCGAGTCGGCCAAGCGCAAGAAGGCCAAGATCGACCAGCCAATCATGAACATGGACTACGGCATGCGCGAGTTTAGTATGGTCGATCCAGATGGCTACTTGATCGCCGTCGGCCAGGCGCGCGCAGTGCGTCAGCCGTCCGCGAAGCCGAAGCCTCGCCGCAAGACCGCCAAGGCCAAGAAGTAGCAGGCGAACCCGGCTGGAACCGGTTCAATCCGCGACAGCGTAGCCCGGCTCTCGGGTTGTCTCCGGCTGCCTCGCGCCTCAGCGCAACGAACGTGAGCGACGCTGGGCGCCGTTTCCCGGCCGTCTACTTCGCCCGCGGGCTCTCCTCGCGCAGCCACTTTGCATACAGCTCTTCCAGCCGCTCGCTCTGTAGCTCCAACTGCCGCGCGATGCGGCCGCCTTCCTGGTGGTCGCCCTGCGTGAATGCCTCCGCCACCCGCTGCTCCAGCGCCGCCTTCTCCCCCTCCGCCTCCGCGATCAGCGCGTCCAGCGCGTTGTCGTCCGATCCTCGCGGCGCGGCGGCGGCCTTCGCCGGCCGCTCGGCGCGTTCACGAACGCGCCGCCGCGTAGCGGGCCGCGCCCGCTCCCTCCGACGCTCCTCCTCACGGCGGCGCCAGAACTCCGAGAAGCTGCCCTGATGCGACACCAGCTTGCGATCACGCAGCTCCACTACGCGCTCCACTACTTTATCCAGTAGGTATCGGTCGTGCGAGACGAGCAGAATCGTTCCCTTGAAATCCGCCAGCACATCCTCCACCGCCTCCCGGCCTGGAATATCGAGGTGGTTTGTCGGCTCGTCCATGATCAGAAAGTTCGGCTGCTGCGTCAGCACCAGTGCCAGCTGCAGCCGGTTCCGCTCGCCGCCGGAGAGGTTCGCCACCAGCTTCTCGTAGTCGTCCGGCCCGAAGAGGTAGCGCGCCAGCACCGAAAACGTCTCGTCGCGCGTGATCGAACCGTGCTCGAAGAGCTGGTTGAACACGGTCTTCTGCGGGTCCAGCAGCTCCTGCTCCTGCGCGCAGAAGCCGACAGTCAGGCTCGGCCCAATCCGGATCACCGGATGATCCCAGGCGCCCAACTCCATCACGTCTCGCAGCAGCGTCGTCTTGCCGCTGCCGTTCGGGCCGATGAGCGCCACGCGCTCTCCCGCCGAGATGTCCAGCTCCGCGTCATCCAGCAACGTCAGTTCGCCAAACGACTTGCTGTATCCGCGTATCTGCAGCGCGATGTTCGCGTGGCTCGCTTGCGTATCGATCTTCGGCCGGAACGACGACGCCTCCTCCGCCGGCCGCTCCACCGCCTGGCTTCGCTCGCGCTCCAGCTGCGACTTCCGAGCGCGCAGCCGTTTCCCCCATGACGGGTCCGACGTGCTCCGCGCGATCACCGCAAAGCGCGCCACCAGCGCCTCCAACTGCGCTAGGCGCTTCTGGTTGGCGGCATAGTCCCGGCCCTGCGCCAGTTTGTCGCGCAGCAGCGTCTGCCGGTACGCCGAGTAGTTGCCCGCGTACGGCCGCACCCGCCCCCGCTCCAGGTGCAGAATCTCACTAACGACGCTATCGAGCAGGTAGCGATTGTGCGAAACGATCAACACCGCCCCCCGAAAGCTGCGCAAAAACTCCTCCAGCCGCGCCAGCCCATCGAAATCGAGGTGGTTCGCCGGCTCATCCAACAGCAGCAGCTCCGGCTCCGCCAGCAGCGCCCGCACCAGCGAGACGACGTTCTTCTCGCCGCCGGAGAGGTCGCCCATCGCCTCCTCGCCACGGTCCGCCAACCCCAGCGAATCGAGCATACCGATCGCTTTCGGGCGCGCCCCCTCGCCACCTGCCCGCTCGAAGGCGTCTCTCGCGCTCTCGTACGCCTGCTCGGCTGCCTGCACCTCCGCGCTCGCGGCCGTCGCCAGCCGCTGCTCGGCCTCGCGCAGCCGCGACTCCAACTCGCCGTGCTCCGCCAGGATCGTGCCCAGCACGGTCTGATCGCCGGCGTACTCCACCCGCTGCGGCACGTAGGCCAGCCGCAGATTCGGCGCCTTCACGATCACCCCGCCGCTGGCCGGCTCTTCCCCCAGCAGCATCCGAAGAATCGAGGTCTTGCCCGCGCCGTTCGGCCCGACAAGCCCCACCTTCCGCTCGGCCATCACCTGGAACGACACGTCTTCCAGCACCAGGCGATGCCCGTACTCCTTGCTGACGTTCTGAAAGCGCACCAGCTCCATGACGTTCGTCAATCTCCCAGCGAAAGTATAGCCTGTGATTTGTAAGGCCAGGGCGCCGCTACCGGCGGAACCACTGGCCTAGTATAGGCTCTCTATCAGCCCCCACCTCCACCCTCGACCCAGAGCTCGTCGGCGTAGTGCTCGATGTCATGAAGACCCTCGCCCACGCACGCATCACGATGATCGTAGTCACCCATGAGATGGGCTTCGCTCGCGAGGTCGCCGACCGCGTCGTCTTCATGGATCAAGGGCGCATACTGGAACAGGGCACGCCGGATGCCATGTTCAGCCGGCCCCAAGAACCGCGCACGCAGGAGTTCCTCAGCAAGATCCTCTAACGGACGTCACCACCGCCTCTACCAGTACACCAATCCTTGCTCAGGCTCACGATCACAGGGAAGTAGGGGCAGTACCTAAGCGCTCCACCCTCACCGCGTACGGGCTATCCCGATTTCCTACGTAGCCGCCAGGCGCGAAGCTAGGGATGAACGCAGAATCCGCTCAGGGTTCTCGCCGCGCTCTCGTAGCGCCCGTTCTCGTAGCGATAGATGCCGGCGATGTTCGGCATCCCCCGCTGATAAAGGAGGAATCGAGATGTCCGATACGACTCGGAGCTGGCTTCGCCCAAGCTTCCTCATTCTGCCGATCCTGATCGCCTTCGTCGCGATCGCGGCCGCCGCCTGCAGTAGCGGCGACAGCGGCGTAGTCACGAACGACCTGGCCCCGAACCAGGAGTTCCGCCTGCGCATCGCCGGCGATCCCTCCACGTTCGACCCCCAGCTCGCATCGTTCTCCGAGGAGATCAGCATCGCGAAGCAGATCTTCCGGGGCCTCTTCACATACGATGAAGAGCTGAACGTCGTGCCGTCCGTCGCCACCCAAATGCCGACTAAGGAGAACGGTGGCATCTCAGACGACGGCCTCACATACACGATTAGCCTGCGCACCGACGCCACCTGGAGCGACGGCGTACCCGTCACCGCCAACGACTTCGTCTACGCCTTCAAGCGCCTCTTCGACCCGGATGCCGGCGGCCAGGGCTACTACTTCGACTTCTACACCGCCATCGATGGCGCCGAGGCGTTCGCCTACGAGGACGGCACGGCTGAATCCGTCGCCGTCGTTGCCCTCGATGACTACACGCTCCAGATCCAACTGACCCATGCGCAACCGACGCTGCCGACGCTGCTCGCCCTCTGGCCGGCGTCACCGCTGCGGCAGGACCTGATCGAGCAGTACGGCGATGCCTGGACAGAACCGGGCAACCTGATCGGCAACGGCCCCTTCGTGCTCACAGAGTACTCGCCGGAGCAGCAGATTGTCCTCGAGTCGAACCCGCTCTACTGGGGCGACGACCAGCCCACCCTCAGTAAGCTGGTCTACCGCATCATTCCGGAAGACAGCGCCGCGCTCATCGCCTACCAGAACGGCGAACTCGACATGACCGTTATCCCCCTCGCGGACTCCTCGCGCTTCCAGGGCAACAGCGAGCAGATTCGCTACGCCGAGCTCGAGACGTTCGCCCTCCAGTACAACCACCTGGCGCCGCCCTTCGACAACGCCCTCGTACGCCAGGCCTTCAGCCGCGCCATCGATCGCGAAGCCTACGTCCAGGCGATTCGCGGCGGCGTCGGCGAGCCGGCGCACGGCTGGCTGCCTCCGGGCATGCCCGGCGCTAGCCCGAGCGTCGGCATGGACCTCAACTTCGACCCCGAAGCCGCCAGCATCCTGCTGTCACAGGCTGGCTACACGGACGGCGAGGGCTTCCCTAACGTCACGTTTACCATTCTCGCAGACCCAACCAACAACCTGACAGCGGAGTTCATCCAGGAGCAGCTCAAACAAAACCTGGGCATCAACATCGACATCGATGCAGTCGAAGAGAGCACCTTCTACGACCGTTACTTCGAAGGCGACTTCCAGGTGACCTGGCTGAGCTGGTTCGCCGACTACGCCGACCCCGAGAACTGGTTGCCTCAGCAGTTCGGCACCGACGGCGCGTTCAACGTCCTCAACTACAGCAACGCCGAAGCGGACGCCCTCTTCGAGCAGGCGGCCACGGAGCTGGACCAGACAAAGCGATTGGCGATCTACGATCGGGCCCATCGCATCATCATCGCCGACCAGGCCATTACGCCGATCTTCCATCCGGAGCGCAACTACCTGGTGAAGGCGTACGTGTCCGATCTGATCACCACCGCCCTCGACGCCGAGCCGGGCGACTGGTTCGTCAGCAATGTACGGATCCTGAGTACCACAGACGCCCCGCCGGCCTCCGGCCCGGAATGAGACGAGTGTCGTCCATCGGCACGTCACAGATGGAAAGCAACAAACGCTGACTAAGGCAACCGGGCCCCGGCATTCGTCGGGGCTCGGTTGAGCCTCCAGAAGACCATGAGTTACAGGTAAGGAGAGCCGTGGCCGCATACCTCATGCAGCGGATCCTCTGGATCGTTCCGGTGCTGGTCGCCGTCGCCGTCATCACCTTCGTCCTAATGCACCAGGTGCCGGGCGGCCCCTGGGACCGCTCGAAACGGCTCCCTCCACAGGCTCTGGAAAACGTCAACCAGAGCTACGGCCTGGACCGGCCGCTTTGGCAACAGTTCGGCAGCTACGCGCTCGGTCTCGCTCAGGGCGACCTCGGCGTCTCCTTCCGCAGCAACAACCGCCCGGTGTCCGATGTCCTGGGCGATGGTATCCGCATCTCCGCTACGCTCGGCCTGCTCGCCCTGGTCCTCAGCGCAACAGCCGGCGTCGCGCTCGGAGTCGTCGCCGCCTTACGCAGAAACAGCGCGCTCGACTTCGCTTCTGTAGCGTTTGCCACGGCGGGCGCCAGCGTCCCCAGCTTCATCCTCGGCATGCTCCTGCTCGTCCTCTTCACCGGCTACCTCCACTGGCTGCCATCCGGCGGCTGGGGCAGCCCGCAGCAGGCCGTCATGCCGGTGCTGGCGCTGAGCGCCTGGCCCACCGCCTACATCGCCCGCGTCACCCGCGCCAGCGTGCTCGATGTCCTCCACCAGGACTACGTGCGCACCGCCCGCGCCAAGGGCCTGCAAGAGCGCGTCGTCGTCCTGCGCCACATGCTCCGTAACGCCCTGATCCCCGTGCTGACAGTCATCGGCCCCGTCGCGGCGATGCTCGTCACCGGCTCCTTCATCATCGAACAGCTCTTCGCCATCCCCGGCATCGGCCGCGCCTTCGTCACCAGCATCGGCGCCAGAGACTACGGCGTCATCATGGGCACCACGCTCCTCTACACGTTCGTCATCGTGATCGCCAACCTATTGGTCGACCTGCTCTATGCGATAATCGACCCGCGCATCCGGTATCAGGCGCATGGCTGAGCCTGCGGGAGCCATCGTCACGCTCGCGCCGCCGGACCGCGGATGGCTGCGCGACGCCCTGCGGCGCCTCCTGCGCAATCGGCCTGCCGTCGTTGGCATCGTCATCATCACCATCTTCGGCCTGATGGCGCTGCTCGCCCCCTGGGTCGACCACCATCCACCAACCGACCAGCACCTCGACGCGACGCTCTCCGGCCCCAGCGCCCGCTTCTGGCTCGGCACCGACCAGCTCGGCCGCGACCAGTACAGCCGCCTGCTCCACGGCGCCCGCGTCTCCCTCACCATCGGCGTGCTCACCCAGGCCCTGGCGCTGACGTTAGGCGTCACCGTCGGACTCGCCGCCGGGCTTGGTGGCCGCCGTGCCGACTCGCTGCTCATGCGCGCGACCGACGTCGCCTACTCCTTCCCCGATCTGTTGATGATGATCTTGCTCGTGAGCATCTTCGGCGTCAGCACGATCATGCTCATCCTCGCCATCGGGCTCGTTAGCTGGACGACAATCGCCCGCCTCGTCCGCGGCCAAGTGCTCTCGCTCCAGGAAGAGGACTACGTGCTAGCCGCCCGCGCCCTGGGAGCCAGCAACTGGCGCATCGCCCGCCACCACCTGCTGCCGAACGTGATGGGGCCGGTGATCGTCACCGCTACATTTGGCATCCCGGCCGCCATCTTCGCCGAAGCCGCGCTCGCCTTCATCGGCCTCGGCCTGCCGCCCCCGACACCAACCTGGGGCCGCCTCGTCACCGACTCCTTCAACGCGATGTTCGCCGCGCCTCATCTGGTGGTGACGTCCTGCCTGGCGGTGGCGATCACGATGATGAGTTTCACCTTTATCGGCGACGGCCTCAGGGACGCCTTCGACCCGCGCACGCCGCCGCGACGGTCGCTGCCGGACACAGCGGCCCCGCGCGTCGCTGCTGTACCGCACGAAGAGCGTAAGGCCGCCTAGCCCGGCGGCAGCTTCTCCCCCCGCGCTATAGGAAAGTAGCGATGGTGGTACGCCCCTGTCAGCTCGTAGATCGCCGTGCCCTCGCGGCCGTCGTCCGTCCGCACGCTCATCTGGTGTTGCCCGCCCCCTAGCCGCCCGTACGGCACGCTCCAGACGCCCTCGCCGTCGATCGCCACGCGCTTTCCGTTCTCGAGCTCGTACTCGACGCGGCCCGCCAGGCCCCGAACGTCTGTCCCGTCCCGCCCGTAGTCGACCGGCTGGCCGTCATCTCCCGTCCAGTGCAGCTCATGGCGGAAGCCGACGACGGGGATCGGCTCACCGCCATCCGCCGGCGCGAAGCAGGCGTCCGTGAACACGTGCGCGCCGTTTGGATACTCCCAGTGCCAGCCGCCGAACATCCCATCGTCCAACTGGATCGCCAGCCACATCCACATCGGGCAGCGCGCGTGGTCGCGGATGCCCCAGGAGTGGTCGCGCTGTCCCCACCAGCCGTCAACGTCGTACGTTTTCCCCTCATATGTGTAGCTTCCGGAGTAGTTTCCGGACTGGACCATGTGGCTCTGGTCCCAGATAATCTCATGTCCCGCCTTCATCGTCCCGCGGCGCAGCCCGTACGCCTCCGTGCGAGCCTCGAACGTGACATCCATCTCCACCGGAGCGTCTGCGCCGGAAACGGTCAGCCGCACCGTCTGCAGCGGCTCGACGAACTCGATCTTCACGGGCCCGACGGCCGGCGTGTACGGGTCATCGCCGTACGGTCGCACGTGGCGCGCCATGATCTGCTTCCCGCCGATGCGGCCGAGCTGCAGCGAGTCCATCTCCTGGCGCGCTGGGTAGTGCGCCATCGTCAGCACGATCACGTCGCCCGGCATCGTCCGCGGGTGCATCACGAAGAAGTAGCTGTCGCGCCAGTGCTCGTGGTATGTCACGACCTGTGAGAACGGCTCCGGAATCTGATGCAAGAACAGCTCATCGTGGGCAGTCAACTTCGGCATGGCGCGCCTCCTTCGGCCTGTTCTCCGATCGCGTGTTTCTACGTATCGCCCAGCGTCGGCAGCGCCCGCCGCCGCGTCGATGCGGCCAGCTCCCGCCAAATCTCCTCTTCCAGCGTTCGCGCCTCCGGCGAATCGATCTCCTCCACCGCCGCGTGCAGTTCGATCAGCAGCCCGCGCAACTCTGCGTTGCTCTCCTCCAGTGCGGAGACGGTCAGATCCGTATCCTCCGCCTCAGCAGCGGCCGCCAGCCGCTCCGATACGTCACCCGCCCCCACCACCGTGCCGGCCCTAGCGAACATCCGCCGCAGCTCCTGGTTCTCCTCCACACGCCGCGCCGCCGCCCGCTCGTGCTCGTGGCGAACGGCCAGCAGCATCATCCCCAGCACCCCCACGTTCGATTGCTCGTAGACAGAATGCCCGTAAGCCCGCCCTATCATCGGCACGGTCTCGCCCATCAGATGCCCGACCGCCACCTCCAGTAACCTACCCACGTCCGGCTTCACGACACGTGATGTCCCATCGCCGCCAGTATCGCCCGGTCCTGCCGATTCCCCATCAACCAGCCGGCCAGCGCCAAGATCAGGTCCTGATTCTTGCCGTCCGTGAACTCCTTTGCGCTGGAGACCCAGATCGCCTGGCCCTTCACGCTGGAGAACAGCTCCCACCAGTGCAACGCCTCCGGGTCGGCGCGCAGTCCGCTCGCCTCCTCCCAGATGCTGATCGCTTCCTCGCGCGTCGCGATGGCGCCGACTCGACCATCCGCGCTCTGCCAGACCGGGTTCAGCCCCCAGGCCAGGTCCTCTAGCGGGTCGCCGAGATGCGCCATCTCCCAATCGAGAATCCCCCGGATCGTCCCCTCCTCATCGAACAGGTAGTTCCCCGTTCGATAGTCCGCGTGCACCACGCTCACCCGCTGCGCCGGCGGCGGCGGATGCCTGCGCAACCAGCGAATCGCCGCCCGCGCGATCGGCTGCGGGCACAGCTCGTGGCGATCGATCTCATTCTCCCAGTAGCTCAACTCCCGCTGCCAGCACTCGTCCGCCGCCACCGCCGCCATCACGTTATCGAGCCCAAGCGCCGCCGGATCCGCTTTCGAGATCTCACCTAGTATTGACCACTTCTGCGGCGTCAGCTTCGCTGCGTGCGGCGCCGCCGCCTGCGCGCTCGACTGCAAGCCCGCCAGCTCCTCCATGATGAAGAACGGATAGTCCAGCCGGTTCCCATCCTCCTCCAACCAGAGCGCCTCCGGCACCGGCACCGCCGTCCCGTAAAACGCCCGGTACGCCGCGTACTCCACCGCCCGATCCGTCTCGATCAGGCTTCCGGGCGGATCGCGCCGCAGTATCAACCGCCGCGATTCGTCCTCGCCGTCGCGGTGTGTACGCAGAACGAAGCGATACGTCTCCCGCGACGCCCCGCCGAAGATCCGCTCCAAGCCGTCCACGCGCACGTCGCTTGCGTCCGGCAGCTTCTCGGCCAGATAGGCGGCCAGCCGGGACTCCAGCCCCGACGCGCCGTCCGCCCCTGCTGAATCGTCTGCCATGTCTCGAACCTCCAGCGCATCATAGCGCGCTCGCCGCGTCCCATCCACATTGATTACGGTCGTGCTCGCCTAGCAGCAGCCCCGCTCCCCATCCGTTATCATCCATCCCGACACTATCGCCGGCGCATCGCCCACTGACAGGTGGGTAGACGAGAACAGGAGCAGCCCATGATCTCCAACAGCGCAACAATCGCGACGGCAGAGTTCGAGCGCCAGACCGGCTGGTCGATCGAGCCGGAGGGCGCCTGCAAAGACGGCCGCTGCCTCCCGCTACCCGAGCCGCCGTCCGACACTATCGATCTGCCCGTCATCGCCGGGCAGCTCAACATGCCGCTTATCACCGACGACGAAGCCGGGCTCTGGTGCCTCGGCCCGGAGGGCGGAGGCCGCGCGCTGACATCCGCCGTCGCGCCGGAGATCGAGCTGCCGGACTGGCGCGGCGAGACGTTCCGGCTCAGCAGCCTGCGCGGCAAGAAGGTGCTGCTCGTCGCCTGGGCCTCCTGGTGAGGCTGCCGGTTCGATCTGCCCGTGTGGCAGACGCTCAGGACCGAACTGGCGCCGAAAGGCCTCGAGATCGTCACGGTCGCGCTCGATACCAACGCGGACGCCGCCCGCGCCGTCATCGAGCAGAACGTTCCAGACCATCCCTCCCTGATCGACTCCAGCCACACGCTCGATGCGCTCCTCGGCGTCGTCAACGTCCCCAGCGGCGTCTGGATCGACGAAGAGGGCATCATCGTCCGGCCACCGGAGCCGGCGTTCCCGCAAGTATCGCCGCTCCGCGACGCGCCCATCCCGGATAGCCTGCCTGACCGCGTTCGGGAGATGCTGACAGAAGCGAAGAAGATCCAAGCCGACCCCGAACGCTACGTCGCCGCCCTGCGCGACTGGGCCGAGCGCGGCGCGGACAGCCCGTTCGCCTTGTCGCAGAACGACGTAGTCGAGCGCAGCCGCCCGCGCCCGATAGCGGAGGCGAAAGCCGCCGCCCACTTCGAACTCGGCGCCCACCTCCGCGGCCTCGGCGACGAAGCGGGCGCCGTGCGCCACTGGCGCGAGTCCCACCGCTTGCAGCCCGACAACGGGACC
>JADFKB010000051.1 GCA_022565155.1 Chloroflexota bacterium | reverse complement strand
TACTCGTAGGTGACCGTGTCCGGTGTTACGACAGGATCCGCCAGCGTGCCCCGCCGCTCGCGCTGGAAGCCGCGCACCTCGAAGATATCGGCGAAGTCCGCCGCCAGTTCCAGGTGCAGCTCCAGGGTAACAGGCTGGTCGTGATAGTTGGTGACCTGAAGCGTCTCTTCCAACCCGCCGCTGATCACCCGTTGGCGTCGCACCTCGATAGTACTGCGAGGGATTAGCTGCCCATCACTGCTGCGAAGTTGTGGGTTGGTGAGCACGTGTTCCGAGCCGAAGCCGAGTTCCGCGGTGGAGAGCAAGACCACTGGCGGCGAGGTGTGGAAGTAGAAGTTGAATGCGGAGAGATGCCGCGTGTCGTTATGGTAAAGGCCGTAGCCCCGATCGTTATCGACTGGTACATTACCGCTGTCATCCATGAGGAGGAAGATGTCCCCCTCGCGAATAATCAGGGCGTTGTGGATATCCTCAACGCCCATCCGCTCCACTTCGGGAAGGGTGGCGCGATGTCGGGCCGGGCGGCGCCGCGAGCTACTCGTCATTCGCCTAGCTCGTCGCAACGGCCGTCGGCTGGGTGGTTATCGCGGTGCACCAGGAAGAGCTGTACGCCCGCCGGCATGACCGTTGGCCGCCAACAGCCGCTCTACAAGCAGCTGGTTGTCCACATCTACCACGCCGCCCACGGCCCAGGCAGACGATTCCGCTTCGCCGCGGCCGCCCGTGCAGGCGACGCTTCCTCGCAAGGTCACGATGCCGTGGGACGCAGAGACGACGATACTCGCGTCTGTTAGGCCAGGGCTGAGCCGAAGCCCCGCCCGTATGGCGTCCACCAGCTCCTCATCACCGCGATGGCTTTGCGGCACCACCCGCAGCCGGTTCACCACACGCGCAGCGCCGAACAGCTGCGCGGCGGTCTTCCCTGCCAGCCGTTTGATGCTGTAGCAAGGCACGAGACCCTCCATGACGAGGACGTCCGCCGTCCTCGTCAACCGGAGCCCCTCGACCTCGAAGGAACGAGCCAGCGTCTCGACCTCATGGAGGGAGAACGTGGTGGATATGGGACTGAGAGAAGCGTTTCTGGTCATGGTACTCCTCAACTAAGGGCGACTGTCTCTCCGTCACCGGTGGCCCCGACCGCTGGGAGGGGGGCGACTCGGGTGGGAGGAAGAACCAGCGGACGCTGACGAGCGGTTCGGTCGAGAATCGTGCGGTAGCTGGCTAGGTAACGCTCCGCCATCACCTGCGGCGAGAAGCGATCCGAGACGTGCTGCCTGCAGCGAGCGGGGTCGATGCGGTCCACGTTGCGAACGGCCTCCACCATGCCGTCTACGTCCTCCACCAGGTAGCCCGTCTCCCCGTCTACGACGATCTCGGGCGCCGCGCCGCGCGCGAAGGCGACGACGGGCGTGCCGCAGGCCATCGCCTCCGTCATCACCAGGCCGAACGGCTCCTCCCAGCAGAGGGGCAGAAGTAGGCAATACGCCCGCTGGTAGAGCTCGCGCTTGGCGCAGGCGTCTGCCTCACCGAAAAAGACCACCTGCTCGCCGTCGATGAGGGGCTGCACCGCCTCGTCGTAGTAGGCGCGATCGACGCGGTCTACCTTGCCGGCTATGATGAGCCGCCTCCCCAGCCGGCGAGCTGCTTCAATCGCCAAGTGCGCGCCCTTCCCCGAGGAGATGCGACTCAGGAAGAGAAGATATTCGTCCTTCTGGCTGGAGAAGGGGAAGCTCTCCACGTCGATGGCGTTCTGCACGACTCCAACGAACTTGCCGCTTCGGGTCATCGGCATCGATGCCCGCTGCGCGTGGCTGATCGTGTTGTACCAGCCTTCGTAGTGGTCCCACACGAACTGGGTGTCCTGGGTGATCCCATTGTGCATGGTGGTCAGCATGGGTGCGTCAACCAGATGACTCATGGCCATCGCCAACTCACCGGCGTGGTTATGGACCAGATCGTACCCTTCCGCCCCCCGCAGAGAGAGGGCGGCGTGCATCCAGTGGTACGGCGAGGGATCCTCCAGGTCGTCTGCCCTCCCCAGGCTGCGGTCGTACACGGACTGAAGCCTGGCGCTAGTGAGCGAGTCGCCGGAGGCGCACAGGGTGACATCGACGCCACGCCGGACGAGCTCCTCGCAAAGAATGCTGACCACGGCTTCGGTGCCGCCGTAGCCAGGAGGAGGAACGGTCTCCCAAAGGGGCGCCAGTTGGAGGATACGCAAGATCTCACACCTCCCTGTGTGATGCGCTCGTCGCCCAGGCTCTGGCTGGTTCAGATCAGAGTATGGGGCTGATGCTGCTAGACTGTGTCTCTACGTCGTTGACCCCCAGAAGGGAGGTATGCGATTCGACCTATCTAATGGGGATACCCACCCGCACAAAGTTCCAAAGGGGTGAACTAAGGATACCACAAGAGGACGAGGCGTACGAGGGAACGCCGGACAGTTCTCTCTAGACGACGGGCAGGTCGCCCTACTGCCCCATCTTCGTAGCCCCGAGCGACGATGTTGGCCTGGAGCTGGCAGCGAAGAGTGTCCGGCATAAAGCCGGGGCCCCCAAGAAAGGCAGCCTCTATACATTGAGTGGTGATTGGAGCGGGAGACGAGGTCCGAACTCGCGACACTCTGCTTGGGAAGCACTGCTCTACCAGCGTCTGCGGAAGCATCACGTCTGTCAGTAGTGAAGGCAGTGTCTACAGGTAACACCATGAGCGCATCGTGCGTAGATACTCTACGAAGGTTTACGAATGTTAACGAGCGACGGTGAAGGGTACCGCGAGCCTAGCTGCCACGCGGCGTGGCCTGGACTCCCGCACGGTGCTACTCACTCCCCGATCCACCGGGGATTCGATACGAGTAGATTGTTCCGAATCGACATTCGTAGGTGCTGGAGCACTTGCCGTCGGAACTCGCTGTCATCTGCGTCCCCGCGCCTGATTCGATCGCATAATTCCGCTGTGCGCGCGGCCAGCATCGTGCGTTCCGCGTCTCTGGATTCCGGCCGTCTCGCCGCACCGAGGAGTTCGGCGAGCCCGTCCCACTCGGCGGCGAGGTGGGCCTCCTCATGCGTAAGCTCTCTGCGCACAATCGCGAGTGCGTTCGCGGCGACGCGAGCGTGAAAGCTGCCGGAGCCGCCGATGTTGGGCATCACGTCATCCCGCAGGAAGCCCTCCACCGCGGCCAACAGCTCGTCCGCTGTCGGTCGGTCTTGCAATTACCACTCCTCCATGAACTGCAGCAGCTCCCACTCCGTCTCTGCGACGCGCCGGCCTATCGCTGCCAGTTCTACGCTCTTGCTGCGCCCGTCCAGATACGTCTTCGCCTGCATAATGCAGATGATGCCCCAGCGCAGGTTGCTGAACGCTTCCCAGAAGTGCACGCGCTCTGCGTCGACAACGCCGCCAGCGTCCTCGTAAGCCCGCCAGAACTCCTCGCGCGAACCGATGCCGCCGACCGGCGCATCGTCGTTACCAAAGCGCCATGAGCGAATGGCGATCCAGCCAAGGTCCTCCATAGGATCGCCAACGTGGGCGGCCTCCCAGTCGAGGATCGCCCGAGCGCCCTCCGGCCCGAAGATGACGTTGCCGATCCGGAAGTCGCCGTGGACGAGCGCCGGCACGATCTTGCTCATGGTCCGCGCACGCTCGCGCAGCCAGCGGAAGGCGAGCTCGAAGGTTGGGTGCGGGTCTGGGGTGATGGCACGGTAGAGCTGTTCGAATTTGTCGATCTGGTATGCCGCCGGTGAAGCTCCCCCCGCCAGATCAGGCAGCGCTTTGAGGCCAGGACTGTCCAGCGAAATTTGGTGGATCCGAGCGAGGATCTCTCCGAGTTGCGGTGTCATCGCCTTCCGAGCGGTTGCGTACTTGCCGTCGCGCAGGAGACGGCGCGGGATCGTCTCGCCTTCCACGCGCTCCATCACCATGCACGGCACATCGAACGTTTGGTCGCCCATGAATAGCACCTTCGGTACTGGCACGCCCGCCTCGTGCGCCGCCTGCAGGAGCGCGAACTCCGTCTTGCCCGTCACGATACCCGGTGTGGCACGCGGATCCGATCGGAGAATGAGCGGGACCGATGTCTCGCCATCTGTCTCGCGGATGATCGCATCGAATGACCATGTTTGACGTGACGCGCCGCCGGTGAGCAAGCGGAGGTTGTCCACGCGCACAGCCGCCCCAGCGTACTGACGCTGGAGGAAGACGGCTAGGCGCTCCTCAAGCTCATTCGACGTCATGTGAACGATCCAGCGCGCGGAATCGCGGACTCTGGCGCGCTACGCTCGTCTACTGCACTTGGTCGAGGTACTCCGAGATGCCGAGCGCTATCTTACCCGCACAGCGATACTCGGTCATCGCCTCGCCGATGTGCGTCACGAGGCCGGCGCGGCGGTTTCGCAGTGGGATGAATCCCTTGACCGTACCCTCCACCTGCAACTGCTCGCCGCTCTCCAAGGTTACGTTCGCCGTCATCGAGCGGTGATACAGCGTGCCAGCCTCATACTGCGAATCGAGGTTCACACTTACGATGCGTTCGAGCTTTCCGTCGCGGATCACGACGCCGCTCTGGATGGCCGTTTGTTCGTCCGGCCGCACCTCGGAGACCATGATGCTGAACGTGTCATCGAACGCGCAGGTCAGCCATCGATATGAGTGGAGCGCTTGCCAGTAGCGCGGACCCCAGGAATGGTCCCGGAGGCCGGTGCCGTCGATCTCCAGCACTTCACCATCGATCTCCAGCGTTCCGGTCGTGCGCATATGCTGCTCGTAATGGGCGCGGGCGAACTCCTTCTCAGGATCAGCAACCTTGCGCCCCTCTCCACTAGTTCCGTAGACCGGGCCGACCGCTTCGTGCGTGATATCGAGGCGCACGAGTTTCTTCGGGTTCTCACGAAAGGCCTTACCAGGATCGGCCATCTGCTCCGGCTCCGTCAGGAACAGCGCGCCTTCCTCATACGTCGTCCGGTGTCGCAAAAGCGGCTCTAAAACTTCAAACCGCAGGCCGCCTGCATCCATCGCTTTGTTGCTCGTTATCTTCGGCCGCTGATAGTTGAACAACACCTCGCCTCCCGGCAAGAAGAGGCAGAGCGTGACCTCGGCGTAGCCTTCGTTGGCGCGGTTGCCGCAGCGGAGGAAGCCGCCGTAGCCGCGCGCGTGGTCGAAGAAGTTGAAGTACATGCTCTCGTTGAAATTATCTTCAGGGCCAAGAGGATGTGTGTAATCGTCCTGCGCCTGGATGTTGCCAACTACTGCTACCATGTTGAATCCTCCCATCGTTGCCAGCAGAGTATACATCAAAAGTGCAAGTCGCCTGCCTGCAAGATTTGCTTTCGCTGAGCGCTACGCATTGCAAAGGGGTAGAATGCTGCGTCCGGAGAAGGAGGGAACGGATGACCCACTGGGCGCGTTGCCTCTTCCTTTTGCTGCTCCGCGCTGCCGGTACTGGCCGCCTGCAGCGACAAAAGGTAACACTAATCGCCGATAGTGCCACCCTCCTCACCATGCAAGCTGGTGGCCCATGATGTAGAATACCCCCGCTATGGAGCCATGCATCCAGCACGCCAAGGCCAGAGACGGCGTGGGACTAACATAGCGAGTGGTCATGTTTATGGGGACAGGTCAACTGCGGGTTCGGCCTGGACTCTCATGACTAACGTGTCCCGCCTAGACCGAGGAGGTGCCAGTTCGAGTGAGACTTAAGGAAGGGCTGAGCAGCGCCCGTAGAGCCGCGGTGGGGCTCACGCTCCTGAGCATCGAGCGGCTGCGCACCGGCACGATGTACAGCCCATTCGGTTCCCGGTACTGGTCGAATCCGTACCCGATGTACAGGTCGCTTCAGTCGCGCGATCCGTGCCACGCAAGCCTGTTATCGAAGAGCTGGGTGCTCACCCGCCACGACGACATCACCACCGTACTCCGAGACGGTCGCTTCATGGTAGACAGGAGAAAGCTGCCCGGACGCATCAAGGAAAGTCGGTCCGCGCCGACGATGCTCGATCTCGATCCTCCAGACCACACCAGGTTGCGCGCACTGGTGAACAAGGCCTTCAGTCAGCGGTCCGTCGAGGCGTTGCGGCCGCGTATCGAGGCGATCACGCACCGCTGCCTCGACGCCGTAGCTAACGACGGGCAGATGGACATCATCGAAACGCTCGCTCATCCTTTGCCCGCGATCGTCATCGCAGAGCTGTTAGGCGTTCCTACTAAGGACCATCAACAGTTCAAGCGCTGGGCCGATGAGGGCATGCGCGCGGTCGGATATGCTAAGCCTGAGGACCTCGGCCGCGCGCGAGAAGCGATACACCAAATGTCTTCGTATTTGGCGGAGATCGCGGAAGAGCGGAGGCGGGACCCGCAAGATGACCTGCTGAGCGCCCTTCTGGAAGCCGAGCAAGAGGGCGACAAGCTGACCTTGCAAGAGGTATTGTCTAGCTGTAGCCTGCTGCTTACCGCCGGCCACGCCAACACAACGAACTTCATCGGGAACGCGCTGGTCGCTCTGCTTCAGCATCCAGAGCAGATGGAGGCGTTGCGCCAAGACCCGTCGCTGATCACGAGCGCTGTGGAGGAAGCCCTCCGATACGATAGCCCCACTCAAGGAACTGCTCGATTCGTCCTAGAAGACGTGGCGATACGAGGTCGAACCATCAGCGCGGGACAACAGGTTACGCTGCTGCTGGGGGCGGCGAATCGCGACCCTGAGGAGTTCGACCAGCCAGATAGCTTTGATATCAGTCGCTCGAATAATCCGCATCTCACGTTCGGCCACGGTATCCATCACTGCCTTGGAGCGCCCTTGGCTCGGCTCGAGGGGCAGGTTGCCCTCGCCGCAGTAATCGAACGGTTCCCAAACCTACGCCTCGCCACAGACCACCACGAGTGGCACCAGCACATGCTGATCCGCGGCCTGAAGACGTTACCGTTGGCTTTCTAGCCTCGAAGCGCAGATCAGGAATGTCGCCGCTTGCCTGACAGCAACGCTGAGACCGTTCAAATGGGTGGCGGTCACCAACTACTGTGGTACTGTGGACGACTGCAAAGACCCACCTTTTGACTTCCTCCCGGACGGTCTGTATTGTCCTGAGGCGGACAGTGATGCCGACTGCGTAGCTGACGGCTACGAAGATGCTCACGCCTGCCTCAACGCGCTGGTGGCTGATGCTACGGCAGATCCTGACCGCGATGGGCTTGCCAATCTGCTCGAGCATCGCCTGCAGACCAACGCCTGCGACCCTGACACGGACAGCGACGGTTGCATAGATGGGGGGAGGTCGAGACGGTCCCAGCCTGCTCCGGGCAACGGCGGTTGGTGAACAGCAGATAACTGGGCCAGTCTCGGTTAGCTCGCTGCTCGTGAGGCACGGCGCTAAGACGAAGATGTTTGGGAAGCAGATGCTCTACCAGCGAACGTGGAAGGGTTACCTCTTTCAGTAGTGAAGGCAGCGTATGATAGCTAACACTATTCGCCGATAGTGCGACCCCGACCCGTCGCCTATTGTAGAATACTCTCGCTATGGAACCGCGCATCCAGCGCGCGAAAGCTGAAGACGGCGTGAGCATCGCCTACGCCACGATTAGAAGTGGCGGTCCGCTCTTCCTTGTCTACCGCTGGGGCGTGAGCCTGGATTCACTCGTGGCCACGCGCCATACAGCGCCCTCTTCATAAGGTGTACAATGCAGGCTGCTAAGTCATGAGCTGGGAACCGGAGCTTGAGGAGATCGCCCGCAGGCACGAACGCGTGCTGGAGATGGGGGGCGCAGAACGCGTGGCGCGCCACGTGGCAGCGGGCCGAACCCCCGTGCGTGAGCGCATCCATATGCTCCTGGACACCGGTTCGTTCCGCGAAACCGGCAGCATTGCGAGCAAGGTCGAGTACGACGATGAGGGGCGCATCAAGAGCCTGACGCCCTCCAACTTTGTCACCGGACGGGGAACAATCGACGGGCGGCCCGTGGTAATCGGCTGCGACGACTTCACGGTGCGCGGTGGCGCCGCGGACGGCGCAGTCGGGAATAAGATGGGCTGGAGCGAGCGGACCGCGCGCGAGCTGCGACTGCCGATCGTGCGACTAGTCGACGGCACCGGCGGAGGCGGCAGCGTGAAGACGACCGCCGCGCTAAAGCGTTCTTACGTGCCGGTGAATCCGAATTGGGATGTCTCTGTGGAGCTCCTCTCGCTCGTCCCCGTGGTTGCGGCTGCCCTCGGTCCCGTCGCCGGCCTCGGGGCAGCCCGTGTAGCGGCATCACACTTTTCGGTCATGGTACGTGGGTCCAGCCAGCTTTTCGTCGCGGGTCCGCCGCTCGTGTCCCGGGCATTTGGGCGCGAGGTAGAGAAGGAGGAGCTCGGCGGCTCGAAGATCCACGCCCATGAGAGTGGCGCGGTCGACAATGAGGTGGCGAGTGAGGAGGAGGCATTCGACCAGATCCGGCGCTTCCTTTCGTACCTGCCCTCGTCGGTGTGGGAAGCTCCACCTCTGACTGAGACCGACGACGATCCCGAGCGTCGAGAGGAAGCGCTAGTCTCGATCGTTCCGCGAAATCGTCACAAGGTCTACGACATGCGAACGATCCTGGAGCTGGTGCTGGATGCGAGGTCGTTCTTCGAGATAGGTCGATTCTTCGGGCCGTCTCTCGTCACGGGGCTCGCCCGAATCGACGGCGTTCCCGTGGGCGTGATGGCGAACGACCCGAGCTTTCTTGCAGGCTCGATCGATGCCGATGCGGCCGAGAAGATGACGCGGTTCGTTGACCTCTGCGATACATTCCGGCTGCCGATAGTGAACTTTGTAGACAACCCGGGATTCTTCATCGGAGTCGATGCGGAGAAGAAGGGAACAATCCGCAAGGGCGTACGCTCTCTGGCGGCCGTCTACCAGGCCACAACTCCATGGTGCTCCATAATCATTCGAAAAGTGTTCGGCGTGGCTGGGGCCGGCCACACAAACGCCGCCCGTTCAAGCCCGCGCTACGCGTGGCCGTCCGGCGAGTGGGGCTCGCTGCCGATCGAAGGCGGCGTGGAGGCGGCCTACAAGCGCCAGCTGCAAGAGGCTGACGACCCCGACCAGCTTCGCGAGGAGCTGGAGGCCAAGCTTGCCTCGTTCCGCGATCCGATTCTAACAGCTGAGGTGTTCGGCGTGGAGGAGATCATTGACCCGCGTGATACACGCCCTCTCCTAGTAGAGTTTGCCCACCGGGCTTCCGAAATTGTGGCGGCGGAGAGCCGCGGTCCAAAGAGCCGCGGCATGCGCCCCTAGGGCCTAGACCGCTGCAGAAACTACGCACAAGGGCGCGGAGGAGAGACCGATCCTCCGACCCATCGCTTCAGGCTCAGACCCAGCCTGCGCGCAGGTGTTCGTTGACTAACCAGTCTCGAGTGAGAGACGAGGCTCGAACTTGCGATCCTCTGCTTGGGAAGCACAGGACGACGTTGCGGGCGGATGCGCTATCGTTCTCTGGTTGAACTCGCTAGGATTGGCCGTAGATTAAAAGGGGGGCAACCATGACATCGATTCTTGCTGTTCTGCTGCTTTTCCTGCTGGTCGCAAGGATCATTGCTTGCGCCGCCGACGATTCCGAGCAACCCGTCGAAGCGCCCGACCAGCTTGGCGCATTCGGTGTGGGCCACACGACCTTCACTCCAGTCGATGACATCCGCGACAATCGCTCCCTGCTGGTCGACGTCTGGTATCCGGTCGATCCGGAGGACGTACAGGACTCGCCTCGCACGAAATATCCGCTGGTAGCCGGCATCGGTCTCGACTCCGAAGTCGCGGTGGACGATTTGCCAGTGTCCGCCCGTCACAACCAGACCTTGGTCGTGTTCTCGCACGGCTATGGAGGCATCAACACGCAGTCGATTAAGCTCATGGGAGTCCTGGCCAGCCACGGATTCATCGTCGCGTCGCCCGAGCACACTGGCAACGCGCAGTCGTCCTTGACCGACGAATTCGAGCGCGCCGTCCTAAGCGCCGCCCGCGAGATCACGGTCGACGTCTCGCTCTCCGACGACACCTTCGCTGTCCTCGAGGCGGCCCTCGACAGTGAGAGCCTCTCTACCTCATCCTCGCGATCTCGTTCTATAACGGCGCATCTCGAATGCTGAACGCGCTGGAAGTCGATGTCGAGGACAGCTACCTCCATTACCTCGAGGAGTTCCCACTCCCGACCGACTCAGGAGTATCCACCACGGCCGCCGCGCAACGTCTATAATGGCGGAGCCGGACACGGAGTGCGCCTTCTAAGATGAACTACAGCGTCAGCATCCACAACTTTGGCGACTTCGCCGATGTCCGCCGGCTCGTGGAGCTGGCCAAGGAGGCTGAGGATTGCGGCTGGGACGGCTTTTTCCTCTGGGATCACATCCACTGGAATGGCCCGCCCATGCTCGATCCCTGGGTCGCGCTCGCAGCGATCGCCAGCGCGACGAGCCGCATCCGCATCGGCACGATGGTCACGCCGCTGGCGCGACGCCGGCCCTGGAAGCTCGCGCGCGAGACCGTCACGCTCGACCACCTCTCGGGCGGCCGGCTGATCCTCGGCGTCGGGCTCGGCTTGCCGCCAGAAGAGGAGTTCGCGCGACTCGGTGAGGATGCCGACGCGCGCATCCGCGGCCAGAAGCTCGACGAAGGACTCGACGTCCTCACCGGCGTCTGGAGCGGCGAGCCGTTCAGCTATCAGGGCAAGCATTACCAGCTCGACAATGTTAAGTTCTTGCCGCGCCCGGTGCAGCAGCCACGCATCCCGATCTGGGTGGCCGGTCTGTGGCCAAACCGGCGGCCATTCCGTCGCGCCGCACGCCTCGACGGCGCCGTGCCGGTGAAGGTGGGGCCCTCAGCCGACATGCCGGGCCTGCTCACGCCCGAAGAGCTGGCCGAGCCGCTCGCCTACATCCGGAAGCATCGCGAGTCGGCCGTGCCGTTCGACGTGAACGCCTCCGCCGCTATCCCGACGGACCCGGCCCAGGCCAGGGATGTCGTCGACGCCTTCGCGGCAGCCGGCGCGACGTGGCTGCAAGAGTGGCAGCCAAACCCGGATGCGCTGTCGGCGCGGCTGCGGGCTGGCGTGCCAACGCGCTGAGATCGAGGTCGGCCCACGTGCCCACAGCGGCTAGCGTACGGGGCATGAAAGCCGGGAGCCGTACCTAAAGGTGGACTCGCTGATGACGGACCTACCGCGCATCGTGCCAGCCGCCGTGACGCCCTTTTCCGACGGCGGCGCAGAGCTCCGGCTCGACTTCATCCCGCAACACCTCGCCTACCTGGAGCACCGCGGCGCCGATGGCCTTCTCACGCTCGGGACGAACGGCGAAGGCGTCTCGCTCTCGCTCGACGAGCGCCGGGCTGTGATCGATGCCGTTCTTACCCATCGAGGCGGGCTGCGCGTCTTCGCGGGCACCGGCTGCGCCGCGCTGCCGGACACGATCGACCTCTCCCGCTACGCGCTCGAGCGCGGCGCGGACGCAGTCATGATCGTGCCGCCGTTCTACTTTAAGGGCGTGGACGACGCCGGGCTGATCAACTACTACGCCGCCCTGCTCGATGCGTTGCCGCGGCAGCGAAGCGTGATCCTCTACAATATCCCCTCCGTCTCGGCGGTCGAGATCACGGACGGCCTCGTCGACGGGCTGCTCGAGCACTACGCGGACCGCCTGCTCGGCATCAAGGATTCGAGCGGCGACATCGAACGCACGCGCCGCTACGTCAACCGCTATCCTCAGCTCGCGGTCTACAACGGTAACGACGGCGACCTGGCCGGCGCGGCGGAGCTCGACGTCGCCGGCGCGATCTCCGCCGTCGCCAACGTCTTTCCCGATCTGATTGCCTGGGTCTTTCGTGCGCACGAGACGAAGGGGGACGTCGCTGGCGCACAGGCCCAGATAGCGCAGGTGAGAGAGCTGCTCGTGCGCTTCCCTTCGCACAGCGCGATCAAGCACCTGCTCCATCTCATCGCCGGCCTGCCCCTGACGCACGTGCGCCCACCGTTACGAGACCTCACTGCAGACGAAGCGAGCGCGCTCGCACGCGCGGTCGAGTCGCTGCCCTTTGGGTAAACAAACGAACACCAGCGCCCTCTCGAGGGCGCTGGTTAGTAGTAGGTAGCCGGTGCCTTAGGCGAAAATCGCGCCGTCAGGTCAACTGCGGCCTCTCATTGACCAATCGGTATCCGAGCCTCCAACTTGTGCAGCCTCCTCACTGATCCGCGTGGCGACCCCCTAATTGTTAGCAGCTTGTATAACAGGTCGAGGAGTCGTATAGTCGGTAGCAGCTTGCAGAGTCGTGACCTCCTTGCCAAGGAGGGGTCGCGAGGCCGACTCTCGCATTCCGCTCCAGTTATGGTATTAGCCCCTGGCGCTGGAGTTGGCTCGTCTCTCAGGGGTCGCCGGAGAGTCCGGCCGAGGGCACCTAGTTTCGGAAAGCCCCCTCTGTGGCACCCGTGACCGAAAAGCAGGATATTGAGCGGAAGTTCTTGGCCAACTCGTGACTGTGCGCCGACAAGAATCAAGCTCTACCCTACTGGATCAAAACGGGCAGGGTAAGCGCCGCCTCGCAGGCCCCGACGCTACAGACGTCCGCGCAGCCGCGGATCGAAGATGTCACGCAGCGCATCGCCCAGCAGATTGAAGCCCAACACCGTCACGGTGATCGCCAAGCCGGGGAAGAGCGCCCACCAGATGTGAAGGGGCCGGGCGGTGCGGGCAAGGCTCACGTCGGTGCCCCAGGAGGGGTTCGGTATCGGAATGCCCAAGCCTAGGAACGAGAGCGACGCTTCGGCCAGGATGGCGACACCGAACAGGGTACTGGCGATGATAATCGCCAGGGCAGCCATGTTAGGCGCGATGTGAACGAAGAGGATGCGGGGGGTGGACGCGCCCAGCGCTCTCGCCGCCTCCACGTACTGGTTGTTCCGCTCCGAAAGCACCGCTCCCCGCACTATACGAGTGATCGGAGCGATCACGCCGAGACCGACGGCTAAGATTACGGTCTCCATCGATGGCCCGAGCACCTGGGCCAGGATCAGCAGGAGTAGGAGTTGCGGGAAGGCGATCACAGTGTCGACGCCGCGCTGTATTCCATTGTCGACCATACCACCGAGGTAACCTGAAACAATGCCGAGCACCATAGCGATACCAGTGCCAAGTATCACCGCGAAGAAGGCGACCGTCATGGAGATGCGGGCCCCGAACACTACCCGGCTAAACACATCACGGCCCAATTGGTCCGTCCCGAAGAGGTGCGACCAGGAGGGGTCTTCCCGCGGAGTTCCAGACCTGAAGTCTCCTACGTCGTAGGGAGCGATGAAGGGCGCAAAGGCGGCGACGGCCGCCAGCCCCAAGATGATGAGCAACCCGATGAACCCTAACGGGTTCTGGCGAATCACGCCCAAGAGCCTGCGCGCCCAGTGACGCCGGGGTCGCAGGGTCAGCTCCATCCCGCCGAGACGGCCTATGGCTTCGTTAGTCGCCATCTCTTCAGCCTCACTCGTACCGGATGCGGGGGTCCAACCAGGCGTAGCAGATGTCGACCAGGAGGTTCATCAGCACGACGACGGCGCCGATGTACAGGGTCAGACTCTGGACCACGATGAAGTCCCTGCTTAGGAGCGTCTGGAAGAAGAACTGGCCTAACCCAGGGAGGGCGAAGATCTGTTCAACGATCACGGTCCCACCCATGAGGGCAGCCACCTGAAGGCCCAGCACCGTCACGACCGGGATGAGGGCGTTCCGGAGGGCGTGCCGGCCAACGACCACCCGTTCCCGCAACCCCTTGGAGCGGGCCGTGAGGACGTAATCGGTCCTCAGGACTTCCAACAGTGACGAACGGGTGAGGCGCATGATTCCTGCTGAGGAGGCCAGCCCGAGGACAACAGCCGGCGGCACGAACTGGCGCAGGTTTGCCAGGGGGTCATCGAAGAAGCCAACGGCGCCCCCCAGATCTGGAGCGTAGCCCCACAGGGTGAGAGGTACGATAAGCACCAACGTGGCGACCCAGAAGTTGGGCACGGCCAGACCGAGAACCGCCGTCACCCGCACGCCATAGTCCGCCGCCGAGTTGCGATACACCGCGGAGATGATGCCAAAGGAGATCCCGACAACCGCCGTGACCAGTATCGTGATGATAAGCAGCTCCAAGGTCACGGGGAGCCTTTCAATCAAGGAATCGACTACCGGCTTGCCACTGAAGTTCGCATCACCTAGATCTCCTGTGACCACGTCGCCGAGCCAATTAAGATATTGGACGTGATAGGCATCGTTCAAGCCCATATCGTCACGAATCGCCTCGATCCGGGTGTCGGTGCACGCGAGCCCACAGCGGATCACCGCCGGGTCTCCTGGCGCGATCCGAAGCATGGCGAAGACGGCAAGGGACAGGATGAACAGGGTGCCTACCCCAAGAAGCAGCCGTCGGATGATGTAGGCGCGCATCGCCCTACGTTAGCTAGGCGCTCTGTCCAGCCACCAGGAGTTGTCCAGCAAGTCGATTGTCCCTGACCCTGATGGCCAGTCCTTAACGAAGTTCCAGATCAGGGCGCGGGAAAACGGACTGACGATGGGGAGTTCGACCGGTCCCTTGTCATAGATCAGCCGCTGAACGTCGTGGATCGCGTCGACGAGCTCCTCTTGGTCGGTAACGTTCTTGGCTCCTTCAATCGCCGCGTCAACCTCCAGATCTTGCAGGCCGTTCGAGAAGATGCCGCTGCCCGTCGGGCCGTCGGAGTGCTGGAAGTCGAGTGGGAATTCCGGCGTCTCGTACTCCAGGCCCGGGTGGAGGGAGCTGTCGTAATCTACCTCGGTAAACCGGCTGATCCATGAACCCAGGTCCATCGGTACCTGCTCGATCTGGAAGCCGGCCTCCTCCATCTGCGTCAGCCAGATGGGGAGGTGCTGGTCCATCTCGAGGAAGCCGCCGGTCGGGAACACCACCTCAATCTTCAAAGGCAGTTCGTGGCCGGCGTCGCGGATAAGCTGCTTCGATAGCTCCGGATCCCAGCCCTGCAGCTGCTCCCGCTCGTCGTCGGGTAGCGCGTACGCGCCGACCGGCCAATGGACGATGCCGTTGGCCTTGGCGTCGCCGCCATAGATGATGTCGATGTACTCCTGGCGGTTGATGGCGTGCATCGCCGCCTTCCGGACCCTGGGGTCGTCCCACGGTTGGCGCTCGACGTTCATGGCAAAGGAAACGTAACTGAACAGCGGTCGTGCGTTGGCTTCACGCACATCGTAGCTGGCCAGCAGTTCGTCCACCTCTGCTCTGTTCGCCGCCCCGTAGGTGTAGGACTGCTTCGACTCAAACGCTACGCGCACAGCGGCGGGGTCGGGTACGACTATGGTGTCGATGCCATCGGCGTAGGGAAGTTGGTTGTTGTTGTGGTCCGGGTCTTTGCGATAGTAGACAGGATTCTTGTCCAGGATGATACCTTCTGACTCTGAGTATGACCCTGGTCTGATGAAGAAGGCGCCACCACCCACGCCGCCCGTTAGCATCTTGTCCGGGTCTGCGATGAGCTCTCGAGGCGGGATGTTCTGGAAGAAGTTCGTGCCACCGATCTGGGTGAGGAACCAGGCGTAGGGTGTCGGGGTTCTGATGATGTACGTCTGCGGGTCCAGCGCCTCGTGGCTCTCGAACCACGGACAGACGAAGGTGCAGCCTGTCGCCTCGGGCAGGCCCCTGATCCGCTCGAAGCTCTCATAGGCGTCCTGGGCGTCCATGTCCCGCTCGGGGACGCCGAGATCGTTAGGCGGGATCGCCACCCCGGGTCTGATGGTGAAGATCCACTCTGTGGGCTCCGGGTTCTCGAAGGACATTGCCAGATCGAGGAAGACTTGATCGGGGTCCACCGCCGATTGCTTGAGCAGGACGTTGTATACATCGGGAAAGACTGTGAGGGAGGCGATGGATTTGTGCGGATCGATGGTGTCGAATACCGCGCTCCGAGCGCCTTGGAACCGTCCGCCGTACACGGGCTCGCCCGTGGCCGCGGGCGTACCGCCAGCGGCCGGCTCGCCGCCGCCGCCGTTACGACCCAGATGGTGCAGGACACCGCCCTCATAGGGCCGCTGGGCAAAATCAAAGACGAGCTTCAGGAGTGGAAACGTACGGCGCTC
>JADFKB010000050.1 GCA_022565155.1 Chloroflexota bacterium | reverse complement strand
AGGAGAGAGCAATCGCCAAGGCGCTCGTGTGAGCAATAATTGATAGGTCTTGGAGATGGAACTTGGTCGTAACACCCGTGTTCTGGAAGGTCTTTCCGCCACTCGTCTGCCCAGTGATGGTCACCGCATCTCTGCCCGACCCGTAGATGCTGACCGTACTGGCTGCTGGGCCGGTGAAAACAACATCTTCACCGTAAGCGCCGGTGACAATGAAGATGGTCGTATCCGTGCCGGTGCCAAGAGCACTGACATCTGTCGCTGCGCCTTGAACCGTACTGTAGACCTTGAACGTGTGGCCGTGGAAGGTGGTGAAGACCTGTCCCTCCGTGCCGCGCCCCGCCGTCACCTCCGCCGCCCAATTCTTATCGACCAGATAGTCCCACATATACGGCCCGACGTTCAGCCCATCGCCCAACACCACCTGGTAGAGCGGTGGCCTGTTCTGGGTACGGGCGTGGAAGGTCGCGGCGACGGCGATGTCGAACGTCGCCACGCCATGTACGTTCGTCGTCTCCAGCGCGATCGTCGCTCCCGTCGAGGCGTTGCGCGCTTCGACGGCGACGTTGACCTGCGGCTCCGATGTGTGGGGATCGAGGATGACGACTCGTATCTGCGTCATCTACGCGGCCTCCGGCCTTCTGTCGACGACCTCACGGCCCTCCCAGGCCGCTTCCAGAACAAAGTCCGCCCTCGTGATAAGGTCATCATCCCACAAATCTATCACCTCGATACCTCGGTCTTCCAGCAGTGCGCGGGCAATAGAGTCGCGCGCCCTATCCTCCGGCTGGAGGAGGTGGAAGCGTTTGCCCAGCACGCGCCAGCCAGCGCTACGGAAGGGGAAGAGGAAGTCGAGGACGAAACCACCGAACTCCGTCCGGCCACCGAGGAGCGGGTGCTGGTAGGTATTATGGGCACCAAATCCCTCGCAGATATAAGTCTGTGAGGAGCTTGAAATGCGGCGTATCTCTTGTCTCCCCAACGGTGTGACAGATTCAACAAGAGGAGGATCTCTCCATTTCAACAACCCACCACCAGTCCCCTTCTCCTCGATCATGCTATGCAGCTTGTCGATAAGGCGTTGTGGTCGAATAGTCCCAAGAAGACGTAGCGTCTCGGCAAAACGGCCATTGATTCGTGTCTGCCATGCCTTCCCGATGACCTGATGCTCGGAAAGTTGAAACCCTCGTTCTAGGAGAAGGGCACGAGCCTGATCGAGGGATTTTCCAGGCTTCTGAGCTATCATAAGATTCGTCCCAAATCGCTTCGTAGGCGCGTTTGAGAAGGAATATGATCCTTCCCCGTCATAGAATCCCGACAGCCATCCTGCCCCCCAAGACGTATCAGTCTCCCAGGTTGGAGTAAAGCGAGTTAGTGGGATGCCGGGCCGCAGGTCCGCTGTGCGAATCCAATGATGCCCGCTATTGCAGCCGTTTCGACTGGTGTACCCAGTGATCCAACGATGCTCCCCTGTCGCTGTAAGCTCGGTCCTATCGGACAAGAGAACACGGTAGACCTCGGCTGATCCTCTTCTGCTGGAAACAATGGTAGCCGGACGCCACTGTCGGCGGGGTCCTTCCTCATCAAACCCTAAGATGCGGTCTCCCGCCTTGAGTTTACCTGCCGGAATCCACTCAAGATCCCAAGTGAGGATGCGTTGTTCCGGCGTGGGGCAGAAGTCAACGCCGGGGATCTGCTTCTTACGGAGGGTGAGGAACTCCCAGACGATGTACTCCGGCAGGCTCCCCGCCGTCTGTGCGAACCATGCCGCGAAGCGACGGAGGAAGTCTTCGTCCTCGGTCTTGGGGATGGGGATCGACGGTCCCGCCAGCGGCCGGATCTCCAGCCCGCCAGCACGGAAGCGGCGCTCAGGGAAGGGAGCAGACGGGACATCCGGGGCCGACGGGAAGACGGGTAGCGTCCGCCGAACGACGGGAGGAGTGGGCGGTGGCTCTTGATTTCCGAAACCCATCAGCTTGCCTTCACCGGCTCGATCACGGTGACGTTGATCCGCGAGCGGTCGGTCGAGGTCTCACGGTTATCATCCTGGACGATGACGAAGTCGGCTATCTGCACGCGCAGGTTGTTTGCGCCCGGCTCGGCCTCCGGCACGGTGAGCTGCACGAGCGGCTGCTTGTTCCACAGCGCCTCCAGGTAGTCGATGACGTTCTGGTGCGTGGCCTCTGTGTCCGGCGTACCGTTGCCGGTCGTGTCGACGAGCGTCTTCTGCTCGACCATCTTGTTGACGTCGACGGCGAAGACCCAGGTCTTGCGGAGCACGGACTTCTTCGAGTAGACGATGGTGATGCTGCGTAGCTCAGGAGTGCGGTTGAGAGAGTCGACGTTTACTTCATCGGCATGAGACGCCGCTGTGCTGCCGCGCGCACCGCGCGTCCCTCCCGTCAGATTGCCCGCGCCGCTGCTCGCCGAGCGCGCCGTGTAGTCGATGAACTCGCTCTCGATCTGAATGAGGCCCCTAGCAGCGAAGAGTGCGAGATTTCCGACGGGGATGGACGTGACGGCGTCGTCGATACCGGCAGTGAGAGAAGACGTTGGAGCGCGTTGAGGTTCGATCTCGAACTGTACCGTACGCCACTGGATCCCGGCCTTGTTAGCGGCATCGAACTGGAACTCGTTATTGCCAAGATCCGTCGCTACACCGAGCAGCGTGAAGTCAGCGGTCTCGTCGTCGTCCAGACGATAGGAGACACGCACGCTCCCCGTGCCACCGTTCGACTGAAGCGTGATCTTCGCGTAGTACAGCGCACCTTCGAGATCGGCGAAACCACCATCGAACCAACCCGTTCGGAAGGAATGGTCGAAGGCTCCGTCGCCGTGGAACTCGTCGATATTATCGATCGGGATCGTCCCGATCTTAGGGAGTGAGAACGAGTGGAGCTGGATCAGAAAGCTGTTGTCAGGGTGCGCCTGACAGAGAATGTTGAACGCCCTCGTCGTCTCCTTCTGAATGTTCTGCGCGGCGACGACGCCCATCGGATAGCGGTCGACGATCGCCGCGATCGGGTTGACCGCCGAGGTGGTCGAGGAAGCCGCAGCCTCGATCGCGTCGATGAACACCGACCAGCCAGCGCCGTTGTAGACGAAGACCATAAAGCCGAGCGTTGACGTCGTCCCGTCCTTCCCCAGCGCTGTCCGCTCCGCAATGGCATAGAGGTACCGGCCCCCGTCAACGAGGCCGGAGATGCGGTAGCGTCCTTCGTGGAGGCTCTCAGGAACGCCGTCCTTACCGAAGAGGCCGATCCTGCGGACGGTCTCGGTACCACCACCCCCCGGCGAGTAGAGCCAGACGTCCCAGCCGTCGGTGATGGCGACATGGCCCTCCCAGATGACGCCGTTGGCGAGGTAGTGGTAGTCGCCCACTCCGATAGGGAACGCTTTATTGATGTGGTAATCGAGATAGTAGAGCTGACCATCACCAAAATCAATGAAGTAGAGGGCAGGAACCGGGTTGGTTGGACTGACAGCAACGCCGATGAAGCGGCAGATGTGGCTCGGCAGCCAGAGCGGTTCGTTGATTGCAGCATCGGCATCGTCGATGTTCCAGTCGGTGGCTCCCTCCTTCGGGTCAGTTGCGAACATGAACTCGAACGTGATCGCCTGAGCAACGACGACGTTCGCCCCTCTGGCACCGAAGGGAACGGACATGGCATCCCACGCCGCCCTAACTCCCTCAACCCACGTCGGCGACGCCACACCAGGATCTTCGGTGTAGAAGATGGCCGAGCTTGAGCCAGCCGGATTGCTGTTTGTCGTCACCAGGTAGAGCCGCCGGACGTTGAGCGGTCCTCGATGCAGAAACAGCCGCGTCATCTTCTCCGGTTCGTTGATGGTGCCGCCCGTGACGATACCAGCCCCGCCGCTGAAGAGAAACGACTGGAGGTGGGTGAGGATGTCGCGGTCCTCGATCATCCGGTAGACCTTGTCGCCAGCCCCGTAGAAGTAGGCGTCCTGATCGTCTGGATCGTCAGTGGGCACGGCTAGCGCCGCACCATCGAGGATCTCCGAGGAGAGGATCGCCTGAGTCGGATTCTCCGAGGCGGGGATGACGAAGCGCGCCGGGGGGAGGGTGACGTGGCGCGCACGGCGCACGTCGGCCCCACCTGCGTTGTCCCAGTGGGTTCCTAGCGCCTCACGGATGTCTAGCTGGCGGTGACCGAAGCCACCGGAGAAGTCATCGAAGACGGTGTAGAAGGCGTGCTGACGGTCATCCTGGGTGGCGCGGCCGATCTTCAGCCCGGAGGTAAACTCCGAGACCGACTTGCCTGCCTGGACACCATCGACGAGGAGCGTTGTCCCGTCGAGGATAACATGGTCTGCTGGATCAGGCACTTAGCCATCTCTCCTCACCGGCCGGGGACGTGCTCCGCGCCGATGTCAACGCGATTCTCTTGGGGATGCCGGGACAGCATGATCTCGCTCTGCGACATCGCCGCGCCAGCGAGGGAGATACGGGTCCGATCCAGCTCCAGCGACGGGTTACCCGTCGCCTGGAAGCGCAGGGAGAAGGCCGTCGCCCGTTCGCGGAGGAAGGACTCGAAGCCCTCGTCGACCGTCTCGGCCATGCCTACAGTACCAGAGCTGTAGATCGTCGGGCGCTGTTGGCCGATCACTTTCATCTTCTTATCGACGGGGATCGGAAAGCCTTGATGAATGAAGAATACCGGGACACTAGAGTCGAGACGGATCTCCCAGAAGTGCTTCGGCACGATCTCGTCCCACGTCGACGGCGTCGTGCGCGTATTCTCGACGCGCAGCTCCTTCACGTAGGCGAAGCTCGCTGGCACGTTGTACTGGTAGGTGTTGGCGACGAACGTGATCGACTCGTCGTCCTCCAGGGTGAGTAGCCAGCCGGAGTTCTTCGCGTCCTGGACGGCGTCGTTGATGAAACTCTGGGTCTGCGCGATCGTCGTCTCCAACCCGTCCCAGTCCCTGAGACCGGAGCGGACAGATTCAACGATGTCTTGTACGATTGCCATGTCTACCTTCCTCGATCAGCGTCCGGGCACATAGCGAGCCACGGGGTTCGACTTGAACTGTGTCGGACGGCTATCCAAGAGCGCCAAGGAGTCCCGCATCTTCATCTCCCGATGCTGCCCCCGGTAACGGTCCAGCTCGGACGTCCCTGCGGCCAGATAGCCGAGAGCGTACGCCGCGCCGCGCTCCCGAAGGAACGCCTCCAGCCCGGCGTCGACGGTGTCGCCAACCTCCGAGTAGACGGTCGGCCTACGCCAGCCTGTGACGGTGGCCGCTCCCGTCGGCCGGACAGACGGGTCGAAGATGAACGAGGGGTCAGTGGCCCTGATCTCCATGTACCAGTAGTGGCGCTCGATACGGATGTCCGTCGCCGTAATGCGGATCTCTTTGATGAAGGCGAAGTCAGCAGGCACGGCTACCGCCCCGGCAGCGACTGCAATCGTGTCGTCTTCGAGCGGGATCAGCCAACCGGAGTTGCTCGCATCCTGGACGGCGTCGTTGATCAGGATCTGCAACTGCGCCACGGACACCTCGGTATTGGAGGTGTCCCGGATGTGAACCTCGATCGAGTCAATGAGGTTCTGTATTGTGGCGATGAGCTACACCCCGGCGTTAGCGGTTTCTACCTGCTCCCGTGCCTGCTGAACGACGATCCCACCTTCGCTGGAGAGCTGACTGAAGTCGCCCTTGAGGGCTGCGTCAATATCGGCGGTCTTCGAGAACGCCGCTTCTCTGCGGGACGTCTCCATCTGGCCGGACTTCAGCTCGAACCAGACCCCCGTCATCGGATCCATGACATCACGGGCGATCTCAGGGTGCCCTTCGAGCCACGTAATACGCAAGGCGTCATGCTCGTCCTTCGCCTGTCCGGTCTGCCAGACGCCCCCGTGGAACTTCACCTTGATGTCGCCCTCGCGGGCGAAATCGCGGTAGCCCCTCGGCGAGTTAGGGTCGGGGATGCGCTGAACCGCCCCCACCTTGATCAGGATCTCGCTGTTCGGCCCTTGCGGACAGACGAACGCCCGCGCGAGCGTAGTCGCGTCCTTCCCGTTCGTCGACGGCTTCTCATCGTCACGGATAGGCGTCGGCTCGTCGGCCGCTACCGTCTCGTTCAGCCGCGTTTCGAGAGCGCTAAACCGCCCCTCCATCGAAGCCAGCGAAGCCTGAGCAGCCTTAGCTTGTATCTCAGCCATGCTAGCACGCTCACCTGCCTCCGCCAGCGCCTCCATGAGCTGCGCCCTGGTTCTGGTGTCTCCTGCCATGTGAATCTCTTCCTTTCCTAGTCTGCACTCCCCGGCAACGCTACGAGAACGAGGTAGAAGGTACGGTCGGCATCTTCCGCCTCGGAGAATTGGAGACGGGCACGGGCACCGACGAGCTTCTGTCGCATCACCGTAATCGGGGCCAGGGTGAGGTACTCGTCCGTACCGATGTTGTCCATCTGGATGTCGATGGCTGCTCCATCCTCACCGAGCGGGGCGTAGAACGTGCCGTTACCGGGATCGATCTCGATGCTGTCGATGTCGTTCGTTCCCCCGTCTAGGGTATCAGGAGTAATGACCCCAATGATCTCGTAGCCGTTGATGGCGACAGGCTGTGACGTGTCCGCGTCCTCACTGATGTCGAGGAGGCACGGCACGAAGACAGCCCGGTCTAAGTAGCCCATAACACGCTCCTACTCCTCGCCGTCTTCTTTCTCCGCAGACGGGGACTCTTCGGACCCGGCCGCTGCGTCCACTACCGGCTCCTCCGTTGGTTGGGTGGGATCTACACGTCCAGGGACGTCTGTGTTGTAAGTCATTGGTCCCTGAGACGGCCCCCCATTGGTCTCATCACGCATGGCTCTCGGTCTCCTTTCGTAAACAGTGATCTCTACACCACTTCGGCAAGATCGACATAGATGACTGGTTCGTAGTAGGGCCTGGGAATCTCCTCGCCTGTGAGCTTCGCTTCCAGCGAGAAGGTCACATCCGTCACCACGTACTTCGTCTCATTTCCCCCCAGGTCCTTCAGGCTGACGTGCATCCCCTGAACCGGGGTGACCGTCAAAAAGGTCTTGAGTATGACGGGGGCTTCCGGCTCATCTCCCACCCGGAAGATGGCGGTCCGAAAACTCCCCGTATACTCAGGTTCAGCCATCTCGGTTACTCGGCGTAGTGCATGTCTGAGAAGACCAGGCCGAGGGCGTTCAGGGTGTCCACCGTAGCGTTGTAGGACCCACCATCGGTCGCGCCCTCGCTGTAGCTGCCAAACACGAGTCCCGTCGCGGCGTTGCTCGCGCTGAGGACCTTGCCGTCCTCGAACACGTTGTCCGGTCCAAGCATGACGTGTGGTCCACCGCCCGCGAAGGCACCGAACTCAACACCAAAGGTACAGTCGCGGAAGTGGTTCCGGCGGATCGTGAGGTTCTGACATGCTCCCTGCACGTAGATGCCGGAGTCAAAGTCTGCCCCCACACCCTCGAAGTCGCAATCCTCGATCAGGACGTCGCTCGATCCCTCGATGGCGATCCCGATCCGGTTGGACACGTTCCACTTCGGGAACCGGCAGCCCTGGATGTGGACACCGAAAGGCAAGGCAGTCGCCAACCCCCCGATCAGCATGGCGGCACCGGCGAAGAAGGTGGCACCAGTATCCCGGCTGACGAAGGCCATATTGTGGATGGCACACGTCGCCGTAATGGTCGCCACCGGGCCATCAGTGAAGGCCGCATCCGCCAGAACGGAGATCTCTTCTCCATGAGCGAACGGGCTTATCCCGAACTGTTGACCGATCACGGTGATCCCAGCCTTGTTGAAGGCGATGGTCTCGGTTACGGTCAGGTTGCCCCGCTGGACGAGGATGATGTCTCCTCGATTAGCGACACACAGGTCGATCGCGGCCTGCAACGTCAGCAGTGCCCTACGAGGATCGAGGCCACTGTTGCCGTCGCTCCCCGCAGACGGGTCGACGAAGAAAATGTTCGGGAGCAGGATCCCCTGCCCGTGTGGGCTGTCCTCTACCCCCGACTGGGGACCCAACAACGTCGGCGACCGCAGATAACGATCGACTTCGCTGATGACTCCTGGAAGACTCATTGCGCCACCCATGCTTTCCTCCTTACTCGGTCACGTCGTAGTTGACGATGACATAGAATTGTCCCGCCGTCAGAGCCGCAGTCCCGATGGTGATCTGCAAGCCCACAGCGGATGCAAGTTTAATGTAGCCGCCTTCAGTACCGGGCTCTGGCCCAGCGTCGGCGTCCTTCTGTCCCGTAGAACTCCAGGGAGCACCGCTGATAGCGTCTTCTGCGTTGATGTCGGTTGTCGACGCGAAGCCGAGGCCGATCGTCGCCGCGCCGTCAGAGGTCGGGACAACGACGACGTCGATGTAGGCGTCCGTGATAATAGCGTTGTCGGGAAGGACAGGCCCCCGCATGAGGAAGGTACCGACGGCCCCTCCGTCACGCGAGAAGACGTAGTCGTAGACAGCCTGGCGTCTCCGAGCATCCCCGCCGGGGCGAACCCCGACGGAGTGCTCGGTGATAACGCTCTCTTCCCGACCTGTGATTGCGTTTTGCACCATCCGCTTATCTCCCTCCCAGCCCCCGTGTTACGCGGACTGCGAGAAGTTGTGGATGCGGCCTTCGCCCTGAACGCCCTTGCAGAGCATGGACAGGTCAGAGTAGAAGATCCGACGGACGAACGGACCCGTCTGACCGCCGGAGCCAATGGCAACGGCCTCTTCGAGGTGCGGACGCCCACGCGAACCGTGGTGGCCGATCTTGTTCAGCTCCCTGCGGATGAAGTACATCTCACCCTTCGAGAGCGCCGTGTGCATCAGCACGTCGATGTCGCCCCATTCGGTGCGGAACCGATCGATTGCCACACCAGCCTGTGACGCACCCGGCCCCAGCCGCTCGGCGGCACTGAAGAACGAGGTGATCTTCCGCTTGCCCCAGGCGCTGATGAGGATGGTCATTGCCATCTTCTCCGAGCCGACCTCGTAGTAGAGGTCCTGGAGCTTGTCGTCGATGTCCTTACGGGTCAGCGCGGCACCGGACAGGTCGGTGACCTGCGCGCCGTTCGCGTCCGTAATGAAGTGGACGAGTCCACCGAACATCGCCGGGACCGTGGACGTACCGGCAAACCGCGACCCGTGGGCCGCTTCCTGCTCGATCGCCACGAACTGCTCAGCGGTCGTGTCGGCGCTGACCTTATCCAGGTCCGTACCGCGCAGACCGTAGAGCGCTGTCTCCTGACGCCGATAGGTGACGTCAGCCGCGACGTGGGCCACCTGCGCGTAGTTAAACGGCAGGTTGAAGATCGCTGTCGGACGAGCGACCCACTCGTCGTTCTCATCCATCGAGAAGCCTGCCACTACGACCTCGTCGCCAGTGGCCCAGGCCCCCTCAGCCCCAGCCGCCGTGATGTCGCGGACCACGGTGAGGTCGGGGTCGCCGGGGTGGCCGGTCACGCGGACCAGCTCGCCAGCGAGGGATGAGTTGTCAATGTTCTTGAAGATTGTGCCGACCGGATACCTGTGCGTGGTTCCGGCAGCGAGCGTCAGAGTCGTGTCACCGGCGTTCGACAGCGGGGTCGCCCCCAGCGTCGGTCGGCGGTTCCACGGGTCGTCTTCCACCCACTCGACCTTGGTGTTGTTGAACATGAAGCCAGAAGTACCACCGAGGTACTTCAGGAGGTCCGCAGACCTCTCGCTCATGTTGATCAACAGGTCGTCTACCCAGCGGATCTTCACCGAGGCGTCGATCTCGGCCGGGAAACCGGAATCAGCGATACCGGCGACACGCGGCGTCGTTAGCGTGCCAGCCATGTGTTGTTACTCCTGAGAGTTTACCCCCGACGTGCTGGTGTTGGCGTCTCCCAGCCCTGGCCGATGTTCTCGGCCATTGCGTCGGGTCCTTGCGTGTCATTGAACTTAGGAGGCTGGGGCGGTGCCCCACTGCCTCCCGCATCGGATGGGGCCGAAGCCCCGGCGGGTGATACAGGCTCTTTCGTCGCCGTAGAGGGCTGAGTGGGAGGAGGCTGGCCGGAAGAGGGCTGCCCATTCTTGGTCTCGGACGGCTTCGTCTTCCCGGTCGCAATATCCTCCCAGTAGGTCGAGCGTTTCATCGAGCAGACCAGCTCGCGCTCTTCCATCGGGATTTCCTTCAGCTCGTCCTCGGTAACGCCGTACTGCCCGTACTCGTTCAGGAGGCGGATGAGGTCCACATCGTCGTGGTATCCCTCGACCTGGTCGCGGTAGGCGTCGATGCCCTCAAGGCGATCGTCGGCCTCCCACTGCTTCTTGAGCTTCGCCTGCTCGTCCTCCGACAGACCATGCAGCTTGATCTCGCGCACCTCCTCACGCGCCTGCACGGACTCGGCACGAATGTCCTCCAGCTCTTTCCTCTGAGCGGCCATTGCGCGATCTTGTCCTGCCTGCTGCGTTCGGAGTTGGTCCTGATGCTGCTTCTCCTGCTCCTTCTTGAACTCCTCGAACTGCGCCTGCGTGATCGGCACGGCGGTATCAGTATCGCCTGCCGGGGCCTGCGCGGGTTCCGTGGGAGTCGCTCCTGGAGCCGGTGGTTTCTCCGTTGCCGCCGGTGTTGCCGGTGTTGCCGGTGTCTCCGTCGCCGCCGGAGCAGGCGGTGACGGTTGCGGCTGACCTTCAGCCGTAGGCGGCTCGGATGTCGGAGTGGACGTCGGTTCTGTCGGCGCTGGAGCTGGAGTGCTCGTATCGCCCTCTCCCGCCGGACCTGCGTTGGCAGCCGGAGCCGCACCACCTTCAGGTGATACTGGCGGCTGGTCAGCGGCAGATCCCTTCGAGAAAGGATCGTCGGCGCTTCCAGGCTCAACGACCTTGACGCCGTCGCCCTGTGTCGTGTCAGGGAGTCGTGTCCCAAGTCCCATGACCCACCTCCTATTCTAATTAGTGAGCTTAGAGACTCAGCCGCCATCTGTCAAGGGGCTACCGGATCCTCCACCGAGTACGGAGCCAAGAAACGGGAGATGTCATCCGACGTGAGCGTCGGTTCGTCGTCGCCGAGATTGACTGTCGCCAGCAGGCGCTCCAGCTCCTCACGCTCCTCGTCGGAGAGCTGCTCGTCCTCGTCGATCCCCTCGCGCCTGTGCAGGGCGGCAGCCATCTCGATGTGGTCGAAGAGGGGGTCGCCGGACGCCTCGACAGGGTACGGGGCGATGTCGATGATCGTCAGCGGTGGCAGCCCAAGGAGACGGTTGGCCTCGTCGACGACCGGCTTCATCATGTGCGCGTAGTCGAGCTGCGTCTTCCCGTCGCGGAAGCCGAAGTACGTGCTCCAGAAGTCCTTGCGGCGGAGGATGGCGAAGCGCTGTTCGATCGTCAGATCAGCTAACTCCGTCACCTCGAGCGGGAAGTATTTTTGCATGATCGGGAGGCTGCGGAAGTAGGCACTGATCGCTCCCCGCTCCCTGCTGGTGAACGGCGAGCCGCGCGCCGTCAACGTAAACCAGAGGTCCTTCAGCGCGTCGGCCTGCTCCCACTCGCGCTGTGCGGGCGTCTTCGGCCAGGCGAACGTCGCCAGGAAGCTCTCAACATCCCGACGCGAGATCAGGCCGCGTGCCTGGTTGTGCAGCTCGGTGAGGATCACATCGCGCTCGTCGGCGAGCCGCCCGGCGCGGGCGAAGTCGTTGTTCTCGAACGCCAGGTCGCGCTCGCGCGACGTCGTGATCCGCGTCAGCATGAACTGGGTCTCCATCTCCTGCCACAGGCGCTCGTACTCGATCACATCCGTCACCGTCGGGAACTGGCTGAGGAACTCTTCGCGGCGGAAGAGGAACTGATCGAACTCCTCGCCCTCCTCACGCTCGATGGCGAACCAGTCGGTGCGGATCTGCACGAGCGCGCGGCCGCGCGGGTTGCGGTTGAGGGACAGCTCGCGCTCGCGGAAGGGGAAGGCGATGTCCAGTTCGCCGCGCCGCCTCTCCTTCTCCTCCCTGATCGTCCGCAGCTCGGCGTTGAGCACCGAGAGTTGGTCGCGGACGGGCTGTGTCTGCGTGAGCACCTGAATCCTGTCGCGCTCCTGCTCCAGATCCATAACGGCCTTCTCGAATGGCCGCTCGACGTAGCGGTCGATCCCTTGGTAGTACAGTTCGGTGTCGATCGCCTCCTGCCGGGCCTGTGGGTCGTCGAGACCACGCACCGTCGCCGAGCGTATCTCGAACTCCGGGTACTTCTCGAAGAACTCGTCGAGGTCGCCGTTGCGCGACGCCTCACCGAAGATCGCCTTCAGGCCGAACCAGACCAGCTCGCCCTCGTTGACGCCGACGATGTCGCCGAGCGGGAAGCCGATGTAGGACGTGAACTTGCGGAGGTTCGATTCGGAGAGGCTGGCCTTGACGGCCTTACGCCACTCAGGGCCCTTGTGCGTCTTGATGGCGATCCACGCCTTCTGGAGCTGCTCCTCCTTCGGGGCACCAGGAATCAGTTCGCCCGTCAGCACCAGAGAAGACATCGCCCGCTCAGCCCGCCAGACGGCAAAGCGGTCGTCATCCAGACCGAGGATGTCACGCAGCAACTTCGGCCCGAAGTGGCCCTTCTCCAGGAAGAGGCCCTGCTCCTCCTCTGAGATCGCCTCGGTGTCGCCCGTGAAGAGCCAGCGCGCAGCCGCACGCGCCGCCGGAGTGAGCGGGATACCAAACGGCCCACCGGAGAGCTGTGTCGAGCGCCAGGCGTCCCTGTCGAGCAGCCCAGCGTTACGGAAGGCGAACTTCTGAAACGGGCCGAGGTTGAGCGGTGTCGAGTTCTGGAAGAAGTCGAGCACCTTCCCCGCAGGTGTATTGCGGCGCGCCTCATCGTCGTAGCCGTCTCGCAGGAAGGTGTAGGGGAAGATGAACCGCATCGGGTCGATGAAGTAGACCGGAGCAAAGTCGCCGTCCTCAAACATCTGTCCGATGCCTGGCATCTTCGCCAGGAACTCCCCGAGGCCGGGGATTGGGATCGGGATGCGGTTCTGGAGACGCTGCGGGTAGCCGTACTGCTTGGCGATCTCCTGCGTGTTGAACATGGCGATCGTCAGCGCACCGAAGACGCCCGGCGCGCGCGCACCACGGATCGCCCAGTTGAAGGCATCGCGGGTCGGCCAGAACTCGAAGGGGAAGACCGTCTGGGCAATGCGGTCGATCCCGTACTGATCGAGGTAGTTGAGCATGACGAAGTCGGTAGCCATGCGCGCGTTGGCGAGCAATGTGTCGCGCGTGTCCGGCCAGTTGCCGCGCACGTCGCCGACGGCTGTACGGAGCGCCTGCACCTCCTCGTCCACAACGCGCAGTTCGCCCTTCAGGAGCTTCTCCATGTCCTGGCCCAGCTCCTTCATAAAGAAGTCCTTGAACTCGTGTACCTCCCGCGCGAGCACGGCGGACGGGTCCATGAGCTGCTGCGCCTTCGGGAGGTCGGTGACCGGCAGACCGGCGATAGCAGCCCGCTTCGGCGCTGCCCCCTGATAGAGGCGACGGATCTTCTCGCCCGCCACGCTCCAGGCGTCATCGCCACCGTCGGTGAGCGCCTCGCTGATGATCTTCTGGTGCTTAGAGAACGTATCGTTCGTGAACTTCCTCAGCTCACTAATGATGTCGGCATGGGCCTCTGAGGTCTTACGGACGGTCTCTTCGACGAACTTATACATCTCATCGAACGACTCCGTCCGTATGGCAAAGTAATCGTCCCAGATCGCACCAATGGTAATAGCTTCCCGACCGGCGACGATGTCTTCAGGTAGCTTAGAGAGAACTGCCGCCGGGACGATGTCGCCACGGCTGACGCGCTCAATCCCGGCTTCCGCAAGGTCGTCGTAGATGTTCTGGATCACTCTGAGACGACGGATGTTCTCGGTAGTCGCCGCCTGCGCGACCTCTCCCCAGCGCCTAGCGAGACCCCAGACGCTCTGCGTCTTGTTCGGCCAAGCGTCCCCCTTGACGATGCCGATCATCCGGTCGAGGATCGTCACGTTGTCGACCATGTCCAAGCGGAGGGATTCGTTCGTCACACGCAGCGAACCGGAGTAGATCGTCTTCCCGCGTATCACCGACGGCAGCCGGGCCATCTGACGGGCGATGTCCGTCGGAATGTCGTACTCTAGTGCCTTCGCCTCCATCAACCGATCGATCTTCTTGAGCACCTCCCCCACAGCCTCCGGCGTCCCAACGCGCTGTGCCTCGTCGAGCAGCGGCAGGATGTCGTCGTTGAGGAACGTCGATACCTCCAGCAAGTCGCGCGTGGCAAACACTTCGGCCTTCGGGTCGGTATGGCCGAGCACTGTGCGCGCGAAGCGCCGAGTGTAGTCGTGGGCAGAGAGAATACCCGACGCCACACCATCCTCGATCTTCCCGATCCGCGTTTCGAGTAACTGCCCAATGAACTCCCCATCTACCTGATTGACACCCTCCGGCAGCTTCTTCGTGCCGAGCATGTAGGAACCGATCTCGTCGGCGAAGACGTTCTCCGCCAGATCGATCTCCTTCACCGTCCGGCCTGCGGCAGTCATCCTGTCGCGCATCGGTCCGAACAGGTTGCGGAACGCACCGCCCGGTGCCGTCCCCAGATGGATCTGCTGCTGGAGTTCCATCATAAAGGTCGCCCGGCGGGTCGCCTTGTCGACACGGCCAGCGACATAGACAGGAAACATAACTTTGTCGATCAGGCGGCTACGGGAACCGATCTCCTTAGCGGGCTGGAGCATCGCCTTCTGAATCAGCTCCAAGGAGTCATCCAGCAGAACGTCATCGGTAGCAAAGAGCGCCGTACCGAGAATATCGTGCGCTCCTGTAAGTTTCGAGACCGTCCGCTCGGCGTCCAGCGGCGTCATCCCGAACCCCTGTCGCAGCAGATCCGTCCAGAGCTGGGGGTAGCCACCGCCAGTCTTGAGGACGGTGCTGCTCTCCAACCAGAAAGAACGCGCCAGCGTCGAGGCACCCAACCGAGGACGAAACGCCGAGTGCCACATCAGCCGGACAGTATTCGAGACGACGTTCAGCCAGACGAAGCCGGGGGTAGTGAGGCTCGTGAGGGCAGTCGCCCCCTTGAGTAGGCCCGTCGTCGGGAACCACCACTGCTGCATGAACTTCCCCATCTTCGTCGTGCGCCAGAGCGCCTGCTGCGTCTGGTTGGCAAAGGTATGGGCCTCTTGGGAGAGGAAGGCCGTGACGAGCTGCTTCGCGGCATCCGCCCCGACCACCTTCTCACCCGCAGCACGGAGTTTGAGGATCTCATCCGGCGTCGCGTCGAGCCTCAGCAGACCGCGCTCCGTCCAGTCGTCGAAGGTCGAAACGATCCGCTCCAACGCCTTGTCGAACACTGGCGACTTCTCCCCAGCAATGCGGGCACTGAGATCGGCCATGCGCGGGTGGCTGAGAAAATCAGGGATGTTCGCCGCCACCCACTCAGTCGGCACCCCCGCCTTGAACGTCTCAGAGATGTCGGCGACCTTTCCTATATCCTCGACAAGCAGGTGGGCGATCGGATCGAGGCGGCGCTCCAGGACGACCCGTACCTCATCGGCGAAGAGGTTGGCGGGCTGTGTGAAGAGCAGGCGCGTGATGCCCTTCGTTGGCTCCTTCCAGAGCTGACTCCGGTACGCCTCTTCCGGCATCTGTGCCAGACGCCTAACGCCGTCGAGGCGGGAAACCTTCTTGATATTCGCCTCGGTGAACGGCGTCTGATCGGCACCGCGAACGATGCGCCGCCCGGCCGGAGTAAACAGCCTCAGCAGACGGCTCAGAGGAACACCGGGGCCAGCAACAGCGCGCAGCGGGATGCTGACAGGCTTCGCTATCCAGGACACCGGGAAGAAGTTGAGTGGGTCGGTGCCTACCAGACCGATCAGGTTGGCGAAGTGGGCAGAGGCGTTCAACGGGTCCTCGGCGAAGTAGCGCTCCAGTTCGTCAGCGGCAGCGGGACCGTCTAACTCCGCCGCCACGATCCGCTCGACCTCGATCATCGTATCGCGTTCGGTCGTCTTCTCCAGGTCCCAAGGGTTGAGCCGGTTAGCGAACAGCCGACCGGCCATCTGGTAGCGCAGGTAGGGATCGGGGATGGCGTTCGCGTAGACGGCCGTCCCGATCGCCTCCTCAATACGCCCACCCGTCTGTCCTGTGAAGATGGCAGTGACAACGTCCCACGCGGCTCCGATCGGGTTACCAAGGATGTCTCGGAGGACGTTCTCATCCTTGCCGACGAT
>JADFKB010000049.1 GCA_022565155.1 Chloroflexota bacterium | reverse complement strand
CGTCAGCATCGAAGACGGCATGGCCGAGGATGATTGGCCGGGCTGGCGCCGGCTCACGGAGCGGCTGGGCGACAAGGTCCAGCTCGTCGGCGACGATCTGCTCGTTACCAACGTCGAGCGCATTCAGCGCGGCATCCGGGAGAAGGCGTGCAACTCGGTGCTGATCAAGCTGAACCAGATCGGCACGCTGACCGAGACGCTGGCGGCGATCGAAACCGCGCGCGACGCCGGCTGGACCGCGGTGATCAGCCATCGCAGCGGCGAGACCGAGGATACGACAATCGCCGACCTCGCCGTGGCGACCGGCGCCGGCCAGATCAAGACCGGCGCGCCCGCGCGCGGCGAACGGACGGCCAAGTTCAACCGTCTCCTGCGAATCGAAGAAGAGCTTGGCGCCTCTGCCCGGTACGCCGGCCGCGCCGCGCTGCTGCAGGGTTAGGCGACCGTCCCTGTAGGTCGGGGGTCTTCAGACCCCGACGGCGGTCATACGAGGGTCTAAAGACCCTCGCCTACGTTATGCTTGCGTGGCCTTCTCTGATGCCCACCAAGCCGCCGACTTCAGTCGGTGGTACCGCCCTCGTGCTACACTACCCCTACACCCCCTCCCGCCGGCAGCCCTCTGCCCGCGTGCTACAATGCATTCATGGACGACCGGCCTATCGGTCTCTTCGACTCCGGAGTTGGCGGCCTCACGATCTGGCGCGCGACGAAACGGCTGCTCCCCAAAGAGAGCCTCATCTTCTTCGCCGATAGCGGCCACGTTCCCTACGGCGAGAAGTCGACCGAAGAGCTGCACGACCTGACGACGCGCATCGTCCGTTATCTAATAGGCCAGGACGTGAAGATCGTCGTCGTCGCCTGCAACACCGCGACCGTCTACGCAATCGATCACCTGCGCAAGACGTTCCCTGACATCCCGTTCGTGGGCGTCGTCCCGGTCGTCAAGACGCTTGCCAGTCGCACCCACACCGGCACAGTCGCTGTCCTCTCCACCCCTGCCACTGCGGAGAGCGCCTACCTGACCGGCCTGATCCAGGAGTACGCGCCGGACAAGCGTGTGTTGCGCATCGGCTGCGATGGTCTGGAGGACCTAGTGGAGGCCGGGGAGGGGCGCAGCCGCCAGGCGACGGCGCTGCTGGAACGGCACCTGACACCGCTTCGCGACAGCAACGTCGATGCGGTCGGGCTGGGTTGCACGCACTACCCGTTCCTGCGGCATCGGATCAAGCGTATCCTCGGCCCCGGGATCAGCGTCTTCGACCCGTCGCGGCCCGTCGCCCGCCGCGTCCGCGAGCTTCTAGCCGAGCGCGACGCCTTCGCGCAGCACGGCAAGCCGTTCTACCGGTTCTACACGACCGGCGACGCCACCCACTTCGGCGAAGTCGCCAGCGATCTGCTGCGCTATCCGGTTCGAGACGTTGGCCACGTAGAACTGTAGCCCGCGCTGCCGTCGTTCGCTCATTCCATCAGCCGCTTCACAACGCTGCCCTGTTTCATCACCAGCCGCACGTTTTCTGCCGGCTCCAGTACGGTGATGTCATCGATCGGGTTGCCCTGAACGGCGATCAGGTCCGCCCACTTCCCTTCTTCTACCGTTCCGATGCGCTCCTCCATCCGGAATAGCCGAGCGTTGCTCTGTGTGGCGGAGACGATCGCCGGCATCACGCCGATCACGGCCGACTTCAGTGTCAGCTCTGTCGTCTTCATCGGCTGCATCGGGCCCAGTAGGTCGGAGCCCGAGCCTATCTGCAGGCCGGCATCCTGCGCGATGCGCAGCGCCTCTTCGCCGCGCGCCTTCGCCTGGCGAATCTTGCGCAGGTTCGTCTCCGGCACACCGCCGGCCTCGCCGAAGCGGTCGATCAACTCATACGTGGCGAGCGTCGGCACCAGCCAGGCGTTCTTCGACTTGATCGCCGCCGCTGTCTCCTCATCGAGGAAGTTGCCGTGTTCGATCGACGTCACGCCCGCTTCCAGCGCGTTCCGGATCGCCGGCGGCGCGTAGGCGTGGGCGAGGACGTAGGTGCCTGCCGCCTCCGCCGCCTCTACGGCGGCGCGTAGCTCCTCGACGGTAAACTGGGAGTGCTCCAGCTCGTCCGTCGGCGACATCGCTCCGCCCGACGCCATCACCTTGAGCTGTGTCGCGCCGCGACGAAGCTGCTCACGGGCCGCGCGGCGGACGGCGGCAGGGCTATCGCACAGCTCCGGAAAGGCGAAGAGCCCCGGCACGGTCTGGCGAGGCGGGTCGTCGGAGAAGCGAGGCCGCCAGTCGCCGTGGCCGCCCGTCTGCGAGATCATCGCGCCAGATGCAAGGATGCGCGGCCCGCGCAGCAGGCCGGAGCTGACCGCGTGCGCCCAGCCGCCGTCGATGCCGCCCCCGTCGCGCACGGTGGTGAAACCAGCGTCCAGCGTCTCCTCGATCACCTTCGCGATGCGGAGGGCTAATATGCCTGCCGGCTCCACCTTCGCTCCGGCCATGTCCGTGCCGACGATGCCGAGGTGCGTATGCGCGTCCGTCAGGCCGGGCATCAGGCAGAGGCCGCTGCAATCTATCCTCTCGGCGTCGCGCGGGGGCTCAAACGAGTCGTTGGCGGCGACGCGCGTGATTCGCTCGCCCTCGACGACGACTGCCATGCCAGGCTGCGGGTCGCGGCCGGTGCCGTCGATCAGCGTCGCGTTCCAGAAGACGGTCGTACTTGCCATGATGCGCCGTCATTATGGTGGGGGCGCCCGGCGCGGCGCAAGGCCCCGCGCCGCATGCGTCTCTGTGCCTGCTACGGCTCCAGCCGCAGGTCGCCGGAGACGCGCCGCTGCGCGTCGTTAGTGTGCTTGCGCCGTCCAGGGCGCCGCAAGGGCGCGGCCTACGGCTCCAGCCGCAGGTCGCCGGAGACGCGGCGCTGCGCCGCCTGGGCGCGGGCGCGCAGCTTCGGCAGCCGCATGTCTCCGATTCTGGCTAGCAGGTGTGGACGTAGCTCCTCGTCCGTGAAGTCGTAGGCGTTCGGGTCGTTTTTGGCCACCATGACGAGCCCGGCTTCGACGACCTCCTGCAGGTCGACGACCATGTCCTCTTCCGTCGCGCGCGCCAGATGCCGGAGCACGGCGTATCGGCCCGGGCCATCGAGTATCGCCAGATAGTCCAGCAGCCGGCGGGCGCTGCCGGAGAGCGCAGCAATACGTTCGGCTAGCTGTTTCTCAGTCATACCCAGGAACCCGTGTAGCTTCTTATCGAGTTGTTAGTCATTTTTTAACACCTTCGCCTTATAGTGGAATCGAAGGGTACACCACGGGAATTGCTCCCCCTCCTGTGGAATGCCCGCCGCAAGAGCCAGGATACCTACTCCAGACCTCGCATATATGGAGTGAGTGTCCTGGTTCTTCATTTCGCTCACTTGATCGCCAGCGCGTTCGGCGGCGAGCCGATGCCGCCCCGCAGGTACAGCGGCGCAGATGTTAGCAGGAATTCGTAGATGCCGTCCGTCGCGCAGTCGTCAGCCAGCGACTCCAGGCTCCACAGCTCGCCGAACGGCATGCCCAGGTAGCAGAGCGCGCGCACGTGCAGCGAGCCCTTCTCCGGGTCCCACGGCCACGGCTCCAGCGCCGGGCAGTCCGACGCCACGGCGGCGATTCGATGATCCCAGAGCCAGCCTGCCATCTCCGGGCTGCCCTCCAGCCCGGGCGCGTGCAGATCGTCCGCGATGGCGTTTCGCGTCGACTGATCGGCAGCCATATACGCCCGCTCCCAGCCGGTGCGCACCAGCAGGATGTCGCCCGATTCGAGGGCGACGCCCTGCGCGCCGGCGGTCGCGTCCAGCTCCGCGACGGTGATCGCCCGCGTCGACATGGCATCGAACGGGTGGCCCGCGCCCTCCAGATGCCGCGCCACATCGAGCAGCACGCCGCGGCCGACGATGCCGCGCTTCGCCGCGTGGTCCAGGCCGTTCTTCGAGCCCTCCTCGCCGGTCACCTCCTCCGGCTGGACGCCGTTGTAGAAGCCGTGCTCTTCGTGGCCGACGTGGGCCAGGCTATCCCACTGGCTGGAGGCCTGGAGGTAGAAGTTGTCCAGGTGGTCGTCGCAGCCCATGCGCCGCCGTTCCGAGCGGTGGATCGTCTGCCGGTAGCTGCCGCGATTGAACAGCGGAGGGTCAGGCAGGTGTAGCGGCAGGTCGAGCCGGAAGACGTCGCCCCGCTGCGCCAGCCGCGCGGCGGCCGCGATGCGCTCCGGCGTCAGGAAGTTGATCGTGCCGAGCTGGTCGTCCGCACCGAAAAGCCCCCAGGCCGAGCCCTCGGGCGCGTCCGTCCGCTCACACAGCTCCGCGTAAGAGGGCAGGGAATCGAAATCGAGGTCTGGCATGGTCTGTCTCCTATGGTTGGGGTGCGTTACGGCCATGATAGCGGGAAGAGCTGTTGGCGGCAGCCGTCAGTACTCAGATGTCGAAGCCCAGGCAGGGCATTGCCTCAGGTGTACTCGTGGAGTGGCTGCGGAAGAGAACGCGCCGCAGTCGTGATGATGCTCTACTGAGTTATATCGATCTTCCAGTTGCCATCTGCTGAGATGTCGAGGATGTAGATGCCGTCGTCAACACCAATAGCGGTTGATCCGTCGAATTCGCCGATCTCGTTGACGAGAAGATCGACTCTCAAACCGTCGTCCTCGAACAGCCAAATGGCGAAGTTGGAATTGCCGTCATGGGTCATTTCAAAGCGCGCGAGGCCTCCTTGCAGGCTTATGAACTGCGATACGCTCTGCCCGTGCCCACTAATGTTTAGCGGCGGAGAAGTGCCGCTTACGTTTCGTGGCTGCTCAATCGTGACGTTCCAATTCCCGTCAGCACTAATGTCTAGCAAGTAGCCCCCGGCATCATCGAGTCCGATCACCGTGGAGCCATCGAATCCGCCGATCTCATTCACTAGGAGATCGATCATGTCGCCGGTTCCATCTAGTAGCCAGATCGCGAAGTTGGAGTTCCCGTCATGCTTCATGTCGAAGATCGTGAGTCCGTTCTTCAGTTGGAAGATGCTTGTTGCTTCCTGCCCGTTACCGCTGAGAACGATGGGAGTCGGCGTGGGTGTAGCTGTGGGCGTGTTGGTTGGTGTGTCAACGGGGGTGGATGTTGCAGCCGGCGTTGGTGTTGAAGTTGGAACCAACGTTGGCGTGAACGTAGCTGTTGGAGCGGGCGTACTCGTACTTGTCGCTGTTGGAGGAGTTGTGGGTGTGGGCGTGTGTGCGGGGCCTATCGATTGGAGCAGGCCGGCACTGAACTGAAGTACCAAAGCCGCGTCCAGTGGATTGAGCGTCCCGTCTCCATTCACGTCCGCCTTGTCTGCGCAGGGAAGCGTTGTAATGAGGCCGGCACTAAGCTGCAGGAGCAGCGCTGCGTCTAGGGCGTTAACGTTTCCGTCACAGTTGGCGTCGCCGAAGAGTGCCGCCCATGATGGCGTTGGGCCAAACTTCATTGAGGAAGCGCCATTGGTTAGAGTAATGGCCAATAGGGCTGCTAGACTTATGAGCAACGCTGTTCTCATAGGATCGTTCGCCATCCTCCAGCTTCGCAATTATACGTCCGTGCGCTAGAATGGTCAACTGCGTGCAATGGCAGTCAGGCCAGCGCTTAGTGTGCCCCTGCAATTGGGAAGCAGACGCACTCGCGCGAATACGCCCCCGAGGCCACCTCCACCTCCCGCTTGCGGTCGCTCAATATATGCCTAAACCGCCGACTTTCCTCGCAGGCGGATCCGCGTCTGGAGGACAGTCCGTGGTGCCTGCGTCCCTCACCCCCACCCCACGGCGTGGTTAGGAGAGAGCTTGGATGTGGATCGCCCCTCTCCCCGCGGGAGAGGGGGACAGGGGTGAGGGCCGTTCCCTTGCGCATGTCCTCGTGTTCGAACCGCGGGTGAGGGGGCTAGGGGGTGAGGGTGCAACTTGCTACACTGCCCCCGCACCGACAACGCATCTCCAACGGGAGGCCGCAGTGAGCATCGCCATTCGCCCGATCACGCCCGACGAGTTCGAACCGTTCACGAAATCGATGGCCATCGGTTTCGGCTCCCCCGTCGCGAAGCCTCAATATGCCGAGGGTCTACTGGCCCTCTGCGAGTACGACCGCACCCTTGCCGCGTTCGATGGCGCGGAGATCGTCGGCACCGCCGGCATCTTCTCGTTCGGTATGACCGTGCCGGGTGGGTCGCTGCCCACCGCCGGCGTTACCTGGATCACCGTCAGGCCGACGCACCGGCGGCGAGGCGTGCTCAGCGGCATGATGCGCCAGCAGCTCGGCGACGTGCGCGACCGCGGCGAGCCGTTCGCCGCGCTCTGGGCGTCCGAGAGCGTCATCTATGGCCGCTACGGCTACGGCCTCGCTGCGGACGGTGTTGATCTCAAGATCGACCGCACGCGCACGCAGTTGGCCAGCCAGCCACCCGCCTGTGGCCAGACACGGCTGATCGATAGGGATGAGGCGTTGAAGAGCTATCCGGCTGTCTACGATCGCGTACGGGTGGAGCACCCCGGCATGTACACCCGCAGCGAGACGTGGTGGCAGAACCACTCCCTGCCGGAACGCGATAGCGGCGGCGCCTTCTCCCAGCGCTTCTTCGCTCTCCATGAAGTGGACGGCGAGGCCCAGGGCTACGCTCGCTATCGCATCCGCGGCGACAACCAGAACGGCGCGCCGAACGGCACGCTGGCGATTCAGGAGCTGATGGCGGCCACCAACGAAGCCTACGCTGGACTCTGGAGCTACCTCTTCGGCGTCGACCTGATCGCCGAGATTCGGGCGCACTTGCGGCGCAGCGACGAGCCGCTGCTCTGGATGCTCGCCGACCCGCGCCGCCTGGTGCGCCATCCGCACGATTCGCTCTGGCTGCGCATCGTCGACGTTGTCGCCGCACTGGAGGGCCGAAGCTATGCTGCGGAAGGCCGCGTGGTCTTCCAGGTGGAGGACGAGTTCTGCGGTTGGACGGCAGGCACGTACGAGCTAGAGGCCGGGCCAGACGGCGCCCGCTGCCAAACGACGACAGCCGAGGCGGAACTCACGCTCAGCGTCGCCGACCTGAGCGCCGCGCTGCTGGGCGGCGTGCGCCTTTCGACGCTACGCCACGCCGGGCGCGTGCGCGGCGATGACGCGGCGATCCGGCGCGCAGACGCACTCTTCGCCTGGGAGCCGCTCCCCTGGTGCCCGGAGGTCTTCTAGGCGCCTTCTAGCCGCTTCTGGTCTTCAGCGCGTCGAGCAGCCGCCGGGACGCGGCCGCGATCTCGTCCACTGCACCGTCGAACGCCTGTGCGTTCGCCTGCGAGGGCTTGCGATAGCCGCTCACCTTGCGCACGTACTGGAGCGCGGCGGCGGCGATCTCCTCGTCCGTCGCTGGCTCGCCCTGGCGGCGAAACGTCTTGATGCTGCGACACATAGCGCTATGGTAGCAGAGCGGAAGCGCCGGCCTGCTCCTGGGCGCCCGGCCTCAGGGCCGCCAGCGCCGCGTCCTCGGCCGCGTAGTCCAGCAGCGTCCCCACGTCCCGGGGACGATGCGCGCGCTCCCAGGCGATCGTGCGCACCAGCGCCTCATCCCGTGCGACGGGCTCGCGCTGCCCCAACTCGACGCGGATCCGCCCCGTATCGGCGACGAGGTGTTGTTCGTAGTTAGCGGATAGCGGCCGCAACCTCGCCGGCAGCCGGTCTTCCGGCAGCAGCAGCAACTCCCGCGCCCAGCCGGCGTTGCGGCCGATAACCCGCACCCAGTCCGCGTACGCTAGAGCATTCGGGTCGCCCAGGTTGTAGACGCGGCCCGTCGCGCGGGCGTCGGTCACCGCCAGGGCGATGGCAGCGGCGATGTTCTCCACATAGCCGCGCGTCCAGCGCCAGCGGGCGAAACGCTCCTCTAGCAGGATCGCGGGGCGGCCATCGTCCATCCGCTGTAGCTCGAAGAGGAGACGATGCTGATAGTCTCCCTCGCCGTAGACCATTGGCAGCCGCAGCACCGTCGCCGGCAGGCCGGGCACGTCCGTCACCGCCCGCTCGACGAGTATCTTCTCGTAGTCGTCCAGGCCGCGGCCGTCGCCGCGATACGGGTAGAGCTTCTCGCGTAGCGGCGAGTCCTCCTTCGCCGGTAGCGGGTCGACAGGCCCCTCTTCGCTGCGATAAAAGACGCCATAGGCGCGATAGATGTCTTGGCTGCTGATCACGACGATTCTGCCAGCGAGGCCACGCATCGTATCGACGAGCGTGCGAGCTTCCAGCTCCGTGAACGCCGTCATGTCTAGTACCACGTCCGGCGCGAACGTGCGGAAGGCAGCGGCGTGGGCGGCCAGTTCGCGCCGATCGCCGTGCAGGTGTTGGACGCGCGGCGGCAGGCCGGCCTCGGTCACGCCACGATGGAACACCGCTACGTCGTGGCCCATATCGCACAAACGATGAACGACCCGCGGGCCGATGAACCGCGTGCCGCCGATGACTAGGACGCGCACAGGCGTTTCTCCTCGTTATGATCTGTCCGGGTGGTTTCATCATATCGCTCAAGATCGCCCATCACAACGCGACGCTTGCTCCCAACCCTAACCACGGCTATAGTCGGCATGACGCATCCTTCATGTCCACAGAAGAACTAGGCAATCGGCTGGTTGAAGCGAGAGTCGCTCGCGGTCTCACGCTCCGCGACGTGGAGCGCGATACCCGCATTTCGAGCAAGTACCTGCAGGCCTTGGAAGAGGGTAGGCTGCACGTTCTGCCCGCGCCGGTCTACGCCCGTGCGTTCATGCGCACCTACGCCCAGTATCTGGGACTGAACGGGTCGGAGTTCGTCCAGCAGCTACCGGGCGCGCGGCCGGAGCCGGAGCTGCCGCCGCTGCCGGACGTAGGCCGCGAGGCGGCGGGCCCGCTGATTTCTGCCAGTTGGGCGGTGGCGGGGGTCGTCGTTGTGCTGCTGCTCGCCGTGGGTCTGCTGCTCTTCTGGAATCGCGGCGACGGCGGCGAAACGCTCGTCTCCAGCCCTCCTACCATCGAGCAGCCGGATGGCTTCGGAGCGGAGCAGCCCACCCCGCCCGCCGACGCGCCGCGACAGCCGCTGACGGTGGAGCAGGGCATCGTGCCGGATCTGGAGGCGGAGCACGTGCTCGTGGCGATCGCCGCGCTCGCCGAAGCCGGCATGCGCTACGTCGTCGTCGAAGTCGAGAATGCGGACGTGGATGAAGGGATCATCTTCCAGCAGAGTCCGTCGCCGGGCACGCCTATCGATGCCGATACAATCGTTACGATCGTCGCCAGCCGCTAACGGCCTGTGAACTGAGGCGCGCGCTTCTCCCTGAACGCTTGTGGCCCTTCGCGCGCGTCCTCGCTGGCGTTGACCAGCCGCCGCAGCGATTCGCCCATGCGCACGGCGTCGCCGAACGGCATCTGCTGCGACCGATAGGCCACCTCCTTCGTGCAGCGCATGGCCAGCGGCCCGTTGCGGCAGAGCCGCTCCGCCAGCTTCTCGGCTTCCGATAACGCCTCGCCCGCCGGCACGACGCGCATCACCAGCCCCATATCGTACGCGCGCTGGGCGTCCACCCGCTCGCCGACGAGCAGCAACTCGAGCGCGTTGCCCATTCCCACCACCTTCGGCGCACGGACGGCGCCGACGATCGTCGCGATGCCCAGGTTCACCTCAGGGAAGCCGAAGCTCGCCCGCTCCGATGCGATGCGGAAGTCGCAGGCGAGGATGAGCGTCAGCCCCTCGCCCAGGCAGTAGCCATCGATAGCAGCGATCGTCGGCTTCCAGACCTCCAGGCCGGTCTGCAGGTTGTCGCCGAACCAGGTCTCCCAGAAGCTGCGCGACGCTTGGCCGGAGCCGCGTTCGCCCATCTGCTTGACATCGGCGCCGGCGGAAAAAGCGCGCTCACCCGCGCCGGTGACGACCGCGACCCAGACGCCGTCGTCTCGGCGGAAGTCCTGCCAAATCTCACGCAGCTCCTGGTGCATCTCGTGGTTGAAGGCGTTCAACGCCTCTGGGCGATTCAGCGTGATGTAGGCGATTCGGTCGCGCTTTTCGTAAAGGACGGCGGGCATGGGTCGCTCCTTTCTTGATGCGGGGCGGCGACAAGCGGCTAGAACGCCTGCGCCACCTCGATCTCGCTGTCGATAAGCTCGGCGTCCAGGCGGGTCTGCTCGACGAACTGGACGGCACGGTCCAGCATCTCTTGCGCGTGGCGGGCGTCGTTCGAGACGCAGGTTAGGCCGATCGTGGCAATCTGCCAGCGATCGTTGTCGGCCACCTCCGCCACCGCGATGTTGAACTTGTTGCGCAACCGCGTCGTCAGCGAGCGCACTACCTGGCGCTTGTCCTTCAGCGAGCTGTTCCCCGGCAGTCTTAATGTGATCCGGCAAACGCCGACTATCATGGTGGTCATCGCCGGGTTCTCGATACTACGCGCGGTTCTGTCGTCGAAATCAGGTTAGTGGCTAACTTCGGTCAGTTCTTCGGTCGCAGACTCATGGTCCACAGCATCTTCCTCGTCCGGCGTGCCGGCGCTCGCCGCGACCGGCTCCGCCTGATACTGCTCCGGTATCGCGTCCTCTGCCGCGGCTTCATCGCCGTCCGCTTCGATTCCGTCTTCGCCGTTCGCCGGTGCCCCCGTTCGCTCCTCCTCAGCGGCGACCAACTCCGGCAGCGGCGGCAGGTCGTCCGGGCGCTGGAGGCCGAAGTACTCCAGAAAGCGGATGCTGGTGCTGAGGAGCACGGGCCGGCCGGGGCCGGGCGCCCGCCCCACGTCTTCGATCAGGGCGCGCGCGATCAGCGTCGATACTGCGTGGTCGGAGTTGACGCCGCGCACCGCTTCGATCATCGCCCGGGTCACCGGCTGCCTGTACGCGACGATCGCCAGCGTCTCCAGCGAGGCTCGGGAAAGATGGCCGTACTCTACTTCCAAGAAGTGTTCGATGTAGGGGGCGGCGTCCGGCGCGGTGCTCAGTTGCACGCGGTCACCCATGCGCTGGACGAAGAGCCCGCTCTCTGCCACCGAGGCCGCCAGCGTCTCGACGGCGCGCTCCACGCCCTGGCGCGGCACGCCCAGCGTCTTCGCCAGCGCGCCGATCTCCTGCGGCCCCTCCGCCACGAAGAGCAGGCTTTCGATGATCGCGGGCAGCCGCTCAGGCGCCGGCGGGACGATCTTCTTCGGCTGTCTCCGTTGTCTCATCTCGCATCGATTCTATCGCCGGCGGTGGCTGGCTGGCTTCCGGGTCCGGGTTCGTGGCAGGTTCGGGCGGCGATTCTGCTGCGGGCGGGCTCGCAACAGGTGGCGCTTCGGGTGTGGCGGTTGGCGGTGGCGGTTCCTCCGCAGGCGCCGCTGGTTTCTCTGCCGGCGCGGGCGGGCTCGCCGCCGATGGCGATTCCGGCGCGGGCGGACCCGCAACAGGTGGCGCTTCGGGCGTGGCGGTGGCCGCGCTAGGCGCAGCTGCAACGCGTTGGCCGACGCGCAACTCTCGATACTGGATCTCCGCTTGCGGCGGCCGCGCCAGCTCCAGACCCATGCGATCTTCCATCAGCGCCCGCGTCCGCTGGCTGGCCTCGTCCGCCGTCGCCGCCAGGTCGGCATCGGCTGTGACGTGGAGGTTCAGGTGTACCTCCGCCTTCTTCCCGCGCCCGCGTATCGTCACCTCCGCATGGTTGATCTGCGGGAGCAATTGCAGCTCCTCCTCCAGCCGTCGCACCACCTCTTCGGTGCTGATCTGCACGTCGCCGGAGCCCGCCTTCGTCACGCTCAGCGTATTCGACTCAGGCGGCACTACCTCGAAGATGATCAGCAGCGTTGCCAACAGCATCAGGATCACCCCGCCGAAGGTGATGATTAGCTTCGCTTCGGTGTTGTTGTGATCCTTCAGGTAGTTCGCCAGATCGAAGGCCCAATCGATGCTTTCGTCGGGAGCGCCCCAGGCGAGGAGAATGACGAGGAAGATGAGGAAGATCGAGAGGAGCGCAACGCCCACGATCAGGATGCGATTGGTCAGATCGTCCATGGGCTCCTTCCCGGCTGGGACGCCTTGCGAACACGCGCGGCGCTACAGGCAGCGCTGCGTCTGGCCGGCCGGGCTCAGGATCTTGCCGCGAAGAGTGGCGGCCGGGCACGGCTCGAAGCCATCATACCGTATCGAGTGGGAGTGTCAACGGGACGGGCGAGATCGGGCTGGTGTCCTGTCCGCGCCGGCTTCGTGATGCCTGGATCGGCGCTTCCGGTAGGCGGCAGCGCCGTGTCCTGTCGCCTGCGGTGGCATCCGGCTCCCCAGCACCGCAGGCGACGTTGCCGGCATCGGCGCCCTGGACGCCGATGCTTGATAAATGACGCCGCCCTGGACGGCGTCATCGACGCCCGGACGCTGTGGACGATCTGCGACGACTGAAACGCTGCGGCCAGTAACTAGCGCCTACTGCGCCCTGGACGGCGATGCTTGGGTGGGCGGCATCGGCGCCCTGGACGCCGATGCTTGAAGATATAAGGCCGCAGACGGGGCAGCAGGCGCAGCCCTCTCCGTAGACGAGGGGTCCGCCGCAGTCTGGACATCGATGGCGCTTCATCTGGCTCTCCTGTAGCCTTTCTGGCCCTAGGGCCGCACATGCGTTCTGTTCTAGATCGAGCATAACAGAACAAATGTGCGCTGTCAACCGAGGAAGAAGGGATTTAGCTCGAGAGCCAGGCCATGAGTTCGCGCGCCTTGCCGGTCACCCACTCCAGCCGGTCGCGGTCGGTGATCAGCAGCGCGCCGATGATCAGGATCGCCAGTCCGAACTCTGTCATGCGCTAAGCATAGCACTGATCGACGCCTGTGTCGCTGGAAGAACCTTCTACGCGGCCCGGCTCAACTCGGTGTCCTGCTGGGACGTGGCTGCTGCGCCAAGCTGCATCGCGTGGCGCACGCCTAGTACCGGCGCCGCGAAGACGGCCAGCCCCCAGAGGCCTAGGACGTAGTAGGCGGTCGCCAGAGCAGTGGCGGTCAGGCCGATGATCAGGTACTGGGGGATCAGCCACTGATAGCTCTCCTGCCATCGCTTCACGATCGGCTCGCGCGCGCTCAGCGCGATCGCGGCCGCGATGAGGCCAGAGTTGACCGCGAAGTTGGCTACCGCGCCGAGGAGCGCCGGCGCCAGCACCTGCGGCCACTCTTCCGGCGTCGCGCCAATGTCGAAGGCATAGAACCAGGAGGCGAACGCCGCGTCGGCCAGCGTGTAGACCGCGGCGTTGAACCAGCGCTTGTACCACGCCGATTCGCCACCGTGCTGCCCGATGAGCACGATCGCCGGCGCGACCAGCGCGACGCCCCAGAAGCCACCGATGATCGCCGCGACGAGCACCGCGACGACGCCGACGGAAACATCGCTGCTGAACCACCCTACGGCGTAGCGCTCAGCCAGCGCGCCCAGCGCCAGCAAGGCTAGCAGCAACCCAGTTCGTCGCTGGTGGGCCGGCTCAGGCCCAGCGCCAGCACGCTGAGTCCAGCGGCGACCACGACGGCGATGTAGACGGTTAACGTTCTGTTCATCTTCTGTCGATCCTGTCCCTACGTTGGGTGCGGGGGCCCAAGCTATCGTTCGATAGTCATTGAAATGCTAGTTGAGAGGGGTGCGAGCTGGTCGGTACGGGCCACCCGGCTCGCACCCCTCCTATGTAGGTGTTACGCTAGTTCTCTACGACGCTCCGCCACCTGATGCCCCGCCAGCGGATGCCGCTCCAGTCGACGTCCCACCAGCGGATGCCCTCGAAGTCGACGTCCCGCCAGCGGATGCCGTCGAAGTACACCTCGAAACTGTCCCGCCAGCGGATGCCCCGCCAGCGGATGCCGTCGAAGACCAGCTCGTCGAGCTCCAGGGCGGCGGCGATCAGGATGTAGCTCGGGGTCAGGCCGTCATCGGTACTCTCCGGCACTTCGCTAAAGGCGACAGCCGCATCTGCCTTGGCTGCTCCCCTTTCCCCCTCAACGATTCGGCAGTCTCCATCAGGACGTACTTCACTTCGCCCGGCGTCCAATCTGGGTGGGCGTCCAGTACCAGGGCGGCAAGTCCGCTCACGACGCCTGTCGCCATGGACGTGCCGCTCATCTTGAAGTACACCGAGTCGCCGCCATCTTCCACTATCGCCTCGGGATGATTGCTCGCCAGGTAGCTGTTCGGGCTCACTGGCGCGACGATGTTCACACCCGGCGCGAGTACCTCCGGCTTGGCGAAGCCGTCCTGGGTGTTGCCACGGCTGGACCAGCTTGCCAAGCGGTCGTCTGTATCATCGGGCGTACCCATGTCGTCGAAGGCGCCAACGGTGATCACGAACGGGTCGTTGGCAGGAGGATAGTGGAAGGCGTCACGCGCGTCGCCTTCGTTGCCTGCGGCGACGACGATGGTGATGCCGTGGAACCAGAGCAGCTCCACAGCCGCGTCGATCGGGTCCACTGTGTAGCTCTAGGCGATGGAGGAGCTGACCGAAAGGTTGAGTACGCGGATGTTGTATGCATCCCGGTTGTCGTCCACGTACTCCAGACCGGCCATCAGGTCGCCCCCAGTGGCGTTGCCTGCGTCATCGGCGATGCGCACCGACAGGATGTTGGCCTCCGGCGCGATGCCGGTGTATTTGCCGATCGGGTTGGTCTCGCTCGAGAAGCCGGCGATAACGCCGCCGACGTGGCTGCCGTGGCCGAAGCCATCCTCAGTCGCACTCAGTTCCGGTCTGGCTGACACCCACTGCACGCGGACGTTCGCAGCCGCGTTGGAGCGGGCGCTCCCAGCCGTGTCGAACGTGTCGTAGAAGCTTTCTTGGACATCGTCGGAGACGCCGGTGTCGATCAGGCCACCGTCACGCCGCCGCCTGTGGCGATTCGCCAGGCATCCGGGGCGTTGACGGAGAAGGGGTAGGCTGTCGATATGTAGGCAGCGCCGCCTCCGCCTGCGTCCGTCGACTGTACCGGCGCGTCCAGGCTGATCCACTCCACGTCGTTCTGGCCGGCCAATCTGTTGATCACAGAAGCCGGCACCTCTACATCGATGGCCGGTACGATGTGGAACTCCCGCTCCACGACGCCGCCCGATTCACGCACGAACGCCAGCAGGTCGTCCGGTGTGCCGTCGTGCTGGACGATGAGGGGCACCGGCTCGCCCGGATGCTCCTCATCCACATCGCAACGGAGCCGTGAATCGGCAGCGATGAAGATGCGGAGGACGCTCTCGTGGCCGCTCCCTGCACGAACAGGGCGATGGCGACGATCAGGACGAACGGCACCAACCGCTGACTGAATCAGTGACCACTGACTTGCTCTTGCTTCACCATCTTGTATCTCCTCCGGTAACGAAAGCCCGCTGCCTCAGGCCAGAAAGCAGCGGGCCGAAGGCTCCGAAGAGGTCCGGTAGCCCGGCTGTCGTATCCCTGAGGGGAAGGGAGGTAGACCCGTGGCTTTGCGCCCCCAGCTTTCGCCGGGTTTGCCCTTTTCGGAGACTCTTATTCAGTTGTCAGGGACAACCCTTAAGGGCTTCCAAGACCAGTATCGGCCCGCCAGCGAAAATCTGTACACCAAATGCGGAATTAGTTTTCCGGTGTTTAGCGCCGGTGGGCGTGAGGCGCTGGCGCAGCCGCTAATCGTCGAGCGGCTACCGGTAGAACAACGGTGAGAGAGGCCGGGCGCTGGCCGCTAACTCGGTGCCTTCGCCAGCTCCGGACGGCCGGACCAGTTCCAGGCCAGGTTGGTGCGGCTGACGCCCATCAGGACGCCGTGCAGCGAGGAGGGGTGGATGAAGAGCCCCTCCGGGTTGGGATCGGCGCTGCGGCCGGCCCAGCGCGCGTCGCGGCGCTTGAGCTGCTCGACGACGGCGCCGACGTCGTCGGTCTCCGCGTAGCACATGTAGATCGACTGGCCGCGTTTGCCGAAGAACCGGCCCATCGCCTTCGACGCGTCGTTGATCTGCGACAGCTCAATGCGGTCCAGCCGGTCCGGCGGGTCGAAGAGCGTCAGTTGGCCGGTGTAGCCGTACTGCTCGCTCGCGAGCGGGGAGAAACGGCTCGCGTCCAGGTCGAACGTATCGGCGTAGAACGACGCCGCGGCTGCGTGGTCGTCGATCAGGTTCGTTATCTCGTAAAGGTAGCTGATCAGCCCAACATGTGTTCGCTCGCGCTCCTGCGTCAGTACCATGCGCAGCCCCGGCGTCTGGTCTGCCTCGATGTAGACCTGCTCGCCCTCCTCCGTCCACGCGACACCTCGCTCCGAAAGGCGTTCGCACAGCTTCGATAGGTTGGAGGCGGAGAAGCCGGCCGTCAGCAGTCCCTCGCCCCAACGGTCGAGCTGCGCCTGGACAGGCCCGTCGCCGGACGGCTGCAGCAGCTCGAACTCAGTCGCGCCGGCCTGCATGACGGAGCGGCTGGCGTTGTTCAAGTCGCTGCTGTCCTCGCGCAGCTTCTCCGCGCCCAGCAGGTCGCGAAACGTCGACTCCGCCGCCGCCCGGTCGCGCACCGCGATCTGCACCCGGTCTACGTACGTCAGCATGACAAAGACTCCTCTCGGTGCAAGCGTCGTCTGTTTTCGGTGGCATCAGCGTAGTAGCGGCGGCGACCGGCGTCAAGGGCTCGCCGCGATTCTGGCTCCGCCCGCGCTGCTCACGGTAAGCTACCGCCATGGAGCGCGAACCCGAGTCTCCGCCCGCGGCCACTCCGCTGCCGTGGGCGATGAATGCCTACGAATGGCTGCAAGGCCATCTGCCGAAGAGCCGGCGCGGGCGGCTGGCGCTGGCGGCGGTCTTCGGAGTGCTTGTGCTCGGCC
>JADFKB010000168.1 GCA_022565155.1 Chloroflexota bacterium | reverse complement strand
GGATGCGATGCCGACAGACGCCGCCAGCGATAGCTCTTCCCGCACGTGGCGGCGCAGCGATTCCGCCGCGGCGCGCGCGATCTCTTCCGGCGTGTCCGATGCCACCGGTCCGGCGATCGCATCGATCACGGGCTTACAGCCGGTGATGTCCAGATACGCTTCGTCCAGACCGCCTGGCTCCACCAGCGGCGAGTAGTCGCGCAGGATGGCGTGAAACCGGTCCGACACGCGCTGGTATTCCTTGAAATCGCCTCGCAGGAACACCGCCTGCGGGCAGAGCCTTCGCGCAGTGCTCAGCGCCATGCCGGAGCGGACGCCGAAGACGCGCGCCTCGTAGGACGCCGTCGCCGCGACGCCCCGGCCGTCCGGGTCGCCCCCGACGATGACAGGCTTGCCCAACAGATCAGGGTTGCGCGCCTGCTCCACGGCGACGAAGAACGCGTCGAGATCGACGTGCATGATCGTTCGAGCGTCAGCCACCGGCGCACCTCATGAGCGGAGCGTCCTAGTTCAGAATGTGTGTGCTAATTCTAGGCGGTAGGCAGCGATGGTGTCAAGCTGTAAGCCCGCGATCGGTCCCGATTCCAATGGTCTCCCGGCTGGGCCCTTCCGCGGAAGGGCTGCGTCCCGGCGGTATGCGATACGCAGTGCCGCCTACTCGCCTGCGGCGCGGAGCCGGGTGCCGCGCGCCAATGAATCGGGAGAAACGGCGGCCTGCGTTCGGCCGCGCAACCAGGCGAGCGTCTTAACGCACCAGGCGGCCCGACTCTCGGCGCGGGAGCGCGCCGCCTCCAGCGTCACCAGCAGCCCGAGCTGGGAAGGCTCCGTGCGCGATGCCTGCGCCAGCCGGTGACGCAGCTCACGCGCCTCGACCTCGTAGGCGTCGCGCTCTTCTTCCATCCGGCGGATGAGCACGTCCGGCGGAATCCGCTCCATGCAGTAGAGCCGGACAAGCAGGTCGTCCTTGTTCGCGTGGGGGGCCGCGCGGTCCGTCAGCCAGCGGTCCAGTTCCGCCCTGCCGGCGGCTGTAAGCGAGTAGATCTTCTTCGCCGGCCGGTTGGGCAGGTCGATGTTCTCAACGTCCATTAGGCCATCGGTCTGGAGCTTGGCCAGCTCGCCGTAGATCTGCTGCAGCCGCGCGTCCCAAATGTGGCTCAGCTCTTTCTGCAGCAGCCTGCCGATTCCGTAGCCGCTGTTTGGCTCTTTACTCAGTACCGTGAGGAGAACATTTCGAAGACTCATGAACTGCCATCCTTGGTTATGCCACCGCGGGATTACACACTGTACATAATGTTCTTACTGTCAATAATGTTGTTGGTACGCTATGCTACTTTGCCGGTGATAGCGCGTCAAGTTCAATAATTTGCTCCATTCAGTATTGACTGATCATCTTGCCCACCTTACTCGTTCTATATCTCGACAGTACGAGGAGGGTATGCTGAATGCCATGCTTATCTGCGAAAGATTCCCGTAAGAGCATGAAAGTCATTGATGCCTTCTCTTTCGTAGTTCTCTCTAACCAGTATCGCGGACGACGTTGCGCGACACACCCTGGAAGACAAGTAGATCCATACCCATTCCCAGGTAGCAAATTATTTCATACTTGCTTTTGAGTAGGGAGTGGCTCTGCCGCCAGAGCTAGTCGAGCAAGCCCTCTCGCAAGGCGCGCCCTGGTGCGCTCACGATGCCGGAAGCGCCGCGCGACGCCCGAAGCGCCTGCAACGCCGCGACGACTGGTTAGTTATGCTTGCACTGATTGCAGATTGGCGGAGGACTGATCGCGGACGCGCGCCAGCGTCTTTTCGCACCACTGCGCTCGCGCTTCCGCGGCGGAGAGGGCGGCGTCCATCGTCAGCAGCAAGCCGAGCCGCTCCCGGTCGCCGGCCGACACCAATGCCATCTTCTTGCGCAGCTCCTGCGCCTCCGCCATGGATTCATCTCGACGCTCACCCAAGCGCTGTACCAGTACATCCGAAGGCATCCGGTCCAAGCAGTACAGCTTTACCAGGAAGCTATCTTTTTGACGCTGTGCGACCGGCGGGCTGACCAACCACTGCTGCAACTCAACCAGGCCCTGGGGCGTGATCGAGTAGACCTTCCGCCCCCGCCGGTTGGAAGTAGCGACGATCCGCTGCTCGATCAGTTCAGTCTTCCGCATCGTCTGCAGCTCTCCGTAGATCTGCTGAAGCGATGTGTCCCACAGGTGCTCAACGTCGTCGTTCAGCGCGCGCGCCAGCCCGTAACCCGTGTTCGGTTCGTCGCTGAGCAGAGCGAGCAATACGAATCGGAGGTTCATATGGCGATCCTTGCGGCGATAGCTGCCATTAACTATTGCCAGCAGCGATACAGGCGGCGGCCCGAGAGAGTTCAGCCGCTTATTTAAGTATCGCCTCACGTCCTTCACCAGCGCATGGCTATATAGACGTACGTTAGTACCTACTTGTAAGTATGTTGGATACAAAGACAAAGAGTGGGGCCTTACTCTAGCAACCCTTCCCGCAGGGCGCGTGTGGCTGCTGCGGTGCGGGATGACACCGCCATCTTCGCCAGGATGTTGGCGACGTGCTTGTGCACGGTTTGCGGGCTCAGAACTAGTTCCGCGGCGATCTCTTTGTCCGACCGCCCGGCCACGACTAGATGAAGAACTGTCAGTTGGCGGAAGGTGAGGCCGTAGGGGTTCTTGCGCAACATCTGGCGCTCTACCTTGCCTTCCAGCTCCTCACACGCGCTCTGTAGCTGCTCTTCCAGAGGCTTGTGTTCGGTGATGTTGTTGAGGATCGCGAGGATTCCCATCGGCAAGCTATCCTTTTGACGCTGGGCGACCACCGGGCCGGTCAGCCACCGCTGTAGCTCAGCCTGGCCCTGGGGCGTGATTGAGTAGATCTTCATCTCCCGCCCGTTGGAAAGAGCGACGATCTGCTGCTCAGTGAGGCCGGCCGTCCGCATCGCTCTTAGCTCTCCGTAGATCTGCTGAAGCGTCGTATCCCACAGGTGCTTTACTTCGTCGTTCAGCGCGCGCCCCAGCCCGTAACCCGTGTCCGCTTCGTTGTTAAGCAAAGCAAGCAATACGAATCGGAGGTACATCTATACCGGTCCTTCCGACGATAGCTACCGTCAGCTAGTAGCAAAGCCAATAACAAGCGCCCGCCTGAGAGAGTTCGCCCGCTTAGTCAGTATCGGCTCACGGCCTCACCGGCACATGGCCATATTGAGGTATACAGGTGCCCATTCATAGGTACCTATTTATGAGTATGCCGGGGTAATGCGACTGGGGCGTTACTCGAGCAGTCCTTGGCGCAGGGCGCGCGTCGCCGCCTCTGTACGAGACGCCGCATCCATTTTGCCCAGAATATTGGAGACGTGCTTTTGCACCGTAAGCGGGCTAATCACCAGCTCCGCAGCGATCTCTTTATCTGATCTGCCCGCCGCGAGCGGGTGGAGGATAGTCAGTTCGCGGAAGGTGAGGCTGTAGGGGTTCTTGCGCATCATCTGGCGCTCTACTTTGCCCTCCAGCTCCTCACGCGCGCGCTGTAGCTGCGCTTCCAGTCGCTTCTCTTCGGTGATGTCTCGGATCGCTACGATGGCGCGGGGATTTCGATCCCTGTTCATTGTGGAGAGGCTGATCTCTACCGGGAACTCGCTCCCATCCTTGCGCTGGCCGAAGAGGGCCACGGAAGAAGACATCGCCCGCTCGTATGGAGCGTCGAAAAACGATGTCCGTAGCTCCGGATGAGTC
>JADFKB010000167.1 GCA_022565155.1 Chloroflexota bacterium | reverse complement strand
GGGCGGGCGACCCCCTCAGCGGTGCCGGCGCGACATATGTCTTCCAGCGAAATGAGGGCGGCGCGGACAACTGGGGTGAGGTGAAGAAGCTCACCGCCTCCGATCTTGAGGCCAACGACGTCTTCGGCATCAGCGTGGCGGTCAGCGGCGACACCGCCGTCGTCGGGGCGCCAGGGGAGTCTGCCGGGGGCAGCGACGCCGGCGCGGCATATGTCTTCCAGCGTAGCCAGGGCGGCGCGGACAACTGGGGCGAGGTGAAGAAGCTCCTCGCTTCCGACGCCCAGACCGGCGACCTGTTCGGCTTCAGCGTAGCGCTCAGCGGCGACACCGCCGTCGTCGGGGCGCCAGGGGAAGATGCCGGCGGCGGCGACGCCGGCGCCGGTTACGCCTTCCAGCGCGACGAGGGCGGCGCGGGTAACTGGGGCGAGGTGAAGAAGCTCCTCGCCTCCGACGCCGGGGCTGGTGACCTCTTCGGCTACAGCGTGGCGGTCAACGGCGACACCACCGTCGTGGGGGCACCCTTCGAAGCTGCCGGGGCCAGCTTCGCTGGCGCCGCCTACGTGTTCGACCTGCTGCTTCCTAAGCCGACGCCTAGCATCACACCAACACCCACGGCGTCGCCGCCTTCGGCCACGGCCACACCGGGCAGCCCTGAGATGCTGCTCACCATCAAAGCCGGTGATTGTGACGATCCCAGTCGGCCGACAACGTGTGACGTTCCGGCCGGCTCTAAGTTCCAGCTATCGGTGGACGCGTTGGCCGTGCCAGCGACGGGATACGTTGGCATGCAGACGTACATCGACTTTGGTAGCGACCTGATCTATGACTTCGATGCCGCCTCAGCCGAAGACGAGATCGTCTGGCCGGACTGCGCAGGCGTCACGGCCGTAAAGGCCCATGCAGTCGCAAAGCTCAACGACCTAGGGACGCCAGTACTTGATCCAACTACGGCCAACCCCACCTTCAACCCATCATCAGAAGTCATCCACCATGGTTGCCTTAGCGGTCTCATCCCGCCTCTCCCAGCAAGCTTTTACTCAGACATTATTGTCGAAATTGAGCTAACCTGTTCTTCTATAGACACGTCCACGGAGGTGATACTCCGCTCAACGGAGGACCCTCTCGCTAGCACTAGCGGCTCAGTATTTTCATTCCTGGATCCAGCTACGTTGATTCAGACCATCACCGTCCCCAAAGTAAGCAACCTCACGATCAACTGCGTCCAGCCCGTTGGCGGCATCTCGCTCGACTCGGACTTGCGTGTACTGCCGTTGGAGAGGCCCGGCGCTGCGGGCCGTAGCTATGGCGTCGCCACGCTGTCGATAGCCGTCGCAGCGGCTGTGGTGCCGCTGGCCGGCATCGGCTGGTATGCTGCCCGCCGCCGCCCCAGATAGACCCTCGCATGCTTGCACCCCTAAACCAGGGCGCTCTATACTGAGTCTAGACTGTCGATATTACCGTAGGAGGAACAGTGCCCTACACCATCATCGAAACGTGCATCGGCTGCACCGCTTGCACCAAGCGCTGCCCGACGGACGCTATCACCGGCACTCGTAATGAGATCCACATCATCGACCCGGAGCTCTGCATCGATTGCGGCGCGTGCGGCGTCGTCTGCCCGCCGGAGTCGATTCTGGACGAGATCGGCGAGGTCTGCCGCACGTTTCCGCGCAAGGAGTGGCCCAAGGCAATCGTCATCGAGGACAACTGCATCGGCAGCGGCTGCGAGCTCTGCATCCAGATCTGCCCGTTCGACGCGCTCGACTTGGGCGACACCGACCGCCAAGTGGGCGACTTCTTCGGCGTGGCCGTGCTGAACGAGAAGAAGTGCACCGGCTGCCGTCTCTGCGAGGACGCCTGCGGCTGGAGCGCCATCTACATCGACCCGCCGCGAGAGGTGCTGAAGAAGGACGCCTGGGAGCTAGCGGAGGTCGCCGTACCCGCCGGCTAGTCTCCCCCGCGGGTCAGGCTACTTTTCCAACGCGGGTCAGGCTTCAGCCTGACCGGACAGAATCTTCAACCGGCAATGTAGGGGCGATTTGCGAATCGCCCCTACCACGTCTTCCTGCCCGATCGGGTCCCGTGCGCCGTCACGGGGGTTTTGCTATCGTCCCAGCGTGAAGCTCAAGATCAAACGACTCCACCCAGACGCTACGATTCCCAGCCCGGCGACGGAGGGCGCCTCCGGCCTCGATCTCTACGCCTGCCTGCCGGACGGTGAGCTGCTGCTGAGCCGGGACCCGGTGCGCGTGCCTGCCGGCGTCGCGCTGGAGTTTCCCTCCGGCTACGATGTCCAGGTGCGGCCGCGCTCCGGCCTCTCTCTGAAGGGCGTTGGCGTGGCGTTCGGCACGATCGACAGCGACTATCGCGGCGAGGTGCTGGTGACGATGTGGGTGTTCGGCTCGCGTACGGAGCACCGCGTCCAGCACGGCGACCGCATCGCCCAGCTTGTCGTCACGCCGCTGGCGCGGCTACCGGTTGTCGAGGTCGAAGAGCTTGCCCCCAGCGCCCGAGGCGAGGGTAGCCACGGCTCTACAGGCACCTAAGAATGTTCGCTCAGGCCGACGCGCCTATGTGTGGCGTCGAAGGTGTCTGCCTCCCGATAATTCGGCGATTGCTTCTGACGGGTATGCCTTAGCGCAACTGCGAGGCCAGTTCTCGCACGCTTCCTCGGCTACCAATAGGTGAGCGCTGCCGCCGACGAGAACACCTTCAGCCCGCCACAGCGACGTCGCTCGAAATATCCGCCTTGTCGATCCCCAAGCCCGCAGCTACGCCCTCCCCGTAAGCAGGATCAGCCTTGTAGAAGTGTCGGATCTGGCGGATCTGTATCTCGCGGCTAACCGCCTGTCGTACGGGTTCAGCGACTCAAAGCGGCGAATGATTTTGCCAACCTCCACCCAAGTGAATCTGGAACGATCCGAACAGAAGAGACTGAGAAGTCGTCGTTGCCTGGATAGCGCTGCCCACATACCGGCGAATTGTGTTGGGCGTAGTTCCGGACCATGATCGCGCGCATAGGCCCGCAGCGTGGACAACCGATCGTCGTCGAGGCCGTCCCCAGAGAAGAGCATGCCGGTGGGTGTTTGGCTATTGGCGTGGGATGGGGTCGAGCTGCCTCAGGCGCAGGGGGCCGACTGAAGGCGATCCGGCCAAGGAGTACGTAATACGAAGGATCCCACGGCCCGTATCTGTAGCGGATCATTCTCGACTCTATGTTGGCTGGCGGAGAGGCAGGAAAAGGCCAAGGGCGGCCCGGTCGAGAATACGGCGCTCAAGGAGGCGGCGTACGGTTTCGAGCTCCGCGGATTCGCAGAGCGCTTCGCTCTGTCGACCCTGACATTGAAGAGCTGTACCGCTGCCTGGCCATCCGTGCCTCCCTTCTCCGGTCTACCTCACAACACTAACATTGGCGCTCGACTCGTTTTCGGGGGGGGGCAGGTCAAACATCCATGTCAGCCGGCAGCTTTGGAACGGGGTCACATGCCCCAGTGTCGGCAACCCCCCGATTCCCATCTAACAATAATTCTGAGATTGCATGAGCTACATCACCGGGACACACGAGAGGACGGAGTTCAATGTCGCGAGTATCAAGGACTACGACCCCGACCCGATGAACGGTCAGACCTACAAGACCGAATTCTGGTTCGACGTCTAGGGAGTCAACTCAGGATGAATGAGTGAAGGGGCCGGCAGCTCGAGCTGCCGGCCCCTTTCTGTACTAGCTGAGATCAGGCAAGGTCGAAGCGATCAAGATTCATCACCTT
>JADFKB010000048.1 GCA_022565155.1 Chloroflexota bacterium | reverse complement strand
GGAGCCGGTTCCGCTTCTGCGGTGGGCGCTACTTCGGTAGCCGGTTCCGCTTCTGCGGCGGGCGCTTCTTCGGTAGCAGGTTCGGCTTCTGCGGCGGGCTCTACTTCGGTAGCCGGTTCCGCTTCTGCGGCGGGTTCTTCTTCGGCGGCCGGTTCCGCTTCTGCGGCGGGCGCTTCTTCGGCAGCCGCGTCCGCCGCCGGCGCGATGTCAGTCGCGGCGGCGCCTATAGGTGCCGGCGGCCCTCCTTTGGCTGGTTCATCGGCAGCCGGCGGCGGAACTGGTATCGGGCCTTCCCTAGCTATGAACTCGTCGCGGATATCGTCCGGAACGCTGAGCACCTCTCCGCCCTCGCTGAAAACGTAGCCCATCTGTTCGCCCTCATCCCTCGCGCGGCGGAGGCTGAGGCCGAGGCGGTGGCGGTCACGTTCAATGCGAACGATCTTGAGCGGCAGCAGATCGCCCTCGCGGGCAACCTCTCGCGGGTGGCCGATACGGCGGTCGACGAGCTCTGAGACGTGGATCAGCCCTTCGACTGGCCCTTCGATGCGAGCGAAGGCGCCGAAGGTGACGAGCTTCGTCACCAGGCCGGTGACGACCTGGCCTTCGTTGTACTTGTCCACTACGGCCTCCCACGGCCCCGGGTTCGCCCGCCGCATGCTGAGCGCGATCTTCTTGTTCTCTGCGTCGATCTTCGTCACATAAACGTCGACCTCATCGCCGACCTTGAAGAGCTCGTTTGGCGTCTTGTCGCGTTCCCAGGAAAGCTCGGAGAGATGCGCGAGGCCATCCGCTCCGCCGAGGTCGATGAAGACACCGAAGTTACGTACGCTGCTGACGCGGCCCTTGCGAATGTCGCCCTCGTGCAGCTCCTGGATCAGCCGCTCCTTCTGCGCCATCCGCCACTCTTGCAACGCCGCCCGCTCCGAAAGGATGACGCGGTTGCGGCGGCGGTTGATCTCAATCACCTTTAGGCGCAGGGTGCGGCCGACGGCGCTCGCCAGGCTGTTTTCACCGCCGTCGTCCTGGCCGCGATCCGGCCGTACGCCGACGACCTGTGACAGCGGCACGAAGGCGTTCACACCCTCGACGTTAGCCAGCAGGCCGCCCTTGTTGAAGCCCGTCACCTCTGCTTCGAAGGTTTCGCCGGACTCGAACCGCTCTTGGAGCGTCAGCCAACCTTGCTCGCCCCGCGCCTTGTCGATCGAGAGGACGATCTGGCCGTCCGCTGTCTCAGAGTGGACGATGTAGACGAGGACTTTCGTGCCGGGTTCGAGCTGGCTCTCGGCGTTGGAGCCGAGCGATTGCATTTCGTGCCTGAGGATGAGGCCTTCAGACTTAGCGCGGATGTCGACCAGGGCGCCGTCACGGTCCCAGCCCATCACTACGCCATCGACGATCTCTCCACGTTGCGGCGAGCGAAACTCCTCGCTCTGGTCGAGAAGGGCAGCCATGTCTGTGGCCTCTTCTTCCGGCTGTCCCTCGCCGCTTTCTGGTTGTTCTTCGGAATCGCTGGTCAAACTCTACGGTCCTCCTTAGTGATAGCTACGTCCTGTCCCACCGATGCCATGCAGGAACCTCCGGCAGGGCCGGGACGCTGGCAAGCATTCTACCACAGCGCTTTTGGCCAAAGAAAGGAACGGGAAGCCGTCCGCCGTACGCAGGCAAGCTGCGCGCTACGCGCCTTCTCCCGTCTGCCGGCGATCCTGAGCCTGCTGTTGGGCGCGTTCGCGGATGAACTTGATGATCGGCGAAGGTTCGGATGGTTGCCAGCGCTTCCGCCACTCGTCGAAGTCGCCGTGCCATTCGCCCTCGTAGTCTTCGATCGCGCCGGGCGATTGCGCGTCCTCCAGCAACCCGAGAGCGCGCCTGATCACCGCGAGCTGCTCGTCGCGCGCGCCGGCCCTGCCGAGCGTGTGGCCGAACGGGAACTCCACGCCCAGCGTTCGGGGCGCGCCGAACTTGGCTGCCCAGAAGGGCATCATCGTGACGAGGACGGTGCTGATGCCTGCGGATTCGATAGCGCGTGCCAGCACGGGCACGTTCTTGCAGCAGTCCGGTCAGGCCGGGGTGAGAAGCGCGGCGTCCACCTGCTCCTCCACCATTCGCTGGGCCACCGCCGGGCCGTAGCGTTCGCGCCATTCGTCGCTGCTCTGTTGGTAGCCCATGAACGAGTAGTGGCGCTCCGCCAGCGCGCCAATCTCGCCTGCGTCTGCCAGCTCCTGGAATCGACGCACCGGCAGGACGATGTTCAGGTCCGCTTCCAGGTCTTCCGTGTTGAGGTGCAGGTGCGCTGCGCCGACCCGCGCTTGTTCTACGGACGACGGTATCTCCCGATACGTTGGGTCGCCCCACGTCGGCTCCCGCCGCTCGCGGTCGAGGTCGAACGGCTCCTGCTCGCCCTTTACGTAGAGTCCCGCTGTCGTCACCAGCGCGAACCGGCACTCCGACAGCGGCTTGCGCAGCGGCGTCCACGGTATGCTCTCCGGCTCTTCGACCTGCATCGCTTGGTAGAAGCCGGCGATGCTGCGCGGCAGCCACCTGAAGCTATCGACTGGCATGGCTCCTCCTCTGGCCGTCGCTAGTGTAGCATGCCGCGCAACGAGATCGAGATGCGACCGCCGTGCGGCGGCGGTCACTCGCCGCCAACCGTGCAATGACGTCACGCGCTATCCGCCGGCCACTCGTCTCGCACCGTCCGGCGCAGCAGCTTGCCCGCCGCGTTGCGCGGCAGCTCGTCGACGACGCGGATCTCGCGCGGCGTCTTGTACGCGGCCAGGCGGCGCCGGCAGAACGCCGTTAGCTCGTTCACATCGGCCGTCGCGCCGTCCCGTAGTGCGACCGCCGCCGCAACGCGCGCCCCCCACTCTTCATCGGGCAGGCTGATGACCGCGGCTTCCAGCACGGCCGGATGCGCGCATAGCGCCTCCTCCACCTCCGTGGGATAGACGTTCTCTCCGCCGGAGACGATCAGATCGTCGCGCCTATCAAGGACGTAGAGGTAGTTATCATTATCTAAGTAGCCGATGTCGCCTGTGTGCAGCCAGCCGTCGCGCAATGCCTGCGCCGTCGCGTCCGGGTTGTTCAGGTAGCCGGGCGTCACGGTCGGGCCGCGCACGACGATCTCGCCCGTCTCGCCGGCTGCGACTGCCTCGTCATTTGCGTTCTCGATACGCACCTCTGTGGTGAATAGCGGCCGGCCCGCGGAGCCGGGGCGGGAGTCGCCGGGCGCCATCGTTGTCACTTGGGAGGCGGCTTCCGTCAGGCCGTACGTCTGGACAACGGGCAGACCGCGCCTCTCGCACTCTTCTAGCAAGCTGCCTGGCGCGGGCCCGCCGCCCAGTAGCACGCAGCGGAGCGTGTCGGGATACGGCCGCTCGCCGCGCGCCTCGAGCATCCGTAACAGCATCGTGCTGACGGCGGAGATGATTGTGATCCGCTCCTCGTCGATCGCGCGGTTCACCGCTTCCGCGTCGAACGACTGGTGGACAAATGCAGCCGTGCCATAGATGACGCTGCGCAGCAGGATCGAGAGGCCGCCGACGTGGAAGAGCGGCATGCAGGCCAGCCAGCGATCGTCGCTGCGCAGACCGATGTTCAGCGCGGAGCCGATCGCGCTCCAGAGGTGGTTGCCGTAGGTCAGCATCGCGCCCTTGGGGCGGCCGCTGGTGCCGGACGTGTAGATGACGCTGTGGACGGCCGAGAGATCGACCGTCTCCATGACGTTCGACTCGCCGCCGGCGATCTCTCTGCCGCCGTCTTGTGCCGCCTCGGTCAGCTCCGCGAGCGACAGGCGGGGTAGGGCAGGCGACAGCTCGCCCGCGTCCTGCCTGTCCGAGACGAGGAACGCCGCGCCCGCGTCGTGCAGTTGCCACGATAGCTCAGCGGGCGTGAGCCGAACGTTGAGCGGCAGCAGCGCCACGCCCAGCCGCGGCAGGGCGTGCACGATCTGGACGAACCCGCTGCCGTTAGCGGCGAGCAGAGCGACGATGTCGCCCCGCTTCACGCCTGCCGCAGCCAGACGGCTCGCTACAGTCGAGACCCGATCATCCAGCTCGCGGTAGCTCCAGCGGTCGCTGTCGCAGACCAGCGCCAGCCGCTCCGGCGAGATGCGCGCCCGCTGTCGCAGCCACTCAGGCATCGAGTCGCCGGTTGCCAGCAGCACTATGCCACCTCGCCCCTATCGATGCAGTACCGCGCCACCTTTGCCTCGTCCAGCTCGACGCCGAGGCCGGGACCGGCCGGCACGTCCAGCCAGCCGTTTTGGGCTGATAACGGCGCGGAGACGAGGTCGTCCATGAGCAGGCTGCTGGTCGCCAGGCCGCAGGCCGGGCCGTTCTCCGGCAGCGTCGCCGCGAGTTGTAGCGCGGCCGCAGTACCGACGCCGCTATCGATCGTTGTCGTCACGATCACCGCCACGCCAGCATCGTCCGCGAGCGTGGCGATCTTGCGCGCCGGTTTCATACCGCCGCACGTCATCGGCTTCACCACCAGTGCGTCCGCAGCGCCAGCGGCGAGCACTCGCCGCGCCGACTCTACGCTCGTCACGTCCTCGTCCGCAGCGATTGGCACAGCCACGGCGGCTCGGACGCGGGCCATCTCGGCTAGCTGGCCGGGCGCGATGGGCTGCTCCACAAACTCCAGGTCGAACGGCTCCAATGCCTGGATTGTGGTAATTGCCTGCCCGGCCTGCCAGGCGCCGTTGGCATCGATGCGCAGCGCCACATCCGGGCCGAGCGCCGCGCGCACAGCGGCGACGTGGCCGCGCTCTTCTTTCGGCGACGCGGCCATGCCCACCTTCAGCTTTACGCAGGTGAAGCCCGCCTCGCGCGCGGCAGCCGCCAGCCCGGCCGCCTCGGCCGTAGTGGCCGCCGCGAGTGTGGCATTGACCGGCACGCGGTCGAGTGGCCGTTCGCACAGCAACCGGGCGACGCTCACACCGTTGGCTTGGGCTAGCGCGTCGCAGCTGGCGGTGTCGATGGCGCAGGCGAGCGGTGGTGGCGCGTCGATCTCCAGTCGCTCAACTCCGATTCCCAGCAGCCTCGGCGCGATCTCTGCCAGAGCGTTCGTTAGCTTCTGCAGCGTCCCTGGCGAAGCCGCTGGGTGCGGCGATGCCTCGCCCAGCCCGACGATGCCGTCGTCGGTCTTCAATTGCAAAATCAGCCCTTCGCGATGGCTGATCTCACCGCTGGCTGTCTGAAACGGCGAGCGCAACGGCAGCCGGAACGCCGTCCAGGAGAGCTTGGCGACCTTCACAGCAGCAGCCCCAACGCCAGCAGCGCCCCGAAGGCGAAGTGGAGCTGTCCGGTTCTCTGCAGGATCGGGTTCAGCGCGCGCCCGCTCTCGCCTTGCAGCACCGATCGGTTCAGCAGGAGCGCCAGCGGCAGCGAGAGCCAGGAGAGCAACACCCAGGCGTTCGCACCGGTGAGCAGCAGGAACGGCACAGTCGCATATGCCCCCAGCGTCAGCAGCGCGTACTGCGCTCGCGTCGCCCTGGCGCCCAGCAGCACCGCCAGCGTCCGCTTTCCCGCCCGCTGGTCGGTCTCGATGTCGCGCAGGTTGTTGACGACGAGGATCGCCGTGACGGTCATGCCCACCGGCACGGCGGCGACGGCTGCGATGCTATCGACAGCGCCCGTCTGCAGGTAGTAGGTGCCGGCGACGGCGACGAGGCCGAAGAAGACAAACACGACGATGTCGCCCAGGCCGTGGTAGCCGAACGGCCACGGGCCGCCGGTGTAGGCGACGCCGGCCAGTATCGCCAGCACGCCAACGGCGAGGATCGGCCAGCCGCCGATGTAGAGCAGGTAGACGCCGATCGCCACGGCGGTTGCGAAGACCAGGATCGTTCCGGTCCGCACGTGCTCCGGCGCGATCAGCCCGGCCTGCGTCACGCGCGTCGGCCCAAGACGTTCCGATGTGTCCGCGCCGCGCTCGAAATCGAAGAGGTCGTTGGCCAGGTTCGTCCCGATCTGGAGCAGCAGCGCCGCGGCTATCGTTGCCAGGAAGACGAGCAGCCGGAACCGCTCGTCCGCGGCGGCGGCAGCGCCGACGAGCACCGGCGCGACAGCGGCCGGCAGCGTCGCCGGTCGCGTGGCGGCCAGCCAGTGCATCAATACGGGGCTCTGGGGGCGGCCCTGCGATGTCGAGGCGTCGCCGGTCACGGCAGGTGGCTCAGGGTAACCGGGGAAAGCGTCCGAAGTCCGGCTTGCGCTTCTCCAGAAACGCGTTCCGGCCCTCCTTCGCTTCCTCGCTCATGTAGAAGAGCAGCGTCGCGTCGCCGGCCATCTGCTGAAGCCCGGCCAGGCCGTCGGTATCGGCTACGAACGCCGCCTTGAGGAACCGCAACGCCGTCGGGCTCTTCTCCAGCATCTCTTGTGCCCAGCGCACCGTCTCCTCTTCGAGCTGGTCGAGCGGTACGACGGTATTCACCAGCCCCATCTCCAACGCTTCTTGGGCCGAGTACTGGCGGCAGAGGTACCAGATCTCCTTCGCTTTCTTGTGGCCGACGATGCGCCCCAGCAGCGTCGCCCCGTAACCGGCGTCAAAGCTGCCGACTTTCGGGCCGGTCTGGCCGAAGACGGCGTTGTCCGCCGCGATCGTCAGGTCGCAGACGATGTGCAGCACGTGGCCGCCGCCGATGGCGTAGCCGGCCACCATCGCAATTACCGGCTTCGGGATCGAGCGGATCTGGCGCTGGAGCGGCAGGACGTTCAGCCGCGGCACTCCGTCGTCGCCGACGTAGCCACCGTCGCCGCGCACGCGCTGGTCGCCGCCGGAGCAGAACGCCTTGTCGCCCGCTCCGGTGAGGATGATGACGCCGATGCCAGCATCCTCATGGGCGTGCGCAAAGGCGTCGCTCATCTCGAAGAGCGTCTTCGGCCGAAAGGCGTTGCGTACCTCCGGCCGGTTGATCGTGATCTTCGCGATGCCCTCCGCATGTTCGTAGATGATGTCCTCGTATTCGTTGACCGATTGCCAGGCTATCGACATGGCGTTCGCTCCTCCTCTTGCAGGCAGGCGCTCAAGAACTCGCGCACGGCGGCGGAGAACGCCTGTGGTTGCTCTAGGTGGACGGCGTGGCCGGCTTCCGGCACGATCCGCAGCCGGGCGCACGGCAGCGCGCCGGTCGTTCGTTCCGCAATCGCGCGATACTTAGCATCGTCCGCGCCCGCGAGCAGCAGCGCCGGCGTCGCGATCTCGTGCAGTCTTGTATAGACGGGTTGCTGCTCGCCGGCGCCCAGGCCGCGCAGGCTGTTCGCCAGCCCGGCGGGGTCGTTGCGCAGGCGCTGCTGGCGCAGCTTCTGGCGCACGTCTGTGGGTAAACGTTGTTGCGATGCAAAGAGCGGTATCGCCTGCCAGCGGTCGACGAACGGCGCGATGCCGTCGCGCATGATACTGTCCGCCAGCTCGCCGTCGCTGCGCCGCCGATCCGCACGTTCGGCTTCGCTCTCGATGCCGGGCGACGCGCTCTCGAGCACCAGCGCCCATAGCCGCTCCGGCGCGTGCAGCGCCAGGTGCAGCGCCACGCGCCCGCCCATCGAGTAGCCGAGCACGGCCGCGCGCTCGAGGCCAAGCTCGTCCAGCAGCGAGACGAGGTCTTCGAGGCAGCGCTCCATGCGATAGCGCTCCGCGCCGGCCGGCTTGTCCGATTCGCCGTGGCCCGGCAGGTCGACGGCGACGGTCTCGTAGCCAGGCCAGTCAAAAGGCTGCCACGTCGCGCCGCTGCCGGTGAAGCCGTGCAGCAGTAGCAGCGCCGGCCCGTTGCCCTGGCGGCGCACGTTCAGCTCTATCCCGTTGACGGGGATGCGCGTCATTATGCTGGCGCCTCCTGCGCGCGCACGGCGTCCGCGGCGGCGGCCCACATCTCGCGATGTAGCCGGACGTTCTCGCGGCGCTCCGTGCGCACTTCGATTACCTGGACGCCGTCCGCTGCCAGCGATTTCTCGACCGCCGAGCGCAGCTCCGCGCGGCTCTCGGCCAGGCGGTAGGAGAGGCCGTAGAGCTCGGCGGCGGGGCGGAAGTCGAGGCCGTGTGGCGTGCCGAACAGCTCCTCGAAGTCTTCGCTCTCTTCGGCCTGAGGCAGGAAGGAGAAGATGCCACCGCCGTCGTTGTTCAGCAGGACAACTGTCGCGCTCAGGCCGTGGCGCTTCGCGGCCAGCAAGCCGTTCATATCGTGGTAGAAGGAGATGTCGCCGATAACCAGCACGAGGGGTGCCTCGGAAACCGCGCCCACTCCGAGCGCAGTTGACATAACACCATCGATGCCGCTCACGCCACGGTTGGCTAATACGCGAATGCGCCGCTCCGAACCCGCGAGACAGGTATCGAGATCGCGCACCGGCATGCTGTTGCCGGCGAAGAGCGTCGCGCCGTCTGGCAACACGTCGAGGACGTCGACGAACCCTCCAGGTTCGGACGGTGCAGCCTCGTCTTCGATGCGTCGCAGTAGGGCGCTGCGCGAGAGCTGGTCGGTTCGCCGCCAGCGCGCCGCCCAGTCCGAGCTAGGGGACTGTCGATCTGACGTGCGGAGCGCAGAGAGGAGGGCGTCGCAGAAGGAGCGGGGGTCGGCTTGAATCGCGTCGCTGGCGACTAAGGCTGGGTCGTTCCAGCCATCTCCGATCAGTATCTGGCGGCAGTCTGCATGTCGCTGCATGTAGAGAAGCAGCGGCTTCGAGACCGGCGTCGCACCGAAGCGAAGCACTATCTGTGGAGCTAATGCGCTGGCGGTCTCGTCGTCGCGTAGGAAGGCGTCGTAGCTGTCCGTAATGAGGTCGTTGTAGTGCGGCCCGCAGCGCACCTGCGAAAGCGGGTCGGCTAATGTCGGAGAGCCCAGCGCCGCCGCCAGGCCAGCGACGGCGGCCGGAAACTGCGGGTCGTCCTGCGGCCCGCAGACAATCAGCCCGCGCTCCGCGCCGGCCAGGTCGTTAGCCAGCGGCAGCAGCTCCGCTGGCTCGGGCCTTCGCGGCGACTGTCTGATGCTAACGTAGGGCGCGTTCGTATCCTCACCGCGAGAACCACTTTCGAGTGAGGCTGCTATGCCGTCATCACCGCCGTCGGTAGGCGGCACGGCTGCTATGCCGTCGTGATCACCGCCGGTAGGCGGCACGGCCATAGAAAGTGTGGGAACCAACGGTTCCCGGAAAGGAAAGTTGATGTGCACCGGCCCGGCGGGGCCGCCTCGCGCGGTGGCGGCGGCGCGATCGGCGATCGTACGCGCGTAACGCAGCGCCTGCTCCGAGCTCTCCGGCAGCGGCATCTCCACCGACCACTTGACGTGCGATCCGTACAAGCGTAGCTGGTCGATCGTTTGGTTAGCGCCGGCGTCGCGCAGCTCGGGCGGCCGGTCGGCCGTCAGCACCAGCAGTGGCACGTAGGCGTAGAACGCCTCGACGACCGCGGGCGCGAAGTTGACGGCCGCCGTCCCCGACGTGCAGAGCAGCGCCACCGGCTCTCGCAGCATCTTCGCCATACCGAGGCCGAAGAACGCCGCTGAGCGCTCGTCCAGGTGCGTCCAGACGCGGATGCCGGGCTCGTGTTGCAGCAGCATCGCCAGGGGAGTGGAGCGGGAGCCGGGAGCGAGGCAGACGTGCCTGAGGCCGGACCGTGCCAGCTCGCTGACGAACGCGCCGACGAAGAGCCGCAGCGTATCGCCGGCGGTCAGCCGTTCGCGCCGTTCATCGCCCATAGCATCGGTTCCAGCTTCATGCGCGACTCCTCGTACTCGCGGCCGGGGTCGGAGCCGGCGACGATGCCGCAGCCGGCGTAGAGGTGCGCGTCGCGCCCGCGGAGGAGCGCGGAGCGGATCGCGACGACGAACTCGCCGTCGCCGCGCACGTCCGTCCAGCCGACGGGCCCGGCGTACCAGCCGCGGTCGAACGGCTCGTAGCTGCCGATCAGGTCGCAGGCCATTCGTTGCGGCACGCCGCCCGCCGCCGGCGTTGGGTGCAGCCGCGCGGCGAGACCGAGCACGTCCTCGTCTGCGGCGAGCGTCGCCTCCACCGGCGTGTGCAGGTGCTGGACGTTGGCCATCGCCAGCAGCCGTGGCCGCTCCGGTATGCTCAGCGCCGTCGATATCGGCGCCAGCGACTCGCGCAGCGCCTCGACGACGAGCGCGTGTTCGCTGCGCTCCTTCTCGTCCGCCAGCAGCGCCTTGCCGAGCGCAGCGTCTTCCGCCTTGCTTGCGCCGCGCGCTGCGGTGCCAGCCAGGCAGTCGATGCGGACGGTGCGATCGTCCAGGCGCACTAGCCGCTCCGGCGTCGCGCCGATGAAACAGCTCTCGCCCCGCGCGAACGCGAAGGTAGTGCAGCGCTGGTATCGCGACCGCAAGCGGCGCAGCGCCGCTCCGATCTGGAGCGGACGGTCGCTGTTTGCGTGAACGTGGCGCGCCAGCACCAGCTTGCGCAGCTCCGTCGACTCGATCTCGCCGATGATGGACGCGACGGCGCGCTTCCACTCGCTCGCAGTAATCGCTTCCGACAGCGTCAGGGTGGCTGGTGCGGAGGCGCCGTCGCTTCCGGCTTCGGCGCGCGCCAATACCGTGGTTAGCTCGTCCGCCGCTGACTGCCGGCCGGATTGCTCGCCGCTGATCGCGCTGGCGATCAGCCACGATGAGTCGTCCTGCGATACGAAGAGGAGGCGCGGCACTGTCAGCAGCGCCTCCGGAAAGTCGCCCCAGGCGCTCTCGCGGCCGTTGCCGGTGGCGCCGTCGCCAGCCGAAAATGAGAAGCCACCCAGCGACACCGGCGCCCGTACGGGGCAAGCGCCCGGATCGGGCGCAACCGCTGCCGCCGATATCTTCCGCCAGGCCGTCGCTACGTTCTCGAAGCGATTCGGACCCTCCGCAGTGATCTGCGCGGCGACGCCCACGGCGACCATCGATAACCCCCGCGACGGCTGTTCCCAGAGTATGCGTTCGTCTGTCTCGACAGCGGCCTCGAACAACGTCACCGGGTCGATTCGCGGCAGGGGCAGCGTGACGGAGACCAGTTCGCCCGAGTTCGCTGTCTCGGCCGCGAACGCTTCCGACATTCGTTCTGCTAGGCGCTCCGCCAGGCGCTCCGCGATCGCGCCTTCTCGTAGAGATGTCGTCACGACACGCGCTCCTGCGAGTCAGCGACGCCGACGCTGCGCATCAGCAGCGGCCGCAGCGCCGCGTAGGCGTCTTCCAGCCTCTCCTGCTCTCCCAGAATGACCCAGTTGGTGATCACCTCGTTCAGCGCGCCGAACCAGGCGCGGCCGGCGATCTCCGTATCGATCGGCGCGATCACTCCCTGCGCCACGGCGTCGTCCAGGTGCTCGCGGATAATCGTTGCGAACTCCGCGTGGATCTCCGCCATTCGCTGCTGAAACTCCCGTCCTGCGCCCATCGCCTCCACCATGAACAGCCGGGCGAGGGCGCGATGCTTCGCGAACGTGTGCAGCACGGCGAGCAGGGCGGCGTCCGCTTTTGCGATCGGGTCGTCGTGGGCCGCCATCGCCTCTTCCGCCTTGGTGCGTAGTTGGGAGGCGGTGCGATTCAGCAGGTGGAGGAAGATCGCCTCCTTGCCGGGAAAGTGGAAGTAGACCCCGCCTTTCGAAGTCGCCGATTCGCCCGCAATCTCATCGACGCTCGCATCGCGGTAGCCCTTGCGAGAGAAGACGCGCAGGGCCGCGTCTAGGATGCGACGCTGGCGGGCCCGGGCGCGGCTTTGTTGCAATACCTCAGTCATAATGCGACCGACGCGTCGGTCGGTTTTAGGGTATAGCTACTGTCGGCTAGAGGCAACTCGCGCTTGCAAATCGTGGGACTCGTGATAGGATGGCGGCATGACAAGTTGGCGTGTTCGTCGGATGTCTGCTCTTCAGTACTGCACGGCGTTTCTCATGCTGGCCGTGCTCATGGCGGTAGCGTGCAGCGGTGAGCCAGAATCGCGGGCGACACCAAGCCCCACCGTGCCGCAGCCGACAGCTACGCTCCCGCTCCCCTCCGTGTCTCCCACTGCGCTCTTGCCGCTCGAAGCGTCCGATTTCTGCAGCGCCGTCGACCTGGAGGCTAGCGCCTTCTACCAGGGTGCGACCGCCATGACGGCGGGCGGGATACTCGTAACGAACATCGGTTCTGCGATATGCGTCGTGCAGGGCCGCCCCGATCTGGTCTTGATGAACGACGAAGGCGATATTCTGGCTGTCGTCGACAGAGGGAACGCGATCAACAGCGAGGCCGAAGTCGTCCGTCTACGTCCGGGTGAGGTGGCCGCCGCGCGCTTCGCATGGTTATCGCGGTGTCCGCTCGACGTGCGTCCGACGCCCGTGCCAGGCGGGATTGTTTTTCTCGTGAATCTTCCCCAAGACGGCGGGCAACTAACCTTCACCGCTACGGATCCCATCAGCGGCGAACCGCAAGGCCACGGTCTACCGTGCGGCGCGCCCGACAAGATCCCGGTTATCAGCGTCGGCATCTTCGAGCGCGCGGGTAACTAGCTAGTTCCAACTGACGACAAAGAACCGGCTCCTGAAGGAGCCGGTTCTTGTTCTACCTTGGTAGCGGGGGAGGGATTCGAACCCCCGTCCTCCGGGTTATGAGCCCGACGAGCTACCGCTGCTCTACCCCGCGCCGGCTGCGAGATTCGAACTTTGAACATCGAACCTCGATGCGCTTAGTATAGCGACCGCGTACTGCGGCCTCAACTCCAACTGAACAACGACTGCGATGTATGGCGCCACGCCAACCTAGCGCGCGTGTTTCACTGTAGGTCAAGCCCTCGGCCATTAGTACGGCTCAGCTACATCCGTTACCGGACTTCCACCTGCCGCCTATCAAACGGGTGGTCTACCCGTGGCCTTACTCCCTTAACAGGACGGGAGGCCTCATCTTGGGGGGGGCTTCGCACTTAGATGCTTTCAGCGCTTATCCCTTCCAGACTTGGCTACCCGGCGGTGCTCCTGGCGGAACAACCGGTACACCAGCGGTCTGTCCGTCCCGGTCCTCTCGTACTAGGGACAGCTCCCCTCAAGCCTCCTACGCCCACGCCGGATAGAGACCGAACTGTCTCACGACGTTCTGAACCCAGCTCGCGTACCGCTTTAACCGGCGAACAGCCGGACCCTTGGGACCTGCTCCAGCCCCAGGATGCGACGAGCCGACATCGAGGTGCCAAACCTTGCCGTCGCTGTGAACGCTTGGGCAAGATAAGCCTGTTATCCCCGGGGTAGCTTATATCCGATGATCCACGGCCCTTCCATACGGTACCGTAGGGTCACTTTGCCCGACTTTCGTCCCTGCTCGGCGTGTATGCCTTACAGTCAAGCTCCCTTCTGCCAATATACGCGACGGGTGATTTCCATCCACCCTGAGGGAACCTTTGGACGCCTCCGTTACTCTTTGGGAGGCGACCGCCCCAGTCAAACTGCCCACCAGGCAGGGTCCTCCTGCTTGCTCAGGAGTTAGAAGGCAAATCAAAGAAGAGTGGTATTTCACCGGTGGCTCCCCCAAGCCCGAAAGCCTGAGTTCACAGCCTCCCACCTATGCTACGCATCTCTGACCCGCCGTCAGTGCCAAGTTACAGTAAAGCTCCACGGGGTCTTCTTGTCCTGGCGCGGGTAACCCGCATCTTCACGGGTATTGCAATTTCGCCGAGTCCCTCGTTGAGACAGCGCCCAAGTCGTTACGCCATTCGTGCGGGTCGGTTTTTGGCCGACAAGGAATTTCGCTACCTTAGGACCGTTATAGTTACGGCCGCCGTTCACCGGGGCTTCGGTTCTCCGCGTTAACGGATCCCCTTAACCTTCCGGCACTGGGCAGGCGTCAGCCCCTATACATCCCCTTGCGGGTTAGCAGAGACCTGTGTTTTTGGTAAACAGTCGCCCGGGCCTGCTCCTGCAGCCCTGAGCCGCTTCCGGCGCGAGGCCGGTCACCGTTCAGGGCGCCCCTTATCCCGAAGTTACGGGGTCATTTTGCCGAATTCCTTAACGAGGGTTCTCTCGTACACCTTGGGGTACTTACCCCTTCCTACCAGTGGCGGTTTTCGGTACGGGCACCTGCGGCGCTAGCACCGAGGCTTTTCTTGCCAGCATAGGCTCAGCAGACTCGCGTTGACTGACGTCTCTACTCGCCCCAACTCCTCCGCTTAACCTGGTGGGGGATTTTCCTCCCACCAGACGCCTACGAGTTAGGGACGGGCCATGTCCAATAGGCCCGATCTACCTACCTTCCTGGGTCACCCCTTGTGCCTTAACACGCTCCGCAAGTGGTGCTGGAATACTAACCAGCTGTCCATCGCCTACGGCTTTCGCCCTCGGCTTAGGCCCGACTAACCCTACGCGGAATGACCTTCCGTAGGAATCCTTAGGTTTTCGGTGTGCCGAGTTCTCATCAGCATTGACGCTACTCATGCCGGCATTCTCACTTCCGTCCGCTCCACCCCTCCTCACGGAAGAGCTTCACTGCTGAACGGAACGCTCCCCTACCCCTTGCCCAATAAAATCAGGCAAAGCCACGGCTTCGGTGAGAGGCTTAGCCCCGTTACATTGTCGGCGCAGAATCACTCGACCAGTGAGCTGTTACGCACTCTTTAAAGGATGGCTGCTTCTAAGCCAACCTCCTGGCTGTCTCTGCAACGCAACATCCTTTCCCACTGAGCCTCTACTTTGGGACCTTAGCCGGTGGTCTGGGTTGTTTCCCTCTTGTCCGTGAAGATTATCCCCCACGGGCTCACTCCTGGGGTTGGTACGTTGGCATTCGCGGTTTGGTTGGGATTGGTAGGCGGTTAGCCCCCTAGCCCATCCAGAGCCCTACCTCCAACGCAGATCCCCCAAGGCTGCTCCTAAAAGCATTTCGGGGAGAACCAGCTATCTCCTGGTTCGATTGGCATTTCACCGCTACCCACAGCTCATCCCACAGTTTTGCATCACTGACGGGTTCGGGCCTTCACTCCGAGACTATCGGAGCTTCACCCTGGCCATGGGTAGATCACCAGGTTTCGGGTCTACTCCCGGCAACTAATCGCCCTATTCGGACTCGCTTTCGCTACGGCTCCGCCAGCTCCCTGGCTTAACCTAGCTACCGAGCGTAACTCGCCGGCTCATTCTTCAATAGGCACGCCGTCACCCTCCGACAAGTCGGAAGGCTCCGACGGATTGTAGGCACACGGTTTCAGGGACTTTTCATTCCCCTCCCGGGGTGCTTTTCACCTTTCCCTCACGGTACTGGTTCACTATCGGTCATCACAGGTATGTAGCCTTGGAGGATGGTCCCCCCAGCTTCCCACGGGGTTTCACGTGCCCCGTGGTACTCAGGAATTCTAGCGGGAGTCTCGCACCTTTCGCGTACAGGGCTGTCACCTTCTTTGGCGGCCCCTTCCAGGGACCTTCTGCTAGGAGACGAGATTGATAACTCCCTGCGGGCTCATGCCGCGCCCACAGCTAGATCCTACAACCCCAGCGGTACATAGGTCAGCACAACCGTTAAGTAACCGCTGGTTTGGGCTCCTCCCCTTTCGCTCGCCGCTACTAAGGGAATCTCGGTTGATTTCTTTTCCTCCGGGTACTGAGATGTTTCAGTTCCCCGGGTTCCCCCCATCAGGCCTATGTGTTCAGCCTGCGGTGCCTGGAGATGAATCCAGGCGGGTTGCCCCATTCGGGAATCCCTGGCTAAGTCTGCTCGACGACGAACCAGAGCTTATCGCAGTCTTGCTACGCCCTTCATCGGCCTGTGATGCCAAGGCATCCACCGTGTGCCCTTAGTAGCTTGACCTACAGTAAAAACCACGCACTAAGTTGGTATTGTGGTGCCCCTCCGTTCCGGGCTTGAATCGGAACGGAGTACATCGTTTCGTTGTTCAGTTAGTAAGGTGCACCGGACGGCCGTTGCCGTCCTCTGGCTCAATCGCCAGCCGCTATCGCTCACGCTCCGTCAGCGATGGCGGTCGACGTTTCAGCCCGCATACAGTTCATCGGCCCGATGTTCAGGCCGATGGCATGAGTTCACATCAGACTGACTTGTGGGGGGTTATTCGATTGCGCGGTCCGTCTTCTGCATAAGCTGCTCCTTCACCTCTCCATCGAAGTATACTTCTCATCCGCGCCGAGGACAAGTGGATAGCGACCAAATCTCCTGTTTTGTTTGGTGGAGCTGGCCGGACTCGAACCGGCGACCCCCTGCTTGCAAAGCAGGTGCTCTCCCAGCTGAGCTACAGCCCCGCGATTGGTTGCTGGCCTCATGTCCGGCCGTTCAGCTTAGCAATCAGGCTGTGCTTCGGCAAGAAGTTGCCGTTTGGCCAGCCGGGGCGTCCGCCGCAGACATCGCATTCAATGAGGCAATCGAACGCGGCAGGAGGACGAAGCACAGGCTGCGCGTCAAGGCGCTGGCCGAGGCGGAGGAGTGGTCGTGCCGCTAGGCGGCTCTCGTAGGGGCTGAGACGGTGTTGTCTAGTTCGTCGATTGCCTCAAGCTGGATAGCGAGCTTATCCTTGCCAACCTCGTAGGCGAGGTCAGGGCTCCTGTTCGGGAAGTCTTGCGCGCCTTCCTCCATCACCGTCAGTAAGTGTACCGACTACGCGGTGCAAACCACTTTGCAGACGAACTCGTTTAGCACAACTTCCATCTGGTAGATCGGGTTGAGCGTTTGAGTGCAGTGCATGCTGCTCTCCGCACGAGAGGCGTTCGCGCCGATGGCGGAACTGGCCATCGAGCGTGGGACGAAGCACCTCAACGACTGCGAGAAGGACGAGTGCGCGACCTGTCGGCACTACGAGGCCATCGCGGTCGTCTACGCCTACGGCAAGCCAACGCAGCCGATCGACATCGACAGCAGAGCCCTACGCGAGGAGCTGGAGAAGCTCGCAGAGCAAACGGGTAGGTCGGTCGAGGAGCTCGAACGTGAGGCGGAGGAGGTCGGGCGACGTCTGCTCCGTTATCGGGGGACATCGTGATTCCGTAGACGGTGGGCCGTCACTGGACCCCGCCTGCTCGCTACTGGGCCAAACAGTCCCGTTCCAACAAGTACCTGTGCGTTGGTGCGGGTCAGTCACCCGGACGGGGTCTAGATAGGAAAGACATTCCGCAAGTGCGAGAGCGACGTGAACGTTGGGTATGAGGCTGAGCTAGCGGAGGAAGGCAGATGAGCCACAACCCAGACGCGTGCGACATCTATCAGATCGTGGCCGGCATATTGATGGAGCCGGACAACCAAAGAGAATTGGACGCGGTGGTCAAAGTCGACAACGCATG
>JADFKB010000047.1 GCA_022565155.1 Chloroflexota bacterium | reverse complement strand
GCTGCTCGAAGAGTTGCGGCCGCATCTCCTGGCCGCCATCGACTGGCTTGATTTATACGGCGACACAGATGGCGATGGCTACGTTGACTACGCCAAGCGCTCTGAACGGGGGCTGGTGAATCAGGGCTGGAAGGACTCAACCGACGCTATCGTCCACGCCGACGGCTCGCTGGCGCAGCAGCCCATCGCTCTCGTGGAGGTGCAGGGGTACGTGTACGCCGCAAAGCGCCGTCTGACCCCCGCGCTGGAAGCCCTCGGACTCGGGGATCTGGCGCGTCGACTCTCACGGGAGGCGCGGGCGCTCCGCCGACGCTTTCAGGACGACTTCTGGCTCGCGGACGAGCCGTTCTACGCGCTAGCGCTGGATGGGGAGAAGCGGCCGTGTGCCGCTATCGCCTCGAACGTCGGGCACGCTCTCTGGAGTGGGATCGTTACCCGGGACCGTGCCGCTGCCGTCGTGGAGCGGATGCTCGCCAACGACCTCTTCAGTGGCTGGGGCATCCGCACCCTCAGCCGCAGCAACCCCCGCTACAGCCCGCTGGGTTACCATCTGGGGACGGTCTGGCCACACGACAACGCCATCGCTGCCTTCGGCTTCAAGATGTACGGCTTCGAGGACGAGGTGAACGAGGTGGCCACCGCTCTGTTCGACGCTGCCAGCTCCTTCCCTTACTACCGTCTGCCGGAACTCTTCGGCGGCCAGGCGCGAACTCCCCACCATGCGCCGGTGCCGTACCCGGTGGCCTGCCGGCCTCAGGGCTGGGCGGCTGGTGCCTTTCCCATGCTGCTCCACTCCATCCTCGGCCTCAAGGCGGACGCGCCCGCAGGCGTCCTTCAGGTAGTGAAGCCTCGATTGCCATACTGGCTAAACACCGTGCAGGTGCGAGGGCTCCGTGTCGGAAGCGGCTACGTCGATCTCTTGTTCCGCCGACGAGGTCAGCGCACGCAGGTGGAAGTGCTGGAGACTGGAGGCGGAGTTCGCGTTTCCCGCCCGGACCGCTGGTCGCTGTAGGACAGCCCGTATACTGGCGCTCCTACCGCTCCGCAAGAGGCCGCTTAGTATCCAGCAGCCGATCACGGCACTCGTGGCAGTTGTGTGCCACTATGATGCAATAGTCTGGACTGCTGTATCCTGGCGACTAAGAGTGCCTTGTCCGTCGAGGTCGCACACGCATTCAAGCTTAGAAAAGAGATTCCGCTCCGAATGATCCGACACCGACTCTTCCGGAATGGGTTCTCTGCGCCTCTATTGCCGCTCTGGCTGGCACTGGCGGCGATTACGGTACTGCTCTCTGTATACGGCGCTAACAGTACTGATCCGGCGTGGGAAGTAGAGGCTATCAGCTGGGTGCAGTCCGCGAGCCCGGATGCGTTGCTTCAGATAGCAAAGTTCATGACGGTGATCGGGCGCTCACCGATTTCAACCGTCATCCCGGCCGTCGCCATCGTGGCCATGTGGGTATGGGGGCAGCGGCACCTCTCCATCTTTCTCGCCGCCGTGGCGCTAGCTCGCGTCCTATCAGGAGTAGTGAAGCAGTTGGTCGACCGGCCTCGACCTTCCGCCTCGGTCGTCGACGTGACGTACCAGTTGGGCGGCCCCAGCTTTCCGAGCGGCCATGTGCTCGGCGCCGCGCTGTTCTACGGGTTTCTCATCTACTGTGCGGAACTCTCGATCTCGAACAAAGCTGTGAGGCGCCTCGTACAGGGTAGCCTTGCTACCGTGATCCTTCTGATGGGCTACTCACGAGTCGAACTCGGCGCCCACTGGCCCACGGACGTGCTCGGAGGCTACGCCATTGCTTTGCTGGTCCTGAGCGCCATGATCTGGCTGCATCGTCGATGGACCGGGGCGAATCAGAAAGAACGGCCTGAGTCGGCGACAGTCACCCCCTAGAACAGCTGACATCAGCTGCCCGCTCGCCAAAGTGTCAGTCCGGACCATCCGCGTCTCTAGCCTTGCGACGCCACGAGCGGGGAGGTAACATCCGTAGTGCTCGCGGAGGGGCTGGAGCCGCCCGAAGCGAGGCGGGAGCAAAAAGCCCCGATTGACGCAAGTGGACTTCCTCGAAAGCCCGATGTCCACTGCCGAGCTAAATTTAGGAGTGAGCGATGCCGGCGGACTGGATGTCAGAACTTGCCGCTCACTACGAAAAAACTCGTCGCCAATATCCTCAAGACAACTTGATGATCGTCTTCGACATCGACGGTACGATCCTCGATACCCGGTATATGATCCTGGGCGTTCTTCAGGCCTTTGATGAAGCGCATGGGACCCGGTTCTTCAAAGAGCATCAAGTCTCGGATATCAGCGTGCATGAAAATCAGGTGGATCGTTTCCTGGCGGGGTTGCACATTCCCCGCCGTAAACAAAAGGAGATTCTAGACTGGTACAACCAGCAGCGTTGGACATCGGAGTACATCCTTCACTCCCACAATCATTTTATTGGAGTTCTGGAGGTTATTCGGTGGTTTCAACTTCAGCCCAGGACGTTTGTCGGCCTAAACACCGGACGCCCCGAATCTCTGCGAGAAGATACATTAAGATCCCTTAACGAGCTGGGGAAGGAGCATAGGGTCCGGTTCTCGAAAGCATTAATCCACATGAATCCTTCTGGATGGGAGCAGGAGGTCGGAATGGCGAAGGTTGCTGGGATACGCAACTTTCAAGCGGCAGGCTATCGCGTCTTTGCCTTTATAGATAACGAACCTGATAATTTGCAGGCCGTTTCACGAATCGATCCGCGACAAGAGATCCTTCTTCTTCACGCAAATACAATATTCGAATCCAGGAGAACCAGGGTGCCTGCTCATACGGTCAAAGGGAAGACGTATGATTTAGAGGAACTTATCCCCGAGAGAGCTCTCCCCAAGCACATTGAATTTGTTTGGCATGGCGTCAACGACGAGGTCAACCTGCGTCAGTTTCTGGCCGCCGACATTAGGTGGGGCGAATTCGATGTCCGGCTAGACCCGACAGAGAGCGAATTGATTCTGCGTCATGACTCCCTTTCGGAAAACCCACCGGATCCAGACGAAGAGTGGTTGACCTTGGATCGACTTTTAGACCGCTTGCATAAGGTAGGCAAGTCCGCGAAGTTCGACTTGAAGGCAGGGGGTGCTGTACTCGACAAAGTCCTGGCATTGGTCGACACGTATGACTTTGGCGACACTCGCTTGTGGTTCAATGGCAACGTGGAAAGATTACAGGAAGAAGGTTTCAGGAGATTGGCCAGCGCACATCCCAAAGCCGTATTGCAATGCCCTGTGGACTTCTTGGCCCCTCAGATTTGCGCCGCTCCGAAGAGAACTGAGGAGACACTCGAAATGTTTACGACATGGGGCATAAACCGCTTTTCGATTTCCTGGGATACCCAGGACATGCGCAGCTTCTTCGATCAAATGGATATGTGGGGCTTCGAGGTTAACATCTACAATGTTCCTGACTTGAATTCGTTTCTGCAAGCTGTCCTGTTAATGCCTCGCTCCATCACCGCCGATTTTAATTTTCCGCAATGGCATTATTACGGAAGAGGTTCTGGGCAAGGTAGTGAGCAATACGAGTACTCTGTGCGGAAGACGAGGAAAAAGAGGTAAGGTCAAGTCCAGAAGCGTCGCGCTTGGCGGGCGTTGGCCGGGAAACGCGGCGGGAGGAGAGTACTAATTGTCAGAGCAGTCGAAGTATCTGTCTGACCACGAAAGACACTCGGATATATCCGGCGGCCTCGCCAGCCGGGTACTGCTCGATCGCGTCCACGGCACTGCGATCAAGAAGTACGATCCTCCGTGGTACGTCAGACTTCTGTACTGGCTGGCGTTTCAGGCGCCGTTTCCCTACGTTCGCAACGAGGCATCTCTCCGAGCCGCCCGCGCACGCCGCATCATCGCGAGCCGGCTGACCGAGTTCTGGTTCGGCACCGACCATGTGGCCGCCACACTCGACATCCGCTGCGATGAGGAGGGGTGCATCTTCATCACGCAGCTAATCGATGGAGAGGTGCCCAAGGACAAGAAACAGGCCAGGGCTTTCCTGCGAAAGATTGCGCCGCGCTTCCAGGAAGTGGGGCTTCCCACCTGGCAGGTCGATCCCTTGAATCCCAAGGCGCCGGGCAACATCATCGAAACGCCCGACGGTGACTACAAGATCATCGACCTGGAATCCGGCGTGGCCTCGCCGATTATGCCGATCGGCCAGTGGATCGACGCGATCAAGGCGGGGATGATCCCTGTGTTTGACGATGTGTTCATCGCCAAGACGCGAACGTACATCGAGAAGCACGCCAGCGAGATCGAAGCCGCCGTGGGGCCGGATTGCCTTCGCGAACTACAAGCCGCTGTCGACGAATACGAAGATTGCGCCGAGCAATGGCAGGCGACGGAGCTGCGAATCTGGTCCAAGCTGCTACGGGCTGTGATGACCGTCGGTGGCATCCTCATTTGGCCGCTGAAACTGCTGTGGCCGCCAACCATCTTACGGGCGATCCGGGCTGCGCGCGGAGGACGAGAGGTGGCCACCAATTGGGCGCGGGGCGCAGTGGAGCGGCTGGTGGATGAAGGCAGCCTGGATCGAGAAGAAGCGGATAAGGCCCTGCGCAGCCTGGAAGCCCCGGAGACGCTCGCGGTTCTGGGGCATCTCGGTGCGCACATCGCGATCAGCATCCCCCTGCGGTTCCCGCTGGGAAGCATCGTTCGCTTCGGCTGGACCGTGTTCTTCCGGATCAGGACAGAGGTGAGAGCGCTGCTCGGCCGCGTTTCGGGAGAGGAGCTGCGCGGGGCGCGAAAGATCCACACGCTTACGGTGGCGGTCTTATCGGCGTTGCCGGGCTTGGGTACGTTCGCCTACATCGTGGCCGAACCCCTACGTAAGAACCGGCCCCTACTGGCGGTTCTGCTTGACGAGGCGTTACGAAAGATACCCTTTAGACTGTACGAGCGTCAGCATCTGGCGGTGCTCACCTGCTGGCTGGCATGTTCCGGTCCCGGACTGGCCCCGAGGATGGTCAAGGACCGCTGGCATCTGTTACGGCCGCATCACGTCATCGCTTGGTTTAAGGAATCGATAGGACAACTTGGAGCCCACCTCCCCCTGGTGGGAGTCATTCTCGCCGTAAACGTTGCAGCCCTGAGCGTTGCCGGCACCGTCTATCTCCTCACCACGGATGGGTTCGCGGAGCCGAGTGCCGCGACGTTTGGAGAGTTTGGGCCCATCCAGACGCTCAAGGCCGGCCAGCTCCTGCTCAGCGGCTTGGCGGGGTACGTGATCTATCACCGCTTCTGGAGTCTCCCACAGGCTGGACAGCGGGTGGACGCGCCCGGTAGCTACTTTTGGATCCTCTCGGGCGCTGGCTTAGTCTGGCTAGGCGTCGACGACTATTTCCAGATTCATGAGGGTTTGGGCGTCGTGCTGGAGGAGGGCCTGGGGGTGACGATACCCCTGCTTAACAACGCCGATGATATCTTCGTGCTCGGCTACGGGGTAGTGGCCATAACCATGGTCGCTATCTTCCTAGGCGAGCTCCTGCGATCGAGAGCCTCATTTCCGTTGCTGGTGACGGGCTTCGGATTCCTGGTCATCTCTCTCGCCGTCGACTTCTTCGCGACGGAGGGAAGGGCTCTCGCCGGAGTGGAAGACCCGACTAACCTCGTCGGGACGGGATTCATCCTATCAGCCTACCTGGTGAAGCTGCGCGAGGTGTCAAGCGAGCTACCAGAAGTTGGCCAGCCGATCGTGACCGGCGGTCTGCCAATCACGCCTTAAGGGAGCTCGCATGGGCCCAGGAGCACCGTCGCGAATCCGAGCGTATGATTCGTTCTGCAAGACTCACGTAGATACACGGTTGCTAGGTATGAGACAAACCCGATGGCCGATCCGATAATTCTGACTGTTGCTCCCGCGGCGGCTGGAGGTGCGATAGTTTGGGCGGTACCGTGACCGGCCTGGAGGAGTCCTCCGGGACAGATCGTGCTCCAGCGGCGCGCCCACCATTTGGTGGAGTGGGGAAGGACTCCGGCCCTATCTGAACATGGTTAGAACCATCCTGGCGCTGGACGTGCTGGCCCTGATCGCTGCGGGCATCGTGTATGGCCTGACCACGAATCTAGCCGTGACGTTCGGAGAGTTCGGGCCGATCCAGACCCTGAAGGCCGGGCACTTGCTGGTGAGCGGTGTGTGCGGCTACCTCATCTACACTCGCTTCTGGCGTCTGCCGCACGCCGGGCAGCGGGTGGACGCACACGGTAGCTTTTACTGGATCCTCTCGGGCGCAGGCCTGGTTTGGCTGAGCATAGACGACTACGTCCAGATCCACGAGCGTCTCGGGGACGTGCTGGAGGAGGACCTCGGCATCACGATTCCCCTGCTCAACAACCCCGACGACATAATCGTGCTCGGCTACGCGATCGTGGCCCTAATCGTGGTCGCTATCTTCTTCGGCCAACTCCGTCGATCCAGAGCAGTGTTTCCGCTACTCGCGACAGGTCTCGGCTTCTTGGTTGTCTCTCTCGCGGTCGACTTCTTCGCGCCCCACGGGACCGCATTGACCGGTCTGGAGGAACCGACCAACGTTGTTGGGGCAGGGTTCATCTTATCAGCCTACCTCGTGAAGCTGCGCGAGGTGTCAAGCGAGCTACAAGAAGTTGCCCAGCCGATCGAGACCGGAGGTCTGCCAAGCGCGCCCTAAGGGAGCTCGCATGGGCCGAGGAGCACCGTCGCGCCCACACCACGAGGCCCAGAACCTCACGTACACCACGTCGCCTCTGAGGTCTTCCATCCTGTCACGGGCACCATCAAAGTCCGACACTTCCAAGATTCCTACGTCCTGAGCGGCGACAGGCCCTCCAGAGCGCTGACAACTTGGCCAGAGAAGCAAATTAGACCCTGCGGCGTCCCTAAGAACAGACGCACTCAGCGACCCGTGATCTAAGATACATGAACCGTCTTTCAGCTATGAGACACTGGGAGCAACAAGAGAAGGGGAAGCAGAAAGGGAATCAGGGCAATGAGAACGGGCATCTACTTCAATGACGCAACAAAGGAGATCACGAGCGTCACCAATGGCGCTCTCCCCTCCGAAGCCGGATGGACGCACCTGACAGACGAAACGCAACTGGGCCTGCTTGCGGTCCGGAGCATCCTGACAGATCGCGGGCTCGTGGGCGACGATAGGGCGGTCTACTGGCACCTTCCCCAACCGGAACAGGCTGGCGGGCCCCTGCTGCGATGCGATGGCGCCGGCACACGGCGGTCAGCGGCCGGTTGGCTGGGTAGCCTACGTGCGTTGCTCAAGGGCAGCCGTCGACCACAGCTTCCTGCTTCCTAGGTTTGTGTTCCGGCGCGTGCCCTACTGGTCCGGGCAGCAGCGTGACTACGCCGAGGGCACGGCCCCGAAGATCGACCTGGGATCAGAGGTATCCTAGATCGAGCCCAGGAGAGAGCCAAGGCGGTTCTGAAGGAACGCTGGAACTCGGTTGTCGGGTTGCTGGGAGCTCTGCTAGAGCAGGAGACGCTGGAGCGGGCTGACATCGAGCGGCTCCTTGCGGGAGGCAGCCCGGTGGCTGAGGTCGTCTGTGTCGAGGAAGCCGTCGTCTAGGTCGCTCGTAGGCGGAGGATCTTGGATGATGTCACCATGAGCATGAGATCGTTCGATCTGATTGTCATCGGCTCGGGGTCCGGCCTCGAAGTCTCGTCGGAGGCGGCCGACCGGGGCCAGTCCGTCGCGGTGATCGAGCCGGGCCCGTTCGGGGGCACCTGCCTCAACCGGGGCTGCATCCCGTCCAAGATGCTTATTCATAGCGCCGACGTCCTACAGACGATCCGCTCATCGGAGCTCTTCGGGATCAAAGCTGAAGTATCCGAGGTTGACTGGGACTTCATCATCGGACGGGCGACCGACACCATCGACGCTGACGCGCAGGCGGTCGAAGAGGGGAACCGTCAGCACCCGAACGTCACCGTATTTAAAGACAGCGCTACGTTCGTCGATGACAAGGTGCTGGAGGTCGCCGGCGAGCGCGTCACGGCGGAGACGATCGTCGTCGCCGCTGGCACCCGGCCTCGGGTTCCCGAGATCGAGGGCCTGAGCGACGTTCCGTTCATCACCTCCGACGAGGCGCTCCGTCTGCCGAAGCAGCCGCAGAGGCTCGTCATCGTCGGCGGCGGCTATATTGCGGCCGAGATGGCGCACTTCTTCGGCGCCCTCGGGACTGAGGTCACGCTTGTCCAGCGCGGCCCGCGGCTGCTCCGGCAGGAGGATACAGATGTGGCTGATCGCTTCACGGAGGTCTATCAGCGGCGGTTCAAGCTGCTGCTCGACACCACGATCCAGCGAGCCTACAAACGGGGCGAGGAGATCGTGCTGGATGCCACCTCGGACGGCCAGGAACAGACCCTGACCGCCGACGCCCTGCTTCTCGCCGTGGGCAGGGTGCCGAACACCGACCTGCTGGACATGGCGAAGACGGGGGTAACCGTCGACGACCAAGGATTCGTGCAGACCGATGATTACCTGGAGACGAACGTGCCAGGCATCTGGGCGCTGGGCGACATCGTCGGCCGCTACCTCCTGAAGCACAGCGCCAACCTGGAGGCGGCCTTCGTCGGCCACAACATCTTCAACCCTGACAGTAAGGTCCCGGTGGACTACCACGCCATGCCGCATGCGATCTTCGCCTCGCCGCAGGTAGCCGCAGTGGGCGTCACCGAGCAGGAGGCCAGAGAAGCAGGCCTGCCGTTCGTCAGCAGCGTCTACAACTACTATGACACCGCGTATGGGTCGTCCATCGAAGACCGGGACGGCTTCGTCAAGGTGCTGGCGCACCGCGAGACGCGGGAGATCCTCGGCTGCCACATCATCGGCAGCGAGGCATCAATGCTGATTCAAGAGGTCGCCAACGCGATGAGAAAGCGTTTGACCACGGACGCAATCACGCAAGCCATCTACGTGCACCCAGCGCTGCCGGAGGTGGTACAGCGAGCCTTCGGAGGGCTGCCCAGCTAACGTAGGCGAAATAGGGCGAGTACGGTGGTGTCGGGAGGTTACCAGGGTCCTGGCGAGACCTCTTTCCAAGGAACGAGGCTAGCGCCCTAGCGCAGCCAGCATGTCTTCGACGCGGGTGAACTTGTCGCGTGGACGTCCCTGCGCCCGCCCATTTTTCACCTCTATTTCATCGAGACGGAGCCAGTCAACGAACGAGAGGTACTTGGGCTGGTGCTCGCGCACCAGCTCTTCCATCTTGCTTGCTTGAGGCTCTGAAGGGTGGAGAATCGAGCCTCGAGCCAGGTCGTCGAGCATGCAGCTCACCGTTTCAATCGAGTCCGGCTTGTTGGTGCCGATGACCCCGGTGGGACCGCGCTTGATCCAGCCCGAACAGTACTCACCCACGACCGGTTGCTTCGTTTCAGGATCAACGACCCGCCCCTTCTCGTTGAGGATGACACCCCAGCGTTCATTGAATGGAACCCCTGGTAGAGCAGCTCCTCTATAGCCGACGGAGCGGAAGACCAGGCCAACCGACAGCTCTTCGAAGCGATCTGTGGCTTTGGGGCTTGGCGTGCCTGCGGCGGTAGCTTCAAGAGCATTCTTCACTAGACGCATCCCAACGACCTTGCCCGCCGCGTTGCCAATCAGTTCGACCGGCGAGACCAGAAAGCGGATAGTGAGCTGACGAGATTTTCCGGTCGGTTTCCGTAGCGCATACCCCTGAAGTATCTCTACCTTCTTTCGGGTGGCGCGATCATCGCTAGCTTCAAGCGCGGCGCGACTAACATCATCCAGCTGCGCTTCCTCTGGCAGGACGATGGTATCGGCGTCGGCTAAGTTGCCCAGATCCTTGATCTCAGGATTCGTGAATGCTGCCTGTGCGGGTCCGCGCCGCCCCAGCAGGTACACCTCCTTAACGTGACTCTGACTCAGGGCCTCCAGGGCGTGGTTCGCGATGTCAGTGACGGCCAACTCCTCAGGAGTGAGGCACAAGATGCGTGCCACGTCCACCGCAACGTTGCCCACCCCGACGATCGCCACCCGTTCCTGCGAAAGATCGAACTGACGGTCATGGTAATCGGGATGGCCGTTGTACCAGCCGACGAACTCGGTCGCCGCGTAGCTGCCTTTCAGGTCCTCGCCGGGAATGCCCATGCGCTTGTCAGTTGGCGCCCCGGTCGCGTAGAGAATCTGATGGTAATGTCCCCTGAGGTCAGACAAGGCGATGTCCTTGCCAAATTCCACGAATCCGTAGAAGCGGAACCGCGGATTGGAGGCGACCTTAGCGAATACCTTGGTCACGGATTTGATCTTGTGATGGTCGGGAGCGACACCGGCGCGCACCAAGCCGTAAGGAGTCGGCAGGCGCTCAAACATGTCTATTTCGACCTTAAGGCCGTTTTGCTTGAGCAGGTGATCTGCGGCGTAAAACGCGGCCGGCCCCGAACCAACAATGGCAACTCGTAATGGACTCGCTTCATTCCCGACCGGTGGCATGAGCGCTTACGTACCTCGGTTCGCGCTGACTTCGTCGCTGTTTGGCGGAGACTGCGACGGACGGCTGAGCGTTGGTGGAGGGAAGTTAGACCTGACCCTCGATGATCTGAGTCTGGAGTGTGTCAACCTCGCCCTGATACTTGTCGAGTTGCGCCTTGACCACATCGCCGATGGAGATGACTCCGATCAGCCGTTCCCGGTCCATGATCGGCAGATGGCGGAAATGTTTGGCAGTCATAGTCTGAAGGACTGTCTCGAGATCGTCCTCGGGCGAAGCGGTGATCAAGTCCCTCGTCATAACGCGACTCACAGTCTGGCCAAGGACCGCCTCAGTTCGGGCTGCTTCGCGAACGATATCGCGCTCAGAGATGATTCCGATTGGTTGTCCAGCTTCGTCCACGACGATGAGCGTGCCGATGTTATGCTCCGCCAATAGGTCAACAGCCTCCCTGAGCGACTGATCGGGACCAACTGTAATCACGTTCAAACTTTTCGTTGCCAGGATGGACTCGATTTTCATCACACGCTGCCTCCAACAAGATCTTTCTCAGGTTCTCTCGTGCAGTGTGCGTTGGCGAGGTCTCAAGGCAGATGCGATGGGAGGGTCGAAGCTAATGGTGTCCCCAGTCGAACCTACAGCACGACTTTCACGCGTGCCCGAGCTTCGTCAGCGGTGAGCGGCAGGTGGGCTCGTGTGGGACGGTCGGGGAGCCGTCCATGTCCTGCGCTCAAACTGCAGTGCGGTAAAGGCCTCCAGAACTCCCCTTGCTGCGCGCTACAGTATAGCTGACGAAGGCTGTTGAGGTCTGCGTATGTTGCTGGTCACCTCAATTCGATGCCCCTTCTGCGGAGCCAGGATCGCCGAAAGCGCATACGTCTGCGCGTAGTGCCGGGCTAAAGTGGCAGTGTCATCGTGCTCGACCTAGACTGGCTCGCTGGGCGTCTAGGGAGGCGTGCTCGCTCCCAGTCTCCTGGGTCTTAGGTCCTCACCTAACGAGCGGCACTGCCGCATAGTGGCTCCGACCGCTCTAAGGCTGCTGCGTCAAGCGACGCTGTGCGCGGCCGGAACAGACGTCGGTAGCGGCACCAGGCCTGCTCCACCTCTAATATGCGCAGGCCCTAACGACGATGCCATCTCCAACGAATAGCTAATGCTAAGCAGGCGCAAAGATAGTTGATATTCATTACGTAACGACTTGACTATTTCCTTCCAACGCAGTACTGTCTACACCTCACTGGTGGCTAGGGTGGCCCACCAACGCTTACCTGCCTGGTACCTAGCACCCCAAGGAAGGGGAGCAGGGATGCTATCGACACAGCGGCTCCGGCGGGGCCGGAATTCGCAGTTCCGTCACCGGTCAGGCCATACGCAGAGACGGCTTGGCGGGTGGCCCGTAGGGCGAAACGAAAGGCGAGGACGTGTCCTCGCCTTTTCTCGCCGTGGGGCTGTACCTCGCTTCAACCCGTTCGGCTTAGCGACGATCATCAAGGCGATCGGTTTCCTGACGCTGCGCATGAAGGAGGTGAGCCAATAGTCTGATAGCCGCAGGAAGATGATGGGCCGCGCAGAGGTTGCGCGTGTTGGAAACAGAGGAGGAGAAACAGTTATGGCAGGGAAGCCACTCGTCACCGACGACAAGCAGATCTCAGCGGCGTTCCCGTTCGAGTCGAAGTTCATTGAGGTGGAGGGATCGAAGATCCACTACGTCGAGGAGGGGACTGGCGACCCGATCCTCTTCCTCCACGGCAACCCGACATCGTCGTACCTCTGGCGTAATATCATCCCGTACGCGGCCAAAGTGGGCCGGGCGATCGCGCCGGACCTGATTGGCATGGGGAAGTCGGACAAGCCGGACATTGAGTACCGCTTCTTCGACCACGTGCCGTACATCGAAGGCTTCATCGAGCAGCTTGGCCTCCAGAACATCACGCTCGTCATCCACGACTGGGGATCGGGCCTCGGCTTCCACTACGCGAGCCGGCACGAGGACAACATAAAGGGCGTCGCCTTCATGGAGGCGATCCTGCCGATGAGGTGGGACACGTTCCCAGAGCAAGGCCGCGACATGTTCAAGTCGTTTCGCACGAAGGACGTCGGCGAGGATCTGCTGATCAACAAGAACGTGTTTGTTGAGAATGTGTTGCCCGGCTTTGTCGTGCGGACACTGACCGATGAGGAGATGGACCACTACCGAGAGCCCTACAAGGATGAGGCCGCGCGCAAGCCGGTCTGGCGCTGGCCGAACGAGCTGCCGATCGACGGCGAGCCGGCCGATGTCTGGGAAGCGGCGGTGGCGTATCAGGAATGGCTCCAGCGGACCGAGGTGCCGAAGATCCTGTTCCACGCCACGCCTGGCGCGCTGGTGACAGCAGCGGTGGTGGAGTCGTTCAGATCGACGCTGAAGAACCTGAAGACGGTGGACATTGGCTCGGGCGCGCACTTCGTGCAGGAGGACAACCCGCACAAGATCGGCGAGGAGTTGGCGAAGTGGTATCAGGGCCTGTGATGCGTGCTGGGCCGGGCGCGACGATCAACGACATTAGGGACATTAGATAGGAGGAGACTCACATGGCGAACCTAGATCTATCCCGCACCGCGCTCCTGATCATCGACCCACAGAACGACTTCCTCTCGGAGGGAGGCGTTGGGTGGGACCTGGTCGGCGAAGGGGTGAAGAATACGAAGGTAGTCGAGCATCTGGTGGAGTTACGGAACGCAGCCAACGTGGCCGGCGTACCGATCTTCTATTGCCCGCACTACTACAGCGACAACGAGTTTGCGACTTGGAAGCACCTGAATCCAATTGACAAGCTCATGTTCGATGGGAAGATGTTCCGCAAGCCCGGCTGGGGCGCCGACTTTCACCCGGACTTGGAGCCCGACGAGAACACGTTCGTCCTGTCGCCCCACAAGGGCCTCAGCGGCTTCTGGGCAGCCGACATTACCATCCAGTTCCGCCAGCGAGATATCGACACGATTATCCTCGCCGGCATGGCCGCCAACCTCTGTGTGGAGAGCCACCTGCGCGACGCGGAGGAGAATGGATTCGAGGTATTGGTTGTGAAGGATGCGACCGTCGGCCCCGGTGCGGAAGCAACCCAGGCGGCCTACGTCAACTACGGCCTCATTGCCAACGAGGTGGTCACGACGGACGAGATCACGGAGCGGTTGCGCGAAGCCGCCGCCGTCCCGGCGTAGCTAGGTCTTGATATCGCAGGTCCTGTAGAGGAGAGCCCCGGGACAGGCCCGACCGGGGCTCTCCTTGGTTGCTGCTAGCGCTGAGATCAGCCAGACGAGGCCAGCACCGGAAAGGAGTGAGAACGATGGTCACTGAAGTTCGACCGCCCGTGCCCCCGTTTACCGAAGAGACGGCACGGGCCAAGGTGAAAGCCGCAGAAAACGCCTGGAACAGCCGTGACCCGGACGTGGTCGCGAAGGCGTACACAGAGGACTCAGAGTGGCGAAACCGCGACGAGTTCTTTACCGGCCGGGAAGCGATCAAGGAGTTTCTGACGCGCAAGTGGGCCAAAGAGCTGGACTACAAGCTGATGAAGGAGCTCTGGGCCTACTCGGGGAATCACATCTCCGTACGATTCGAGTACGAGTGGCACGATGCCTCGGATCAGTGGTATCGCACGCACGGAAACGAGCACTGGGAGTTCGACGATAACGGCCTCATGCGAAGGCGCGACATGAGCGCCAATGACATTCCGATCCAGGAATCCGATCGCAGGTTATAGGGATGACTGGCACCGCGCCACAGGCGGCTAGAGACACATGGCTGAGTTGCGCCCGGACGAACCGGCGCAGAAGTTGAAAGGAGGCAGAGCAATGATACTGGTTATCGGAGCGACGGGGACGATAGGCAGAGAGGTGGTGAAGGGCCTGAAGGCCAAGGGGGAACAGGTTCGCGCGATGATCCACGATCCGGAGAAGGCGACGGCGGCCCGGGAGCCAGGCGTGGAGTATGTCACTGGCGACCTCGAGAAACCTGAGAGCGTGACCGCAGCGCTGCAGGACATCGAGAAGGCGTTCCTGCTTTCGCCAGAGAACCCGCAGATGCCGGAACTACACGCCAAGTTCGCGGCGGCAGCGAAGGACGCGGGCCTGCGCCATCTCGTGCGCTTGTCGATCCTGCCGGCGAATCCGGATGCACCGCTACCTATCGCCAAGTGGCATGGCGAGGCGGACCGGTCCGTGATGGAGTCAGGCATTCCGTACACCATCCTCCGGCCGGCCTACTTCATGCAGAACATCCTCGGTGGTGCGGCCACCATCGCTTCAAACGGCACCATCTACAGCGCCATGGGCGATGGAAAGATGGGCCACATCGATACGCGGGACATCGCTGACGTAGCTGTCGCGGTCCTCACGAGCGAAGGCCACGAAGGGCAGAGTTACCTGCTCACGGGGCCTGAGGCTCTCTCCATGGCTGAGGTGGCTGCCAGACTCTCCGCAGACCTCGGCACGACGATCGAGTACGTGAACCTGCCGCCGGATGAGGTTAAGGCTCGCTTGATAGCGAGGGGCACGCTTGATTGGAGGGCCGATGCCTGGGTGAAGCTCGCGGGCATGATTTCCATGGGCATGGCCGCTATGGTGACGCCAGGAGTAAAGGACGTCCTCGGCCGAGAGCCGCGAAGCATCGACCAGTTCGCCAGCGACTTCGCTGCTGTGCTCAAGGGCGGGTAGACTATCGAGTTCTCGCGGGACCTGCGAGAGGAGCAGAATCAATGATCCGGGTCATCACGCTGCTACTGGTACCGGTCGTACTGGCGCTGGCGGTCGCCTGCGACGGCGACGACGACGGCGCGACGGCCCGCACGCAAACGGAGACATCCTTGGAGTCCCCGGGGCCTCCTCCTCCTCCCAACGACACGTCAGACGAAGGCGCCCAGTTCAGCGGGTTGGCGTCCATCGACGGTGAAGCGCTGTTTGACAACGCGACCATTATCGCCCAAGTCGACGGAAACAACTGCGGAACGGGCTTCGTCACGGACGGCTCGTATGAGGTGACAGTCGCATCGGACGAAGCCAAGGGCGGCTGTGGCGTGCCGGGCGCCACCGTAACCTTCGTGCTCGGAGGCGAAGGCGACCCGGGTGGTACCGAGGCCGACCAGACCGGCACCTGGGACGACAGCCAGGTGAACGAACTGGACATTACCTTCACCACCCAATGATCCTGCGACCCGAACGATAGACCTGGGCGAGACCGCCCTTCGCGGCTTCGAAGACCCAGTCAAGCTCTGGGAGATGCGCTGGCAGGCCGAAGGGTCGCCGTAGGAGACAGCATGACTTATGGAACCGCACATCCAGTACGCGAAGACCGCGGACGGCGTGAGCATCGCGTACTTCATGTTGGCCAGGAGTGAATGCGTGATCAAGGTTACGAACCCGGCCAGCAACCATGGCCTTAGAATAAAGGCAGGGGCCTGTCAAGAAGACCGTTGAAGCGGCATCGCGAGGCAGCTGACGAAGGCACAATGTGCAGGCTCACCGCCACAGGACAAGCGTCGTAATCGTAAGGAGGTATGCGCATGGACTTCGAACCGGGCTGGGCAATCCTCGCGGGCATTGTTGGCGGAGGGGTGATGGCTGCAATTCTGTACATGGGCATCATCATGCTGCCCAACCAGATGAAGATGAACCTGTTCATGATGCTGGGATCGATGATGCTGCCCGTGGGTGCGTCGGCGTTCGTGATGGGTGCCATGGTGCATGCTGGCATGAGTGTCGGCTTCGGGCTGATCCACGGCGCCGTCTTCGCCGCTGCGGACATCGATTCCGCTGAGTGGGCGTGGGGCCTCCTGTTCGGCCTCGTGCACTGGGCCGGCGTCGGGATGGCGCTGGGCATGATGCCCTTGATGCACCCGCGCATCCGCAGCGGCGAAGTCGACGCGCCCGGCTTCTACGCGCTAAACTTTCCGCCGATGACGGCGATGGGGTTCCTGATGCTGCATCTCGTCTTCGGGGTGCTCGTCGGTGTGCTGTACGGCGTGTGGGCCGGGTAGTCGCCTCCGAAAGGCCACTCACTGACCAAGAAAGGAGTCAGAGATGACGAACGTAACTGGTGAGACTCAAAACGACACGTCAACGCAGAAGCGAAACGAGGATTCTCAAGACGCTGGACGAAGCTACCGCTTTGACCATCTGGCACTGCGGCTCGTGCTCAGTGACATGTCCTACGGTAAAGATGATCCCGGCCCAGGCGACCGCGTGCCAGACTTCGACCTCCCGACGTTGGGCGGAGGCCGCTTTCGATCCGCCGATCTCGGCGAGACCGGCCCGGTACTGCTAATCTTCGGGTCCTACACGTGCCCCGTGACGGACAACGCCGCCCCTGGGCTGAGTGAACTGCACGCCCGCTTTGGCGACCGCGTGCACTTCGTGATGGTAAACGTCCGCGAAGCCCACCCCGGAAAGGCAGTGCCGCAGCCCACGACGCCAGAAGAGAAGATGGCGCACGCTGAGCAGCTACGCGCCCTCCACGGCTTCAAGTTCGAAGTGGCGGTAGACGACATCGACGGCACGTTCCACCGTGCCCTGAGCCCGAAGCCCAACTCGGCGTACCTGCTGGATAAGGACGGAACGATCCTCTTCCGCGCGCATTGGGCGAATGACGGGAACGCGCTGGCCGCGGCCCTGGATGCTGTCGTTGCCGGCGAGTCGCCGCGTCGCTCGCACAGCGGCGGCATCATTCCGGCCACGGTCCGCTTTGCGCGTGACATAGCGCCTGTGCTCGACCGCGCGGGCGGCGGCGCCTGGCGAGAAATGTGGCTTGTGGCGCCCCCGATGGCGGCCATGGCCTTCGCCCTCAAGACGCTTCGGATCCGCCCGCCGAAGCCCGGCGTCCAGGAAGCCTGAGGCTGGTCATGATACAGGCGATCATGTTCGACTTGGATGGCGTCGTGGTGCAGTCCGAGAAGCTGAAAGCTCAGGCCTATGCCATGGCCGTCCAGCGCCTGCGGGGGCTGCCGGAACCGGACCCACGGGCCATCGAAGCGTACCGGACTATCGTCGGG
>JADFKB010000046.1 GCA_022565155.1 Chloroflexota bacterium | reverse complement strand
CAGTACTGGCTCTCGCGGTGGAAGCTGACGAACGGCGGATCCGTCAGATCGGCATCGACCGGGAAGTACGGGTTATCCAGACCAAGATCATCCCGCAGCGCCGCAAGCTTCTCATCCGTGCAGCTGAGGCCGCACTTGATGATTGCAGGGTCAGCCCCAGGCGCAATCCGTAGCAGCAAGAAAACGGTGATGGAGAGGAAAAAAAGGATTATCCCCCCCTGGATCAGCCGGCGAATGATGTACCGCTGCACGCGTTACCCCGACCTACACCCCCTGGTCGATCCACACCTCGTTCCAGAGGTATAGACCTGTGCCTCCCAGCCCCTGCGGAACGTTCTTCACGAAGCTCTGGAAGAGCGTGAAGGCGGTCCAGCTCATGATAGGCAGGAACGCCGGGCCTTTCTCGTAGATCAGTCGTTGCGCGTCCAACACGGCCGCAACCTGCTCCGCAGGGTCGGTAGCTCTCTTGGACGCGGTGATCGCTTCTTCAACTTCGGGGAAGAGACCGCCGATGCCGGTCGCGAAGTTGCGGTCGCCCTGCGGGCCGTTAACTGAGTGCCAGTCCAGCGACACTTCCGGCGTCTCGTAGATCTGGTTGAGCGAGAGGGAAGCGTCGTAGTCCAGGTTCTGGTAGGCCGCCAGCCAGGTAGTGAAATCCTGCGCCTCCTCCTGGATGTTGAAGCCCGCCTCTTCCATCTGCTTCAGGAAGATCGGCAGGTGCTTGTCGTGGAACTCAATGTCGCTAACAGGATAGATGACCTTGATGTCGATCGTGTCCTCACCTGTCGCCTCTTTGATCAGGCTTCGGGACAGTGCCGGGTCGTACGACTGGAGCTCCTCTAGCTCCTCCGGCGGCAGCGCGAAGTCGCCCAGCGGCCAGTGGACGAGCCCGTTCGGCCTGCCGCCGCCGGGGCCGACGATGAGGTCGACGTACTCCTGCCGGTTCAGGGCGTGCAGGGCGGCCTTGCGGATGCGCTCATCGGTCCACGGCGCCTTCTCAGGATGCATGGTGAAGGAGATGTACGTGTTCGCCGGGTCTTCGGTGACGAGCGCGTCCGGTACCGAGTCCAGCAGGCCGTCGACCTCTTCGCGGTCTTCGGCGGTGTATGAATGAATCTGCCCATCGAGGAAGGAGACGCGGCGTGGCTGGCGGTCGGAGATGCGCACCGCCTCGATTTCGTCGAGGTACGGGAGCTGGTCGCCGTTGTCGGCGGTGCGGTAGTAGTTGGGGTTTTTCTCGAGGATGACACCGCCCGTTTCAGAGAATGACCCGGCCCTAATCGTCCCGAACGGGCCGGCGCCCACCCCCTGAGCCTCAATATCGATCTCCTGCTCAAAGAACTCACGCGGCGGAATACAGCCTCCCAGCGGCGCGCCGATGCGCAGCAGCGTATAGGCGTACGGCCCGAGGGTCTTTAGCTGGATAGTCTGGGAGTCGGGCGCGGTTACCGCGTCCAGCCAGTCGTTCGTGAACGCGGCGATGACGGCGCGGTCGTCCCCCGCGATCCGCTCGAACCAACTCAAAACATCTTCGGTGTCCAGGTCGCGCTCTTCGATACCGAGCGTGTTCGGCGCGATCTTGACGCCCTGGCGAATCTTGAACAGGTACGTCTCTTCGTCCGGCTGCTCAACCTCTTCAGCCAGGTCGAAGTAGAAGAAATCGGGCTGGATGCGGGAGCGGTCGAGCAGCGCGTTATAGATCCGCGGGAAGATGCCCGGGCCAGACGCGACGCTGGTGACCGGATCGATCGTGCCCCAATCGACCCCGATCGCGAAGATGTAGCTGTTGCCGTACTTGGGAGTGCCGCTGTCACCCGCCGTGGGCTGGGGTTCTCCGGCTTCGTCACCATCGCCGCAGGCGGCCGCGACGGCGAGGCCGGCGGCGCCGACGCCAGCTGCGGCCAGCACCCTTCGGCGTGAGATACGTTGTCGCTCAAATCGTTGCCAGTAGCTCTTCGTCGACATGCCGGTTCCTTCCTCTCTTACATCCCCTGCGTGCAACTTGGCTCGCCGCGACCGCCGTCCCACCGATGTATCTAGCCCTGTTCTAGCCCTGTTAGCTATGGTACGCCCAGCCCTAGCCTCGACCACCGCCATCGGCCAGCGACAGATCATTGCCAAATAGGCATACCCCACCAGAGGCGGCCACACTAGCCCCCTCATGCAACGTATCCTTACCCCATACGCAGCACGGTGTCAAGACGCGGACACGCGGCAGATAGCCTATCGCCCTTGCTGCGGGCTCAATGCGAATGCTAGGCTGGCAGGCGTTGGGTCACATCTCGTCAGGCCTCTACCAGCTTCAACTATGGCATGGGCAGCCGTCAACGGCATTAGTCTCTACTACCAGGCGCACGGCGCGGGGCCGGCGCTGGTGCTGGCGCACGGCGCGGGCGGCAATCACCAGAGCTGGTGGCAGCAGACGCCCTTCTTCTCGGAGCGCTACCGGTGCGTCGTCTTCGACCATCGCGCGTTCGGTCGCACCAAGGACGCCCGCGACGGCCCTGGCCGCCGCGCCTTCGCCGACGACCTGCGCGAGCTGCTCGATCTGCTTGGCATCGAACGCACCGCCATCGTCGCCCAGTCGATGGGCGGCCGCAGCGCCGTCGGCTTCGCCTTGCGAAACCCCGGCCGCGTATCGGCGCTGGTGCTGTCGGGCACCACCGGCGGCGCGGTGAACGACGAGGTGCGAGCGGCGCAGGAGGCTCACCGGAGCGGCCCGCTGGGGCGGCGCTCCCTCGCCCGCCGGGCCTACTCTCCCAGGCTGCGGCGGGAGCGGCCCGACCTCGCCTACCTCTATCGGCTGATCAACTCCCACAATCCACCCCGCCCGAAGGATTTCCTGGCGCCGATCCCCGGTTATCGCGGTAGCTCATCCGAGCGGCTGGAGGCGCTGGGCATCCCGATCCTCTTTCTAGTGGGCCAAGATGACGCGATTACACCCGCCCACATCGTCAAGCTGGCACACGAGACCGTGCCCAGCTCTCAGTACGATGTGATCGAAGGGGCCGGCCACTCCTCCTACTTCGAGCGGGCGGATGCCTTCAACGCCAGGGTGCAGCGGTTTCTAGAGGACGCGGGCTGGCGGACCGAGTAGGGCCGCCGCTAACAGGTGGCGATGGCGCTACGCACTAGCTAGCAATTGAGCTACCGCCATCGATAACGATCGTCTGGCCGGTGACGAAGTCCGCGCCTTCGATCAGGCTGAGCGTAATCTGCGCGACATCCTCCGGCGTGGCGACGCGGCCCAGCGGCGTCTGCTCCGCCGTCCGCTGCTTGGCCGGCTCGTAGAAGTCGCCCAGCCCCTGGCGCAGCCAGCGAGTATCGATAAAGCCCGGCGCGACGCAGTTCACCCGCACCTCCGGGGCCAGCACGCGAGCCAGCGCGACAGTCAGGTTTATCAGCCCGGCCTTGGACGCCGCATAAGCAATCGAGCTGCCGATCGCCTTGACGCCAGCGATCGAGGCGATGTTCACGATCGCGCCCTCGCCGCTGCTCTTCATCGCTTCGGCGGCGGCGCGAGCGCAGAAGAACGGACCCTTCAAGTTGACCGCCAAGATGCGGTCCCAGAGCTCTTCCGTCATCCCCTCCAGGTCGGCGAAGTCGACGAACGCGGTCGTGCCGGCGTTGTTCACCAGCACATGGACACCGCCGAACGCATCCACGGCGGCGGCGACCATCGCCCGCACCTCCGCATCGTTCGAGACGTCGGCGCGCACCAGCAGGGCATGTGCGCCCAGCGCCTCCACCATTGCCACCGTTTCCTTCGCCTCCTCCTCCGAGCGCGAGTAGTTGACGACGACGTTGGCGCCGCGCTTCGCCAGCTCGAGCGCCGTCGCGCGTCCGACGCCGACGGCGGAGCCGGTGACGATCGCGCACTTGCCTGACAGCTCCATCCTCACCCTCCACTAATGACCACACAGCCGCCAACACTATTGACCAGAGCTACCCTACCGTCAAGCGGACGGCGATCCGTGCCGTGCAAACGCACGGGTTATTTGCGCCCAGTGTCACGCGTGTGCTAAATTATCTATGCGCGGGGACACCCCTGCGCAGGCCTCGAGTAGCCGCCACTGCTCGGGGCCTCTCTTTGTCTTGAAGACGGGACGGCCGGGCAAGGGGCTACCCCGTTCCGGTTGCCGCCGCTGAGGCTGAGCGGTAGAATCCCGTTCATGGTGACCAATGCCGCTCAACTCGATCGAGCGCAGCGGAGAGCGCATGGCTGACCAGCCGCGACAGCGCAACCTGAAGGGCCTGTTGCTCGCGGGCGGCAAAGGCACGCGCCTGCGGCCGTTCACCTACACCGGCACCAAACAGCTCGTTCCGATAGCGAACAAGCCGATCCTCTTCTATGCGATCGAGCAGCTAGCAGCGAACGGCATCGCCGACATCGGCATCGTCGTCGGCGATACGAAAGACCAGGTGGTTGCGGCGGTCGGCGACGGCTCGCAGTTCGGCGTCTCGGTTACGTATATCGATCAGCCGGTGCCGCTCGGCATCGCTCACGCGGTGAAGATCTCGGAAGAGTTCATCGGCAACTCGCCGTTCGTCCTCTTCCTCGGTGACAACTTCCTCAAAGAAGGCATCTCACGTTATGTAGAGCAGTTCACTAATGGCGGCCATGACAGCCTGGTGTTGTTGAGTCCGGTCAGTGATCCGCAGAACTTCGGCATCGCAGAGATGGAGGGCGAACGGCTCGTCCGCGTTGTCGAGAAGCCCCAACATCCTCCGTCCAACCTGGCCGTAATCGGCATCTACTTCTTCAACGCGAAGGTCTTCGATGCGATTCGGAGTATCCAGCCATCGGCGCGCGGCGAGCTGGAGATCACGGATACGATCCAGCGGCTGATCGACGACGGCCTGGACGTGCGGTCTGAGGCGATCGCCGGCCGCTGGATCGACACCGGCAAGCACGACGACCTGCTGGAGGCGAACCACCTGATCCTGGAGGATCTGCAGCCCGCCCTGATCGGCAGCCACGACGAGGCGAGCCGGGTGGAGGGGCGCGTGGTGCTGCAAGAGGGCGCTGAGGTCGTGAACAGCCGCATTCAGGGGCCGGCGATCATCGGCGAGCGGACGCGCATCGTCAACTCCTACATCGGGCCGTTCACCTCGATCTACCACGACTGCCTCGTCGCCGATACGGAGATCAGCGGCAGCGTCGTCCTGGAGCACACGCGCATTGAGCAGGTCGGCCATCGCATCGAGCACAGCCTGATCGGCCGGAACGTGGAGCTGCACGGCCACGAGCGCCGCCCACACGGCTACACACTGATCCTGGGCGATTTCAGCAAGCTGCACATGCCCTGATGGCTGCGCCAAGAACCCTTCTCGTCACCGGCGGCGCCGGCTTCATCGGCAGCAACTTCATCCGCTACATGCTGGCGAAGTACGACTACCACGTGATCAACCTGGACAAGCTCACCTACGCCGGCAACCTGGACAACCTGCGCGATGTGGAAGGCGACCCGCGCTACCGCTTCGTGCGAGGCGATGTCTGCGATAGCGCTGTCGTCACGGAACTGATGGCGGAGGCGGATGCCGTCATCAACTTCGCCGCCGAGAGCCACGTCGACCGCTCGATCGAAGATCCGGGCGTTTTCATCCAGACTCAGGTCTACGGCACGTTCGTGCTGCTCGAGGCTGCGCGCAACGCATCGATCGACCGCTTTCTCCACATCTCGACAGACGAGGTCTACGGCCATTCGCTAGGCGACCAGCGCTTTACGGAAGACGATCCGTTCAAACCGCGCAGCCCGTACGCCGCGGCGAAAGCGGGCGGCGAGTTGCAGTGCCATGCCATTAAGGAGACCTACGGCCTGCCTATCGTCATCGCACGGCCGGCGAACAACATCGGGCCGTACCAGTACCCGGAGAAAGCGATCCCGCTCTTCGTCACGAACGCGCTGGACGATGAGCCGCTGCCGCTCTACGGCGAGGGACTGCAGGTGCGCGACCGCTTGTACGTCGACGACCACTGCGCCGCGCTCGATCTGCTGCTGCACGAGGGTGAGATCGGCGAGGCGTACAACATCAGCGCCGGCAATGAGCGCACCAACATCGACGTGGCGGAAACAATTCTAGAGATGCTGGAGAAGCCGAAGAGCCTGATTCGCTTCGTTGAGGACCGGCCGGGGCACGACCAGCGCTACGCCATGAGCTCGAAGAAGCTGGAGGCGCTCGGTTGGTCACCGCAGCACGACTTTGAGGCGGCAATGGAGAAGACCGTAGCCTGGTACCGCGACAACCGCGACTGGTGGAAGAAGATCAAGTCGGGCGAGTACCGCGAGTATTACGAGCGGATGTACGGCCAGCGGCTGGCGGGATCCAAGCCGTTCAAGGGCTAACCATCGCGACGCTTCCCGTCGCTCTGCTGTCGGCTAGAAGCCCGCGACGTGTTGTAGGATCAGCGCCGCGTCCAGGGCATTGATCGCGCCGTCGCCGTTCATGTCAGCGTTGTTCGGGCAGGGGACAAGATCGATCAGCATCGCACTATATTGCAAGATGTAGACCGCGTCGGTGCTCTCGATCTCGCCGTTGCAGTCCGCATCGCCCGGCAACTTGTCGGGCTCGGAGGCGGGCGGTTCCGCGGACGGCTCCGGCGTTGCAGTCGGCAACGGCTCGGCTGAACAGGTGACGCTGCCGTGCTTGATAACCGCTGCGATCGGCTGCGGCGCGCCCAGCATGGCGTCGGCAAGGACCGGTGTTGTCAGCTCCAGAGCGCTCTCGCCCGCCTGCTTGCACTCAAACACAATCTCTCCCAACTCGACGTCACCAGCCACGCCCAGGGCGCTGACACCGAGGAGACGAACCGTAGTTGCGCTGAAGGTGACGTTACAGATGCCGCCCAGCGCGGCGGAGCAGCCGACCGGCGTGATTACGTCCGGGTCGTAGGCAATATCGATCGTCCATGCGCCCAGCCCCGGCGCGGCGATGTTCAGCGCCTCCACGTCGACGAGGGCCTGCTGGCCCAGCTCTACCTTTGCGGAGCTAACGCTAACAGCGGCATCTTCCGCCTCAGCCTTCGGGCCGGCCATGAACGTGAACGAGAGGGCGATGATGCCCGTAAGGATAGCGACGAAGCCGAACCTGCGAAGATTCACTGCGACCATGTTACACCACTCGCTTCCTTAGATGCCCACGAGGCTACGCACGCCGTGCGGCGGGGCGAGGTTGCTCCGTTAACAGTATCGGCAGGCTGCGCGCGGAAGTGTAGGCGGAATCTACTACGGGTGCCCTCTTTCATCGACCCACGAACGCCCCGGCCGCAGCGGCCGAAAGAATCGCTCCATACACCTGCATAAGGCCGGCCAGGGTACATCTACTGTGGGAGGTTATTCCTACGGACAAATGCTAAGATAGAGCCGTGAGCGCAACGCCTCCTATTGGCATCATCGCAGTCAACTACAACAGCGCCGCCTTCATCGGCGAGTTTCTCGACTCGCTTGACCGCGTCGAGTACCCGAATACGAAGTTGATCGTCGTCGATTCCGCCTCCCGTGATAGCTCGTTGGACGAGATCGAGAAACGCAGACCTGACGCCGTCGTCGTGCGGTGCCAGGAGAACGTCGGTACCGCCGCCGGCAACAACCTCGGCATCCAGCGCTGCCGGGAGCTGGGTCTTGACTACGCGCTGATCCTGAACAACGACACGACACACGAGCCGGACTTTATGCAGGTGCTGGTCGACGCGGCCGATGGCCGGACGATGGTCGTGCCGCGTATTCTCTACTCCCATGACCAGCGGCTGATCAGCACCCACGCCGGCGATTTCGACTGGACGCTGGGCCTCTTTCGCAACACCTACCACGCAAAGCTGGACTGCGCGGCGACGCGAAAGCGGCGGCTGCTGCAGACCGCCAGCTTCTGCTGCCTGCTGGCCCCACTCTCCGTCTTCGACGAGATCGGCCCGCTGGACGAACGGTTCTTCATGTACTACGAGGAGACCGACTTCATTCGCAAGGCGTTGGATAAAGGCTACAGACTGCTCTACGTGCCGGAGGCGGTGATCTACCACCAGGAGAGCGGCTCCAGCGGCGGTGGCTGGATGAACCCGTTCAAGCAGTACTACGCCAGCCGCAACAGGCTCTACCTAGTGCGCAAGCATGCAACTTCCAGGCTGCGCTACGCCCTCTTCACGCTCTACTTCTGGGCCGGCCGTTTCGCCTATCTGCCCCTCTACCTGGTGCCGAAACAGCGGGCGCTGGTGCGCGCGCAGCTACGAGGGATGCTCCACTACTACCAGGGGCAGATGGGGCGCACCCTAGAGGTAGAGGACTTCTGACTCAGCCCGGCGCGCCGTAATGCGTATCGCACTCGATTGCTCCGCGATCCCCCGGCAGATGGCCGGCGCGGGCGTCTACAGCTACCAACTGGTACGCGCGCTCGCCGAGATCAGGAGCGAGCACGAGTTCGTCGTCTTTGCCCGCGCCGGCCTCTTCGACGATCTCGCAGATAACCACGAGCGCGTGCAGGTCGTGCCGATTAACACGGGATCGCGCGTAACGCGGCTGGCTTGGGAGCAGGCGGCGATGCCGTTCCTGCTGCGCCGCCACAACATCGATCTGCTGCACTCGCCGCACCACCACACGCCGGTCGTCGCCGGCAGCGTGAAGCGAGTGGTAACGTTCCACGACGTCACGTTCCTCGTGCTGCCTGAGCGCTACCCGCTCGTCCGGCGCCTCTATATGTCGACGCTGACACGAGCCGCCGCTCGCGTCGCCAACGCGATCATCGCGCCGTCGCGTTCGACTCGTGATGACGTGGTCCGAAAGCTCGGCGTTGATCCGAACCGCATTACGGTTATTCCTGAAGCCGCCGGTCCGCAGTACGCGCCCAGCGACGCCGCGGCCGTGACTCGAGTGCGCGAACGGTATCGCCTGGCAGGAGACTACATCCTCAGCGTCAGCAGCCTGGAGCCGGGGAAGAATCGAACACGGCTGATCCAGGCGGTCGCACGGCTACGCGACGAAGACGTCGACTGCCGTCTGGCGATCGCCGGCCAGCCGGGCTGGCGCTACGAAGGCGACATGGATCTGGCGCGGGAGCTGGGCCTGGGCGACAGGGTGCGTTACCTCGGCTACGTGCCGGACGATGATCTGCCGCCGCTGTACAGCGGCGCCGCGCTGCTGGCCTACCCGTCGCTCTACGAAGGCTTCGGCCTGCCCGTACTCGAAGCGATGGCCTGCGGGACGCCGGTGGTGGCTGGCAACACATCCGCGACCGCGGAGGTCGCCGGCGATGCGGCGCTGCTCGTCGATCCGCTCGATGTGGATGGTCTGGCCCGGGCGATGCGGCGGCTGCTCTCCGACGAAACGCTGCGCGCCGACCAGCGAGCGCGAGGGCTGGAGCGCGCGGCGGGTTACTCATGGGAGCGAACGGCGCGCGAGACGCTTGCCTTGTACGAATCGCTGATGGCGAACTAGGACATCTTCTCTGCCACAAGGCAGATGTCGGGCTGATGCCCGGTCCGCGAAGAGGCGCGCCCATGTGGAGCCGAATGTGATACGGTTCCTGGCGTGGACGTATCGATCGTCATCGTCAGCTACAACGGCCGCGATGATCTGCGGTGCTGCCTCACGTCTGTATTTGAACGCACGCTGGGCGTCGGCTTCGAAGTGATCGTCACCGATAACGCTTCGTCGGACGGCACACCGGAGATGGTCATTGCCGAGTTTCCGCAGGTGACGCTGATCCGCCGTGCGACGAACGCCGGCTTCGCCTACGCGGTAAATCAGGGCATCGCCGTCGCGCGGGGCCGCACGTTCTTCCTGCTGAACCCGGACGCAGAGCTGCTGAGCAACGCCCTGCCGCCCATGCTCGACTATCTGGACAGCCAGCCGGATGTCGCCGTCCTCGCCCCGAAGCTGCTCGACCCGGACGGCTCGCTTCAGCTCTCGTGCCGGGCGTTCCCAGGATTCAGCGCGGCGCTGTTCAATCGTTACTCATTGATCACGCGACTGTTCGGCCGCAACCGCTTCTCGACGCGCTACCTAATGACCGATTTCGACCACAGCGAGACCGCCGACATCGACTGGGCGTCCGCGGCCTGCTGGCTGCTGCCGCGCCTGGCGTACGAGAAGATCGGCCCGCTGGACGAAGGTTACTTCTGGACGATCGAAGACGTGGACTACTGCCAGCGCGCGCATCGCGCAGGCTTGCGCGTCGTCTACTTCCCTGAGGTAGCCGTACAACACCACATCGGCAGGAGCGCGGCGACGCTGCCCTACCGAACGATCATCGAGCGGCACCGCGGAATGTGGCGGTACTATCGCACCTACGTGCGACCGACTAGCAAGATCGCGCGCATACTGGTCGATAGCCTCGTCTGGACGGGCGTACAGTCGCGTTGCGCCGTCCACCTGGCGTCGAGCGGCCTGCGCCGCCTGGCGACGCGCGGGAAGCCTTAGCGGTCGCGAGAGGCTGCGGGCTGTGGCGTTTCGGGCTGCGCCTCGGCGGCTTCGTCCTCCTCCGCCCAGCGCAGGCGCCTGCGCAGCCAGATGATCATGGCGCTGTTCCAGAGCGAGAGCACGTAGCCCAGCCTCGTCATGATGAACAACACCAGCAGCGCCGTGCCGCCGATGACGGCCACCTCCAGCGGAAAGACGTGGACCTGGTGGAGCAGGATCGCGGCGACCGAGAAGAGCGCAGCGATGGCGTAGACGACCGTCAGCAGCCCGCGCGGGCCGAAGCCCGCCTCCTCCAGCCGGTGGTGGATATGCTCCTGGTCGCCCATCGCCGGATGGCGGTACTCCAGTGTCCGCCGGACAACGGCCAGCGTCGAATCGAGAATAGGGAAGGCAAGCGCAACAACAGGAACGGCAATGAAGACGGTGTCTGTAGCGCCGGTCGCGGCGCGGATCGAGAGGGCGCCCAAGATGAAGCCGACGAGATAAGCGCCGGAGTCGCCGAGGTAGACCGACGCAGGCGGCAGATTGAACGCCAGCATCCCCAGGCCGGCGCCCGCCATCGCCACCAGCAGCAGCGCAACCGTTGGGTGGCCGGCGTTGGCCGCGATCTGGGCGAGCGTGGCGGCGGCCAGGATCGTTACGCCGACCGCGACGCCGTCGCGGCCGTCGATCAAGTTGATGGCGTTCGTGAAGAAGACGATCCAGAGCACCGTCACGACCGGCGCGACGATGCCGAGATCGAGTTCGGGACCCCAGGGCAGCCCGACCTGATCGATCTGGTAGCCGGCCGCGTAGACCGCGGAGGCGGCGGCGACCTGCACCGCCAGCTTCGGCTGCCAGGCGAGCAGCTTCAGATCGTCGAGAAACCCGATAGCAAAGACGAGGGCGCACGCGCCTAGAAATGCCAGGAAATCGCCAGACTTTGGCGAGAAGAACTCATTGGCCTGGCTGGAGATTGCGGAGGCGACGAACGGCGTCGCCGCGAAGGCGAGCAAGATCGCTGCGCCGCCCCAGCGCGGTCGTTCGGCCAGGCCGCGCGCCCCCTGAAACAGCGAGGAGAAGCGCGCCGTGCGCGACGCGGCCAGCAACACGACCGTCGTTGACATGCCGAATGCCACCGCCAGCGCCAGCGTCACCAGATAGACGTCTAACATCGTCTCGCCTCTCGCCGTTACGTCCAGTTGGCTTAGTGTAGCATGGTGTTTTCCGCCCTTGCTAGCTTCAGCTCTTGTCGGGCGCGCGCCAGCGGACTACACTCGATTTGAAGTGTTGCGTATCGTATCTCCCATCGCTGTGCCGCTGATGCTCGCGCTTACCGCCTGCAACGGCAGTGGCGGCACATCATCGAACGGCTCTCCTTCAACTGACAACGGCCCAACGCTGCCTCCTGTAACAGCCGTCGCCAGGCCCGCGACCGTGCCCGTTACGGCTGAAGCAGTGCAGTCGGGAGCCGCGCTGGGCCGGATCGTGAGGCGTGCGAACGCCGCGCCGGAGACGGAGGACACCCGCCTGCTGCTCACAGCCGCCTGCCAAGAGAACGTGATGGCGCTGCGGACGTCCCAAGAGACGATCTACGCAGATTTGCCGTGCGACAACTTCTGGGACGCCGAAGCCACGCAGGCGTTTGTAGGCCAGGAGGTCGCTATCACGCTAGCAGTAGACCACGTTCGATTCCAGATCTTCATCGAGACGCTGCCCGGCGCCCAGGCCGAGTTCACGGTCGGCGGCGTCTGGCTGGACTAACCATGACGCAGATCCGCGCCGTCATCTTCGATCTCGGCCACACCGTCTGGGATTTTGCCCCCAGGGAAGACGTGCGCCGGCTGAACGCGTTGCGGCTGCACCTGAAGCTGCGAGAGGCTCTAGGCGACGCCGTGCCGTCACCGAACGCGCTGGACAAGGCGTTGATTGCCACCATCGCAGGCTGGATGAAGAGTTGGGACAGCGAGAGCCTAGAGCAGCCGCCCACCGAGGAGCTGGTGCGCGAAGCCCTCGCCACTGTCGATCTCGCAGTGCCGGATGCGTTGCTGCAAAACCTTACCCTACTGCTTTTCGGCTCGGAAGTGGATGTGCCGGTGATCGAGCCCGATACGCTCGCTGCCCTCGACCGGCTGGACCGCCGGGGCATCGCGATGGGCTGCGTGACGAATACGATCCTGTTGGAGGAGGCGATCGCGGGGCTGCTAGCGAAGCTGGGCCTGCGCCGGTATCTCCAGTCGTACATAGTTTCCAGCAACACGGACTACCGAAAACCGCACCCTTCGCTGTTCCTACGCGCGCTGAATGAGCTAGGCGTGCCGCCGGAAGAGGCGCTCTTCGTCGGCGATCGGCTGGTCGACGACGTCGGCGGCGCGCAGGGCGTGGGCATGCGCACGGTGCTGACGCACCAGTACCGCCAGGAGCCGCTGGCAGGCGCGGCCAGCTCTCCGGACGCCATCGTCCGCCGGCTGGGAGAACTGCCGGACGTAATCGAGCGCATCGAGGCGGGCGCGTAGCGCCTCTACCTGGACAAGCGTCCAAGGCAGGAGTCCGCCAAAGTAGCTATGCTTAGAGCAGGAGGTACAGACGTGCTCTTTAGCAGAGGCCAGAACGAGATCGTCGCGCCCGAGAAGGCGCTACCGGGCCGGGAGCGCCCCGCCTTCTCCGTCCCCGCCCAGCACGCCGTTCTCGGCACGCCCCTTCAGCCGCCGTTTCCTGAAGGCGTCCAGACGGCGGTCTTCGCGCTCGGATGCTTCTGGGGCGCCGAGCGCATCTTCTGGCAGACGCCCGGGGTGTACACGACCGCGGCCGGGTACGCAGGCGGACACACGCCCAACCCAACGTACGAGGAAGCATGCTCCGGCCGGACGGGCCACGCCGAAGCCGTCCTCGTCGCGTTCGATCCGGGCCAAGTCTCCTACCTCTCGCTGCTGAAGATCTTCTTCGAGGCCCACGATCCGACGCAGGGCATGCGCCAGGGCAACGATCACGGCACACAGTATCGCTCCGCCATCTACTATGCCGGCGAGGAACAGCGGCAGGCCGCCGAGTCGGCGCGCGACATGTACAACGAGGCGCTGAAGCGAGGCGGCCTCGGGCCGATCACGACGGAGATCGCGCCCGCCGGTCCGTTCTACTACGCGGAGGAGTACCACCAGCAGTACCTCCACAAGGTCCCGAACGGCTACTGCGGAATCGATGGGACAGGCGTCACCTGCCCTATGCCGGCTGCGACGAACGTCTAGGAGAACCCAATGTCTCTCGAGACCACGGACGAAGAGTGGCGGCAACGCCTGACGCCGGAGCAGTACGCGGTGCTGCGAAAGGCCGGGACGGAACGCGCGTTCACGGGAGAGTACGTCGATACCGAGGACGATGGCGTCTATCGTTGCGGGGGTTGCGGAACGACGGTGTTCGACAGCCAAACAAAGTACCACTCCGGCTGCGGCTGGCCCAGCTTTACCGAGGCCGTATCGCCAGACGCCGTTACGCTAATCGTAGATCGCTCGATGGGCATGGGGCGCACGGAAGTGCGTTGCGCGCGCTGTGACTCCCACCTCGGCCACGTGTTCGACGACGGGCCGCGCGACGCCGGCGGCCAGCGCTGGTGCATCAACAGCGTCGCGCTGGATCTCGAGAAGCGCTGAGAACGTCCGGCAGGTACGCTCAGCCGCTCCGGTAGCCGTTGGCGATCGGCAGGCGGCGGTCGCGGCCAAAAGCGCGGGGCGTAATCTTGACGCCCGGTGGCGCCTGGCGGCGCTTGTACTCGCTGCGATCGACTAGCTGCATCACGCGGCGGACAGTCTCTTCGTCGTGGCCCAGGGCGACGATCTGCTCCAGGCTGCGCTCCTGCTCCACGTAGGCTTCGAGCATCGCGTCGAGCTGGTCGTAGGGCGGCAGCGAGTCGCTGTCGAGCTGGTCTTCGCGCAGCTCTGCGGAGGGCGGCTTCTCGATCGCGGCGCGGGGGATCAATTCGCTGTCAGCGGTAGCGTTTCGATACTCGGCCAGCCGGTACACCAGCGTCTTCGGCACGTCTTTGATCACCGCGAAGCCACCGGCCATATCGCCGTAGAGCGTGCAGTAGCCGGTGGCGTACTCGCTCTTGTTGCCGGTGGTCAGCACCAGCCAGCCGAACTTGTTGGAGAGCGCCATGAGGATGTTGCCGCGGATGCGCGCCTGCACATTCTCCTCGGCGACGCCGGGTTCGGTGCCGGCAAACGACGGCTCCAGCATCTCTAAAAACGCGGCGTGGGCCGGTTCGATCGGCGTCACCAGCAGCTCGATGCCGAGGTTCTCCGCCAACTGCCTGGCATCGTTCATCGACCCCTCCGACGAGTAGCGGGAGGGCATCGAGACGCCGTGCACGTTCTCCGCGCCCAGCGCATCGACGGCGATCGTCGCGACGAGGCTGGAATCGATGCCGCCGGAGAGTCCGACCAGCGCCGACTGAAATCCCACCTTGCGCATGTAGTCGCGCGTGCCCATGACCAGCGCCGCGTAGACCTCGGCCTCGGGGCCGAGCGGCTCAGCGAGACGGGCCGTGAGCGACGTTCTCGCGCTCGCGGGCGCTGCGGACTCGCCCGGCAGCTCGAGGTCGCAGAGCAGCAGCTCTTCTTCGAACTGGGCGGCGCGGGCGATGAGCTCGCCGCGCTGGTTGAAGACCATGCTGCCGCCATCGAAGACCAGCTCGTCCTGCCCGCCCACCATGTTGACGTAGCAGACAGCCAGGCCGTTCTCCGTGGCGCGGGCAGACAGCAGCTCTTCACGGTCGCGGCGCTTGCCGGCGTGGTAGGGCGAGCCGTTGATGTTCAGGATCACCTGCGCGCCGGCGGCGGCCTGGGCTGACGTCGGGCCGCCCGCTTCCCAGATGTCCTCGCAGACGTTGACGCCGGCGGCGACGCCCGCGATCTCGAAGACCGGCGTTTCGGCGCCGTGCTGGAAGTAACGCTGCTCGTCGAAGACGCCGTAGTTGGGGAGGAGCTGCTTGCGATAGACGCCCGCCAGCCGCCGGTCCTGGATCACGGCCGCGGCGTTGTACAGACCGTCGTCATCATCGACGAAGCCGACGACGAGCGTAAGGGCTCGCCCTGCGCCTGCCGCCGGGCTGCCGTCCACGATGCGCTGGAGCGCGGCCAGGTTGTCGCGAATGAACGCCGGCCTGAGCAGCAGGTCCTCCGGCGGATAGCCGGTCACAGCCAGCTCCGGGAACGCGACAACGTCGCAGCCGGCTTCGGCCGCCTTGCCGGCGTACTCCAGTATCTTAGCGGCGTTGCCGTCGAGATCGCCGACGACGGTATTGATCTGAGCGAGGCCGATTCGCAGTGTGCGCATAGTTAGTGTACCAAGTACGCTAATTCACTTCTCTCTATTATCAGCCTGACAGCCAGGCGGGTCAAGGCAGAGGTGCGGGAATGCAGTGTTACGCAGCGAGGTTCTGGATATTGGCAATAGTGGTGGAGAGGGATTGACTCACAAGGCCGTCCTGAGCCTGCTCGCCACTCGAAGAGTAGAATCAACAATGGCCCTGGCAGGAGTGGGCCAATGCGGAAGATGTGCCAATAGAAGCGTAGCCCGCCCGCTAGCCGTTCATCCGTAGCCGAGGTGACCCTCACCCCGACCTCACGGTCACCCCTCTCCCTGAGGGAGAGGGGATCAAGCCTGCCCGCCGACAGGCGGGCATTGCTAGGTCTTGCCCGCGCGGTCATGCGGCTGGAGAACCGCTGAAATCGACGCGGGCGAGGTTGACGGGGTGGCCTTTGCGGCGGGCCTGAAGCGCCTCGATCTCGTGCAGGGTCTGGAGGGCCTGGCGGTGGAAGTGACGCTCCTGCCTCGTGATGCGATCGAGGTGATGATCCGGCGGCAGGATGCGAAGCTCCCTCTGTTCCTCGACGATCTCGGGCTCGGGCACGATGATGCCGCCCTCCGCCAGGTTGGTCCCGGCAAGATAGTTCTCGGCCGCGATGACCGCTTCGGCGGTGCCCTCGATAGAGAGCATGGTGGCGGCGACCTCGTAGCGGACGACGCGGTTGAGACGCCAGAGGAGGCTTGCGAGGCGTTGAGCGAAGAACTCCTCAAGGCCGCCGACGGGTTCGATGCTGGCGACGATGCCATCGCAGTGGCGTTGCCAGGCGGCCTCGTTCTCCATGCCGGGGATGACGGGGCTGTTGGAGGTGATGCCGTGGAGGAGGGCGTTGAGGCGCTTCCTGGACCTGCGGGCCTCCTCGCTGGGGACCCGGCGCGGCTTGCGGGCGGGCGAGACTCCTTCGGCTGGGCTCAGGACAGGCTCCCCGCGCTGGGACGTTCGTTTTGGCGAAAAGGTGTTTTTATTGTCTACGCTCATGAGCGGTTACCGCCTTAGCTAGGAGTGAAATACCCTCTTTTATTGTCCAAGCGCTTATACAGAAATGCCGAAGTACATCCTATGTCAACTAGAGTAGCACGGGTGTGCTGTTAGGTACAAGAGGTGAAGGGCAGAGGGAGGGCGGTTCCTGCGGGCTGACGCGGACACTAAAGCGATGGGATAGTGCGGTAGCAGAGCCGGAGCCGAGGTTCAGACGCACGGCCCTCTGCTTGGGAAGCAGAGCGTGCTACATTCCGGACCTTGGAAGCAGATGGCCTGCCATTTCGGAGGCAGAGGGCCTCGCGCCACGTCGCTTTCGCTTAGGAGCCCTCTCGCCGCCGCCTGGCGTACCACGCCGCGCCACCCAGGGCGAATACGCAGGCCGCTCCGGCGATACCAACGCCCACGACCCACGGCGGGCTAGAGGACTGAGGCGTTTCCAATGGCAGCGACCGCAAGTCCGAATCCAGCGAGATGCCGCCGACGGGTGGCGGCGGCTCCTGGAATACATATGCCGCCCCTGCGTTCAAACCCCCAGCATCCTCGTCCAGTACCCCGACGATGGCGCTGTCGCCGCTGACCGCCACGCTGACGCCGAAGCGGTCGTAGGCCTGGGCATCAGAGGCGGTAAGCTTGTTCACCTCTCCCCAGTTGCCCGCGCCGCCCTCGTCGCGCTGGAACGCATATGCCGCGCCGGCGAGGAAGCCTTTAGCATCATTGCCAGTTGCCCCAACGACGGCGCTATCGTCGCTGACCGCGACGCTGTTGCCGAACGGGTCGATTGCCTGAGCGTCGGAGGCGGTGAGCTTCTTCACTTCGCCCCAGT
>JADFKB010000008.1 GCA_022565155.1 Chloroflexota bacterium | reverse complement strand
CTGAAACGCGCGGACAGGGCTATTGACGCCACCCGGCATCAGCTCGCGGGACGCCTCGAAGACCTTACGAGAGCGCTTGTACTGCTTCGCCATGGGTAGACTCAGCTTCGCACAGACACGCCTAACGCGCGAGGCTAACGTAAAGCAGCGCGAACGCCCGCCTCTGGTTCAGCCACAGACCGACACAGATAGACACAGAGAGAGACGGCTGCAACCTAGAAGACCATCCGCTTTACGTCCACACGCTTCGGGCCAAAGTTCAACAGCAACCCCACCTTGATGCCCGTTGCCTTCAAGTAGTCCAGGAGTTGCGCCTGATTAGCAGGGCTAATCGCATCTGCCGCTTTGAGCTCGCAGACGACCAGATCATCTACCAAAAGGTCAGCGTAATACGTCCCCACGGTCTCATTCTTGTAGCGAACCTCTATGGGGGCCTGCTGCACTACCCTGCATCCACGAATTGTGAGCTCGATGACCATGGCATTCTCGTACACCTTCTCAAGAAAGCCCCGCCCAAGCTTCTGATGCACTTCAAACGCCGCTGAGATAATCTCCCGCGTCAGCTCTTGATGTGGATACTCGGCAGGCTTCATATTCGCCCTACGATCCTGCACGTGTTGGTGAGGCACCACGCTACAGAATCTAGGGCCGCTGTTTCAGCGGCGGCCAAATCTGTGCTGGTCTGTGTTCATCTGTGGCTAACTCTCGCCGTCCAGGCTGAGGAACTCCTTCATCGCGCGGCGGAGCTGCTGCCTGTGCGCAGGTTCGCCCAGGTTGAGGCCGTAGTGGTTGATGAGCTTCGCCGACGTCTCCCGCCACTCGGTCCAGCACTCCTCGCAGATACGCTCAACGACGGTATTGCCCAGCTCTCCGCCCATCGGTGGTTCGCTCAGCGACGCCTTGCTCTCGTTGCAGCGGGTACAGTCAACGGTCGACATCTCGGCCTTCTTTCCAGCGTTCGATACGCGGTCGCGTACTATTGCAAGGCGCGCGCGACTTCCTTGGCATGATAGGTGATGATCATGTCGGCGCCGGCGCGCTTGATCGACGTGAGGATCTCCAGCGCGACGCGCGGGCCGTCGATCCAGCCGTTGCGCGCGGCCGCGTGGACCATCGCGTACTCACCGCTCACGTTGTACGCAGCCAGCGGCAGATCGAATCGCTGCCGCGCCTGCGACAGCACATCGAGGTAAGCGAGCGCCGGCTTCACCATCGCGATATCCGCGCCCTCGGCGATGTCCGCCTCGATCTCGCGCAGCGCCTCGCGAGCGTTGGGCGGGTCCATCTGGTAGCCGCGGCGGTCGCCGAACTGGGGCGCAGACTCCGCCGCCTCTCGGAACGGTCCGTAGAACGCCGACGCGTACTTGGCGGCGTAGGCCATGATCGGCGTTTCGGCCATGTTCGCGCCGTCCAGCGCGGAGCGGATCGCCGCGACCCGGCCGTCCAGCATGTCCGACGGCGCGACGAGATCTGCGCCGGCGCGGGCGTGCGATACCGCTGTGCGCGCCAGCAGCTCCAGCGAGCTGTCGTTATCGATCTCGCCATCGACGATGACGCCGCAGTGGCCGTGATCGGTGTACTCGCAGAGGCAGACATCGGTGATCACGGTCAACTCCGGGTCGGCCGCCTTGAACGCGCGCACGGCCTGCTGAACGATGCCGTCGTCTGCGTACGCTTCGGAGCCGGCGTCATCCTTCGCTGCCGGCAGGCCAAAGAGCAAGACGGCGCGGACGCCGAGCGAGCGCAGCTCCTCGGCCTCCGCCGCCAGCCGGTCGAGCGAGAGGTGGTACTGGCCAGGCATCGACGGGATCTCCTCCCGCACGTCCCGGCCGTGGACGACGAAGAGCGGGTAGACGAACTCTTCCGGTGACAACCTCGTCTCCCGTACCAGGCGGCGCAGCCCCTCGCTGCCGCGGAGGCGGCGGAAGCGCGCGAAGCGCTGCGTAGTTCTCGTTTCGAGCGTCATGGTCAACTGCCCTTGCGCTGTTGCTTCAAGAACGACTCCAGATCGCTCATCAGATCGCCTGCGGGCGGCAGGTCGGGCGTAGCAGCGCCGGCAATGCCGGAGTCGATACGCCTTTCCAACTGCTCTAGGTAGGCGCGCATCTCGGCGTTGCCTTCCATCGCTTCGTCTACCTGCTTTTCGAACGCCTGGCAGGCCTCTTCCAGCTTCGACAGCTTCGGCGCGAACGCGAAGAGCTTGTCTATCTCCTGCAGCAGTGCCAGCGCGCCGCGCGGGTTGACGGCCTCGCCCAAGTACGGAGGCAGTCCCACCCAGAGGCTCGCCGCCGGCAGGCCGTCACGCCGCCAGACGTCGTGTAGCGCGCCGACGATGCCGGTGGGCCCTTCGTAGCGGGAGCGTCCGATGGTGAGGCTCTCTAGCCGTTGTTGTAGATCGGGCTCCGTGCTGAAGCCAGTGACCGGTGGCGGCCGCGTATGCGTCGTCGCGGCGACGAGCGCGCCCAACGTCAGCAGCCGCTGCCCATCGACGCGCTGGTAGAGGTCGCGGATCGATTCCGTGAAGGCACGCCACTTCAGGTGCGGCTCCGTGCCCAGCAGCAGCACGACATCATTCCCGGAGTCGTCATCCTCGTGCCGGTGGTAGAAGAAGCGATTGGCCGGCCACTGCAGGTCGCGCTGGCCCTCTTCGGTGATGCGGATCATCGGCCGCGAGACGGTGAAATCGAAGAACTCCTCGGAGTCGATCACCCCGAACTGCTTCGCTGACCAGCTATCGATCAGGTGGCGGACGGCAAACGTCGCCGCCTCGCCGGCGTCGTTCCAGCCCCTGAAGGCCGCGATGAACGTCGGCTTCCGCAGTTCAGGCAGTTCGTCTACCTGTACGTGTTCCATAATCTCAATCCATTATAGACGCCCGCTGGTCGCGCCACACCAAGCGGGCATGCTTTAGACACGGCTGGTCTCTGCCTCCTCGATAGCTGTAACTAGGCCCGGTATCGTGTGCTCCTCCGCGACGATCTCCGGCTCCCGGCCCAGCAGCTCTTCCGCTTTCGCCGCTGTGATCGGCCCGATGCAGGCGATGCGGCAGCGACGCAGCGGCGACAGGTCGTCGCCGAGGATTGCGACCAAGCTCGTCACCGACGAGGCGCTGGCGAACGTGGCAACATCGATCTCGCCCGCTCGCAGCCGCCGGAGCGCTTCTGCCGCTGCGCCGGCCTGTACGTCGCCGTCGCCGGGCGGCGCGGCGACGTACAGCGTCTCTTCGTCCACCGTCGCTCCGCGGCCGCGCAGCTCATCGATAAGCAGCGGGCGGGCGTTCTCCGCGCGCGGGACGAGCACCCGCCGATCTGTTAGATCGTCCGGCAGCGCCGCCAGCAGCCCTTCTGCCGTAAAGCGCTCCGGCGTGACATCGACCGCAATGCCGCGCGACTGGAGTGCTTCGGCGGTGGCGGAGCCGATCACCGCGACCTGCGCCTGCACGCTGCGGGTATCCAATTGCCGGCGTTCGAGGAATGAGAAGAAGATATCAACAGCATTGGTGCTCGTGAAGATCAGCCAGTCGTAGCCGCCGGCCTTCATGGAATCGACCGCTGCGGCCAGCGTCTTTTCGTCGTAGCGAGGCGTGATCGCGATCGCCGGCAGTTCGATCGCCTCTGCGCCCACCGCCGCCAGCGCCTTCGATAACTGGCCGGCGTGCTCGCGCGTGCGCGTCACCAGTGTCCGCAGCCCGAACAACGGCCGCGTATCGAACCAACGCAGCTTGTCACGAAGCCGCACTACTTCTCCGACGACGATAACGGCCGGCGCGCCTATACCCTCGTCGTGCACTTTGTCAACGATGTCGCACAGCGTTCCCGTCACCGTGCGCTGGCGGGACAACGTCCCCCATTCGACCACGGCGACCGGTGTCTCCGCATCACGGCCGCATGCAGTCAGCCGTTCGACGATCTCCGCAAGCTGGCCCACGCCCATGAGCAGAACGAGCGTATCGGCGCTGCCAGCCAGCCGCTGCCAATCGACGCCGTGGCTCTCTTTCGCCGGATCCTCATGGCCGGTGACGAACGTGACGGACGAAGCGACGCCGCGATGCGTGACGGGGATGCCGGCGTACGCGGGCGCGGCGACGGCCGAACTGATGCCCGGTATGACAGCGAACGGAACGCCGTTGGCGCTCAGCGCCTCAGCCTCCTCGCCGCCGCGGCCGAAGACGAACGGATCGCCGCCCTTGAGCCGCACGACGCGCTCGCCCGCCCGGCCACGTTCGACCAGCAGCGCGTTGATCTCGTCCTGCGTCATCGTGTGGCGGTCAGGGCCTTTGCCTGCCGCCACCCGCTCCGCGCCGGCCGGTGCGAGATCGAGCAGCGCCGGGTTCGCCAGCCGGTCGTAGACAACGACATCGGCCTGCGCCAGCGCTTCCGCCGCGGCGACGGTGATCAGCCCCGGATCGCCCGGCCCCGCCCCGACGAGCCAGACAAAGCCTGTAGGTGCCTGGCTCATCTCGCCTCCACCGCTTCCACAAACTCCGCCGCGCCCTGATCGAGTAGTTGCTCTGCCAAGCGCGTTCCGATCGCCGCCGCCTCTGCGACAGAGCCGCTGGCATCTGCGCGGAAGGTGCGATCTCCCGGCGCGTCCGAGATGAAGCCTCGAATTCGAAGCTCTTCGCCGTCCACCTCTGCCACCACCCCGAATGGCAGGCGGCAGCCGCCGCCCAGCCGGGCCAGGAACGCGCGCTCCGCCTGGCAGGAGTGGCGCGTATCCGCGTCATCGATAGGCAGAAGTAGAGCAGCCGCCTCCTTATCGTCGGCGCGCACCTGCAGCACCAACGCGCCCTGGCCGGCGGCCGGTATCATCGCGTCCACCGAGAAGACCTCCGCCGCCCGCTCTCGCACGCCTAGCCGTTCCAGCCCCGCCACGGCGAGCACCGTCGCATCGTACTGCCCTTCGTCCACCTTACGAATGCGCGTGTCGACGTTGCCCCGTATGTCGGCGGTCTCGACGTCCGGCCGGAGCTGGCGGAGCTGGACGGCGCGCCGGGAGCTGCCGGTACCGATGCGCGCGCCGGATGGCAGCTCGGCGAGCGTACGGCCGCCGCGCGTCACGAGCGCGTCTCGGGCGTCGCCGCGTTGCGGGAAGCAGGCTAGCGTTAGGCCGATGGCGGGCTGCGCCGGCACGTCTTTTAAGCTATGGATGGCGATATCGATCTCGCGGCGGAGGAGGGCGGCCTCCAACTCCTTTACGAACACGCCTTGGCCGCCAATCGTCGCAAGCGATGCATCCGGGCGCCGGTCGCCTTCGGTGCGGATCTCCCGCACCTCGAACCGTAGCCGGGGATGGACATCGCGGAGCGCCTGCAGCGCCAGTTCTGACTGGGCCAGCGCCAGCCGGCTGCCGCGCGTGCCGGCGACGAGCGTCTCGCGGGCGGCCATGCTACGCCCCCGAGACGGTGTCCTGCGTCTGGGCCAGCGCCTCGTCGTCCAGGTTGAACAGCTCGCGCACGGCGACGACGTAGCGCTCGCCGTCGTCGCCCTTCAGGCGGCCAATCGGCTCATGCAGCAGCTTCTTCACGATCGCCGAGGTCATCGCCTCGACGCCGTCGCGCTGCTTGGGCGTGAGGTCTTTCAAGCGCTTGAACGTTCGCGCGATCTCCGCCTTGCGCGTCGCCTCGGCTCGCTCACGCAGCGAGCCGACGGTCGGCACGACGCCGCGCTGGCTCATCCAGCCACCGAACTGCTTGACGGCAGCATCGATGATCCGTTCCACCTTCGCGACCTCCTGGCGGCGGGCGTTCTTGTTCTGTTCCACCTGGCGCTGCAAGTCGTCGATGTCGTAGAGATGGACGTTGGCGTGTTCACGCACCGCCGGGTCGATGTCGCGTGGCACGGCGATATCGATCAGCACCAGCGGCCTGCCGTTGCGCCGAGCCATCGCCTGAGCGACGTGTTGCCTATTGATGAGGAAGCCCGGCGCGGCGCTGGAGGTGATGACGATATCTGCGTCGGCCATCGTCGCGGCCAGGCGGCTGAACGGGACCTGCTTGCCGCCCAGATCCCGCGCCAGCTCTTTCGCCCGGCTGGCGGTGCGGCTGGTCACCCACAGCTTGGAGACGCCGTGGTCGGCCAGGCTGCGAGCGGTCAGCTTGCCGGCCTCGCCTGCGCTGACCACCAGCACGGCGCAGGACGAAAGGTCGCCGACGGTGTTCGCCGCCAGTCTTGTGGCGGTCGAGCTGATCGAGACGGCGTGCCGGCCGATGCGCGTATCGCTGCGCGCCTTCCGGCCAGTGCGGATCGCGGTGTGGAAGAGCTGGGAAAGGACAGCGTTATGCGTCCCGGCGCTCGTAGCCGCTGCAAAGGCCGTCCGCACTTGGCCCAAGATCTCTGATTCGCCCAGCACCATCGAGTCGATGCCGGCGGCGACGCGGTAGAGATGCCGCGCGGCCTTCAGTCCGGCCAGGTGGTAGAAGGCATCGTCAGGCACATCGTCGCCGCCCTTCATCTCGCGCAGGAGGGCGATCACCGACGCCGGCGCGATGGCGTGGTGGGCGGTTAGGTAGACCTCAGTACGATTGCAGGTGGAGAGCAGGACGGCCGCGCCGCCGAAGCGAGGCAGGGCGGCGGCGAGCTCTTCCTGCGCAAAAGCGAAGCGCTCGCGCACGCCGACGCCTGCGGTCTTGTGGCTGATACCGACGAGTGTGATATCCACCTGTGTAGCTCCCTTATCAGCAGCTATGGCGGCAGCTATGGTGCGCCGGCGACGGCCGTTGGGTCGCCGACCAGCTCCGCTACCAGCCCTTCCTCACCCAGCGCCGTGAGCAGGCGCGCCTTCGCCTGGCGGTACTTACGCTGGGCCAGTAGCACCCGAAGATCCTCGTCTATCGCTTCTTGCCAAAGGTCCGCGTCCGGCACGATGCCGCGCGAGCGCAGGTCGCCGCGCACGTCGCCGAGCAGGTCGGCCAGGGCGGGCATCTCTTCCGTCAGGTACGCCTCCAGCTCTTCCCGCAGGCGACGGGCGAGAGCGGGACTGGTGCCGCCGGTAGAGGCGGCGATCGTGATCGAGCCGCGCCGGATTACTGCTGGCAGGATGAAATCACAGTTCTTCGTATCGTCGGCGGCGTTCACCCAGATGCCGCGCCGCTTTCCCTCGGCGGCGACATCGCCGTTCACCGCGCCGTCGTCGGTGGCGACCATGCAGACGTCGTAGCCTTCGACATCGCCGTCCTGGTACTCGCGTTGGACGCATTCGATATCGCCGGCGGCGAGCATCGCCTGCAGGTCCCGCGTCAGCTTCGGGGCGATGACGGTGACGCGGCCGCCCGCGGCCATCAGCCCTGTTACCTTGCGCTGGGCCTCCTTGCCGCCGCCGATGACGAGGCACGGCCTGCCCTCCATTTCAAGGAAGATGGGATAGTACGCCATTCGCTATGCTTCCTTCCGTTCCTTCGTCCGCTTGGCGGCCGTTCGCCGCGCCGGAGGTTCATACACCTCCGTCATGCCGATCAACACCTGATCGGCGAGCGTGTTCACTTGCTCGCAGGCGAGCATCGCCTCCTCCGCCGAAAGGTTGTTGCGCTGGCTGGCCTGCTTCGTCGAATCGTCCAGGCTCCTACGGAAGAAGACGAACGCCTCCACCGCCTGCGCCAGCGGCATGCTCGAGGCCGCTAACTCCCGGCCGTACTCACGGCCCAGCTCTCGAGCGTCATCCAACAGCGCCGCGCGGCCGCGGCGGCGTTGGAGGTAGCCGGCAGCCAGCGTCGCAAGCTGGCGGCCGAGCGGCCGGAGACGGCTGCGAATCGACTCGTCCACCGTCGCGTACCATTGCGCCTCCTGTGCCGGCTTCCGATGCAGCTGGCGGCGGATTCGGGAGACGGTCATGTCCGTCAATTCCTGGTAGCTCTCTCCCTCGCGCTCGCGGGCGGTGAGCAAGCCCTGGATATCGGCTTCCGCGAACCGACGATGCCCGCCCGGCGTACGGAAGGCGTGGACGTGGCCGCTATCCGCCCAGCGCCGCAACGTCGATTCATCGACGCCCAGCAGCCGGCACGCCTTGCCAAGCGTCAGCCAGTGCACATTGTTGGGGGCGTTGGTAGTCTTTATGGCCATCATAAACCTACGTAAATATGGGTAATCATTGTCTCGCACCAGCGTATAGTTAGATTGTAGAAGGTGGTAGGGAGTCAGTCAAGTGGCGGATGGGACACCGCGATCGGCTGCCATCCGGCGCGGCCTACGCCAAGCCGACGAGCGCTTCCAGGCCGCGCACCAGCTCCTTGCGCTGCATCACCTCGCGCGTTGCCAGCAGAACGCCGGGGATGAACGCGGCGCGGCCCGTCGTATCGTGCCGGATCGTCAGCGTCTGGCCCAGCCCGCCGAAGATCACCTCCTGGTGCGCCACCAGCCCCGGCAGCCGCACGCTGTGGATGCTGATGCCATCTACCTCCGCCGCGCGCGTGGCCGCCAGCGTCTCCTTCTCCGGCACGTTGCGCTCGAACGGCTTGCCTCGCGCCGCCAGCATCTCGTTCGCTGTCGCCAGCGCCGTGCCGGAGGGGGCGTCGACCTTTTGATCGTGATGTAGCTCAATGATCTCCGCGGCGTCGAAGAAGCGTCCGGCCACCTTCGCCATGTAGATCATCAACACCGCGCCGATCGCGAAGTTGGCGGCGACGACGGCGCCCAGCTCCCGCTGGCGGCACTCGGCTTCCAGTTCGGCGATCCAGTCTTCCGGCAGCCCGCTCGTGCCAATGACGAGGCGGACGCCGCGATCCAGCGCCGCGCGGGCGACGACGGGCGTCCAATCCAGGTTTGTGAAATCGATGACCACGTCCGCTTGCACGCGATCGAGCAGCGCTGCGGGGTCCGCGCTCATCGGCACGCCGCCGCCGCCGGGCAAGGGAAACTCGCTCTCCTCCGAGAACTTCTCCAGCACGCCAACCGGCTCCATGTCCCCGGCGGCGGCGACGCCCGCGAGCACTTCCCGGCCCATGTTTCCGCTGCCGCTGACAATAACCCGAATACCCATACCGTGTTCAGCCTACACCTTCTCGCGCAAGAGATGAAGACGCCTCCAGCGTACTGGAGGCGTTTCGTTCCATGCGACTGACTTGGTTAGCGCTTCAGCGGCCCCGGCCCCGGCCCCGGCCGGTTGGACGGACGGCCTCCTCCTCCTGATCGATTGCCGCCTCCGGGCCGGCCGCGACCGCCGCCTCCGGGTCGATCGCCGCGAATACCGCCGTTGCCGCGTTCGCCGCGGCCACCGAAGTCACCCCGGCCCCGCCCACCGCCGATGCCGGGACGGCCGCGCGGCCTGTCGCCACCAAAGCGTTGCTCGCGCGCCGGCGGGCCTCCGCCTCCCCCGGTGGTCGAGATGCCTTTCGCCTCCGCTTTTGCCTTATCGGCGGCGTTCTCCTCTTCGGACAGGAGTTCCTTTCGTGAGAGGTTGATGCGGCCCATCTGGTCGACCTCCATCACCTTCACCTTCACCTCATCGCCCACCTCAACCATGTCCTCGACTGTCGGCACGTGGAAGTTGGCCAGCTCGCCGATGCGGATCAGGCCGTCCTTGCCGCCGGGGATCTCGACGAACGCGCCGAAGTCCATGATGCGAACGACTTTGCCCGTGTAGACCGCGCCGACCTCCACGTCCTTCGTCAGCCCCTCAATGATCTCGACCGCCTTAACGGCCATCTCGGCGTTCGTGGAGCCGACGAAGACCGTGCCGTCGTCCTCGACGTCGATGCTGCAGCCGGTCTCTTCGATGATCGAGCGGATGACGCGGCCGCCGGGGCCGATCAGGCTGCCGATCTTCTCGACGGGGATCTGCAGCCGCTGCATGCGCGGCGCCCACTTGGAGAGCTCATCGCGATGCTGGGGTATCGTCTCGTTGATCTTCTCCAGAACCGTCATGCGCGCGTCCCGCGCCTGCTCCAGCGCCTGCTTCATGATCTCTATGGTGATACCCTTCACCTTGATATCCATCTGCAGCGCCGTGATGCCTTTGGTCGTGCCGGCGACCTTGAAGTCCATATCGCCCAGGGCGTCTTCGACGCCAGCGATGTCGGTGAGGATCGTGTACTTGCCATCCTCGCCCATGATCAGCCCCATGGCGATGCCGCCGACGGGCGCTTCGATCGGCACGCCGGCGTCCATCAGCGCGAGCGTGCTGCCGCAGACGCTGGCCATGGAGGTGCTGCCGTTGCTGGAGAGCACTTCTGAGACGAGCCGGATGGTGTACGGGAAATCTTCTTCGCTCGGTATCACGGCCTCCATCGCCCGCTCTGCGAGAGCGCCGTGCCCGGTCTCGCGGCGGGAGGTGCCGCGCAGTGGGCGCGCCTCGCCGACCGAGAACGGTGGGAAGTTGTAATGGTGGAGGAAGCGCTTCCGCTCTTCCGGCGAGAGGTTGTCCAGCCGCTGCTGCTCGCCGAACGAACCGAGCGTGGCAATGGTCAGCACCTGCGTTTCGCCTCGCTTGAAGAGGCCGGTGCCGTGCGTGCGCGGGAGGATACCGACGTCACAGGAGAGCGGCCGGATCTCCGTTGGCGTCCGGCCGTCGGGCCGGACGCCGCGGTCGAGGATCGACGCGCGGACGGCGTCCTTAACAACGGCGTCCAGGGCAGCCGCGATATCTTCGTCGCCAAACTCGTCCCCGAAGCGCTCCAGCAGCTCCTGCCGGCGCGGCTCCAGGCCACCCTGGCGCTCGCTGCGAGCGGCCGCCAGCAGAGCCTCCAGGTCGCCCTCTACCGCTCCGCTCACGGCGGCCTTCACTTCGGGCGCGAGCGACTCCGTCGTGAACTCGATCGTCTCCGAGCCCGCCTTAGCGATGATCTCGTCTTGCATGTCCAGGATCTGCTGGTTCGCCTGCTGTCCGAACTCGATCGCCTCCAGCACCGTCGCTTCCGGCACCTGGAGCGCGCCCGCCTCCACCATCATCACGGCGTCGCGGGTGCCGGCCACTACCAGGTCCAGTTCGCTCTCAGTCAGGTTCTCGTACGTCGGGTTGATCACCAGCTCACCGTCGATGTAGCCGACGCGGACGGAGCTGACCGGCCCGGCAAACGGCGCGCCGGCGATGCAGAGCGCCGCGGACGCGCCAATGGTGCCGAGCACGTCCGGCACGGTCTCCCTATCTGCGGAGAGCACCGTGATGATCACCTGGACATCGTTGCGGAAGCCTTTCGGGAACAAGGGCCGGATCGGCCGGTCCGTCAGGCGGCAGGACAAGATCGCGTCCGTGCTCGGGCGCCCTTCGCGGCGGAAGAAGCTGCCAGGAATCTTCCCGATCGCATAGAGCCGCTCTTCAAAGTCGATGGTCAGCGGGAAGAAGTCCATGCCCGGCCTGGGCTTATCGCTGATGCATGCCGTCGCCAGAAGCACCGTATCGCCGTAGCGTACCGTCACGGCGCCGCCGGCCAGCCCGGCCAACTCGCCTACCTCCAGGCTCAGCACCTGGCTTCCTATCTCTCGTTCAACTCGCTCCGCCATATCAATACCTACCTTCCTCTGATCTACCTAACTACAGGTTTCGCGCAGCATTGCCCCGTCCGGCGCGTAACGCTCGGACCAACCTGCGCCGCTTGCTGACCGTATCTTTCTGAGAGTAGCCGTATCGTGCGGACTGGGCGCGGCCTTCGCCCTGCTGGTGATGTGACGCTGCTCCTCCCCTACATCCGGAAAGGCCCCCGCGTGTTCTTACTTGCGGAGGCCCAATTTGCTGATGATGTCGCGGTAACGCTGGACATCGATCCGGTTCAGGTAGGCTAGGTGCCGGCGGCGGCGGCCTACCAGCTTGAGCACCCCACGCTCCGTATGGTAGTCGTGCTTGTGCTCGCGCATGTGCCCGGTCAGCTGATTGATTCGCTCGGTCAGGACGGCGATCTGAACTTCGGAGGAGCCGGTATCGCCCTCGGAACGGGCGTGCTCCTCTATGATCGCGGTCTTCTGCTCTTTAGTGAACATCGATATCGGTACCGCCGAGGAAGGCTGTGCTATCCTCTTCCGGCTTGCGCGCAGTGTATCACGCGACCGATTATTGGTGCAACCGCTGTAGTATGAGGAACGAGCATGAGCCGCGCCGGAATCGTAACTGACACCACCGCTTGCCTGCCGCCCGGCCTGGCGGCCCGCTACGCGATCGAGGTGCTGACGCTTGACCTCGTGTTCGAGGACGCCGTCTACCGCGATGGGCTGACCGAAAGCTCGCGCGAGTTTTACGAGACGCTCGCCAGCTCGCGCAGGCCGCCGACGACCGGATCGCCCGCGCCGGGCGCCTACGCCGAAGCGATCTTACGCGCCGGCCAGGACGCGGAGGCAGTGCTCTGCATCACCGTATCGCGCCAGTTCAGCGCCATGCACGACGCCGCCATGCAGGGCATGGCGCTGGCAAGAGAGCAGGCGCCGAACCTGGACATCCGCGTGCTTGACTCCGGTGCGGCGGCGATGGCGCAAGGCTTCGTCGCGCTGGAGGCGGCCCGCGCGGCGCAGGAAGGCGCAGGCATCGAGCACGTGATCGCGCGGGCGGAGGCGCTGATGCCCCGGGTCCAGCTCCTCGTCGCGCTCGATACACTGACCTACCTCGGCCGCAGCGGCCGGGTGCCGCGACTGCTGATCTGGGCCTCGTCGCCGCTCCAGATCAAGCCGATCGTCGTCTTTCAGCGCGGTTCGTACCGGCCGATCGGCATCGTCCGCACCATGCGGGGCGCGACAGACCGGCTATTCCAGGCGCTGGAGCAGCGTACCAAGGCGGGAGACCTGCATGTCTGCGTCCACCACACCAACGCGCCAGACTCTGCGGCGGCGCTGGCCGAGCGGGTACGGACATCGTTGCAGCCGGCCGAGCTGCTCGTCTCGGAGTTCACGCAGGTGATGGGCGTCCACACCGGTCCTGGCCTGCTCGGCTTCGCGTTTTACAGCGATGAGTGACGAGATTTGCCGCGTTCGTGCTGGTTCGAGTGTTCCCTTATGTCTTATACTGGCGACAAATCGGCGCCTCGATCGCGTCCTAGCGGCGGCCAGTAGCCGTCGCCGAGAGCGGCGCTACCACAGGAGCTGTTGCCAGCATGAGTAGACAGAGACGGAGAGCAGGCGGGGGATCCAGCCGGAGGACGCCGGTACCTTCAGGCGGCGGCACGCGCAATATCCCGATGGTACCGCTTCTAGTTATCGTCGGCGTTGCCGTTGTCGCTGCCCTCATCGGCTACTTGATCTGGCAGCAAGGAAAGGAGCCCGGGACGCGCTTCGCATCGGCTGTGAAGATCGAAGCCAGCGAGGATCCCGAGCTGCCCGGCGTGCACGTCGACCTGCAAGGCATCTACGACGCGTGCTACGGGTGCGACGACGGCACCACCGCCCCCCACGTATCGCGGGACGTCGATTACGTAGCCGACGGCAACTCGAACCCGCCGGCGGGCGGCCCGCATTGGGGGTCCGGCGGTTGCGGGAACGACCCGGAAGCAGCGCCGCGGTTCTGCGGGCCGGCGCCCTGGGGCATCTACCGCGAGCCCTGGGCTCCCGAAACACTGATCCACAACATGGAGCACGGCGGCGCCATTGTTTGGTACAACACCACCGACCAGAGCATCATTGACGACCTGGAAGACCTGGTTAAGGACATACGCGGGCCCGTTCTGCTCACGCCCTACCTGGACATGGAGGACGAGACCATCGCCGTGACGACGTGGGCGCGCATCGATAAGTTTCCCGTCAGCGAGTACAGCCAGGATCGAGTCGACGACTTCCTCGACGTGCACAACTGCCGCTTCAATCCGGAAGACTTGCCCGACTGCTAAGGCACTGACTGCGCCCGCTGCCGTCCCCACCAGCGTTGGACGCTGGCGTAGCCCCAACGCTGGAGCGCCATCGCGATCAGCAGCCCCATCAGCGCGACGACCAGCCCGGCCATGGCGTCCAGCATGTAGTGATTTGCCGTGAATAGGGTCGCCGCAAGCTGGCCAATAGGCAGAAACACCGCGAGCGCGCGCAGCCAGATGTTGCTCGTCGTCCAGAAGAGCACGCCGCCCACCAGCACCGCCCAGCCGTAGTGCAGGCTGGGCACCGCCGCGTAGGGATTGACGAACAGCTCCGTCGATTGCGCCTGGTAGCTCAGGCGGCTGTACTCCGCCAGCGTATCGACGAAGCCGAACTCCGGCGGCAGCAGCCGCGGCGGCGTCACCGGGAAGAGCTGGTAGACGACGAGCGCGATCGCGCCCGACGCTAACAGCGCATCGCGCGCTACCGTGTACTGGTGTCTGCGGCCGGAGAAGTACAGCCAGAGCCCGATGGCGACGATCAGCGGGAAGTCCATCCAGAAGTAGATCGCGTTGAAGAGCTGGATCAGCGCCCCGTAGTTCAGGATCGCAGAGTTTAGTTCCGGCTCCCAGAAGAAGCCGAGCGTCCGCTGCAGATCGATGATGTTGCCGGCGTTGCGCAGCGCCTCGTCGTCGCGATCGACGACGCTGCCGCGCACGACGAAGTAGAGCAGAAACGCCAGCGCAACCAGCCCGATCTCCGACACATCCCGAAATACGCGATGCCGGCCCAGCGCATCGATCAGTTTTCGGGACGCCGCTCGCAGTTCCATAACAGCCCAACTATAACCGTGGCCGTAAGGGCGTTCAATTGAACGCCCTTACGAACGAGCGGCATTGCGGGATGTTGAACCGTCCGCGCACGATCTTATTGCGCGGTCCGTCCGTCGCACCGTATCATGCCACTACCTTCACCATGTCCGGAGACGCACAGAGACAGAAGATCGCCGGCGGCACGCGCTGGGAGCCTATCGTTGGCTACTCCCGCGCCGTCCGCGCCGGGCCACACGTCTACGTGTCGGGCACGACGGCGACCGATGAGCAAGGAGCGCTCGCCGGCGTGGGCGACGCCTACGCCCAGGCCGTGCAGGCGCTGCGTAACATCGAGCGAGCATTGCAGGCGGCGGGCGCGGCGATGAGCGATGTCGTGCGCACGCGCATCTACGTGACGGACATCGCACTGTGGGAGCAGATCGGCAAGGCTCACGGCGAGGTGTTCAGCGAGATCCGCCCGGCGACGAGCATGGTGGAGGTGAGCAGCCTGATCGAGCCGGAGATGCTGGTCGAGATCGAAGCCGAGGCCTATATTAGCGAGACGGTGTAGTCGAGGGGCTTTTGGCTCTCGCAGACTTGCGTCGGGGTCTAAAGACCCCGACCTACGAAACTGGTCACATCAAGACGGCCTGAAGCCTGGCCCGCGGGCCAACGGCGCGCCCAGCATAGAGAGTAAGCATCCTGTCAGCCGACAGACTGTCACGCGCGCCATAGGCGCGTGCAGATTCGCGACGAAGGAGCGAGGTAGATGGATATCCGCGTAGAACGAGGCGACATCGCCCAGCAGAGCGCCGACATGATCATCGTTAACCTCTTCGAGGGGGTCACGTCGCCGGGCGGCGGCACCGGCGCCGTCGATGCGGCGCTGGACGGCGCTATCTCCCAGGTGATCAACGACGGTGGCTGTCGCGGCAAGCCGAACGAGATGACCATGATCCACACGCTGGGCAAGCTGCCGTCGCCGCGCGTGCTCGTCGCCGGGCTGGGCAAGCAAGAGGACTTCACCCTCGACAAGGTGCGCGCGCTGGCCGCCACCGCCGCCCGCTACGCCCGCCGCGCGCGCTGCGAGCGCATCGCGTCGATCACCCACGGCGCGGGCATCGCCGGCCTCGACCCCCACGACTGCGCCCAGGCGATCGCCGAAGGCACCGTCATGGGCCTCTACACATTCAACCGCCACAAAAAACCCAAGGAAGACGACATCGAAGTGCAGGAGCTGGTGTTGGTCGAGTTCGACCAATCACGTATCGCTGCTTTGCAACGCGGCGTACACCGGGGCGTCGTGCTGGGCGAGGCGGCGAACGCCGCGCGCGACCTGTCGAACGAGCCCGGCAACGTGCTCACGCCGACGGAACTGGCCGCGCGCGCGCAGGCGCTCGCCGCCGACACCGGCCTGGAGTGTGAGGTCTTCGACCAGCCGTGGATGGAGGAGCAGGGCATGGGCGCGCTGCTCGGCGTCGCCCGCGGCAGCGACCAGCCGCCGAAGTTCATCGTGCTCCGCTATCGCGGCGGCGGCTCATCGCACCTGGCCTACGTCGGCAAGGGCATCACCTTCGATACGGGCGGCATCTCGATCAAGCCCGCCGCGGGCATGGAGGAGATGAAGGGCGATATGTCCGGCGGCGCGGCCGTCATCGCGGCGATGGGCGCGATCGCGAAGTTGAAGCCGAAGATCGATATCACGGCCGTCATCCCGGCGACCGAGAACATGCCCGGCGGCCGCGCCACCAAGCCCGGCGACGTCGTGCGGGCGATGGACGGCAAGTCGATCGAAGTGATCAACACCGACGCGGAAGGGCGTCTGATCCTGGCCGACGCCCTCTGCTACGTACAGGCGGCGATCGACGGCGGCCCGGATGCCATCGTCGACGTGGCGACGCTCACCGGCGCCATCTCGATCGCCCTCGGTGACGTGGCGATGGGCGCGATGACGAACGACGATGCCCTCCTCGGCAGGCTCCAGCGCGCCGCCGAGGAAGCAGGAGAGAAGATCTGGCAGCTGCCGATGTACGAGGAGTACAAGGACCAGATCAAGAGCGATGTCGCCGACATGAAGAACGTCGGCGGGCGCAACGCCGGCTCCATCACCGCCGCCTTCTTCCTGAAGGAGTTCGTCGACGACACGCCCTGGGTGCACATCGACATGGCCGGCGTCGACTTCTACGAGAAGGTGAAGGGCGTCACCGTCAAGGGCGCCAGCGGCATCCCCGTCCGGACACTTGTCCACCTGGCGTTCATCCTGGCCAATGAGCCGTTGGAGGCGTAGCGGCGACTTTTCCCGCCGGAGGCGGGCCCGCCTGCGGCGGAAGGTCGCCACCTGCGCCGGGTGCTACGCTCCCTGCGTCACCGCCCGCCGCACCCACCAGCGGCGCAGCGCCACCAGCGACCAGATCGCCTCGATAGAGGCGAAGGGCCAAGATTCGATCAGAAACCCGTACGCGGACGCCGCCGCGCTCGCGACGGCGAAGACGAATACGAACCAATGCGATCGCTCCTCCAGTGCGTAGGCAACCAGCATCGCCGTAACTGCGAGGAAACCAAAGATCAGCAGTGCCATCTCACGCTCTCCAGACCGTCATCGCCTAACCGCCACCTGTGCCGGATGTTTCGACAAGCTCAGCATGACATATCACCGCCCGCAAGATAAATCCCGCAGCTTCTCAAGTCGAATCGCAAGGCTGAGGGGTTCAACCCTCAGGCCGGTCTCTGGGTGACTCGCCATTCCTCGCTGTGCTACAGTCGAGCGCAGGGAGTCCCCATTATCTCTATGCTCAGACTGGAACCGTGGAACCGCACGCTGCTCGCCGTCGCTGCCGCCCAGTTTATCGCGCTCGGCGGCGGCAACCTCGTATTTCCGTTCCTGCCGTTTTACGTAGAGGATCTGGGCGTCAGCGGCGAGGGCAAGATCGCGCTGTGGACGGGCGTGCTCACTACCGCTACGGGCTCCATGCTCTTCATCTTCTCGCCTATCTGGGGCAGCCTGGCCGACCGCTTCGGCCGCAAGCCGCTGCTGCTGCGCGCCTACATCGGCGCGATGTTCACGATGGCGCTGCAAGGGCTGGCGCAGAACGTCTGGCAGATGCTGGCGCTGCGCGCGCTGCAGGGCGCCTTCGTCGGCACGATTCCGGCGGCGACGGCGCTGATCGCGACGAGCGTGCCCAAGGAGCGCATGGCCTACGCGATGGGCGTGCTGCAGATGGCGCTCTTCACCTCCCAGTTCATCGGCCCGCTGGTCGGCGGGGTGCTGGCGGCATCGATAGGCATCCGGCCGACGTTCATCGGCGCCAGCGCGTTCTACCTGCTGGCGTTTCTGCTCGTCCTCACCGTCGTTGATGAGCAGTTCGAGCGTCCGACGGCAGCAGAGCGCGGCAGCTTCACCGGCAACCTACGGCTCGTTCTCAGCATCCGGCCATTGCTGATCCTGATTGGCTTAATCTTCTTCTTGCACGCAGGCCCGGCTTATATTAGGCCGGTGATCCCCTTGATGGTCGATTCGTTCGACTCGGCGCTGAGCGCGGTGACGCTTTCCGGCATCGCTTTCTCGGCGATGGCGGTCACCAGTGCCATCGCCGCCCTCTCCGCCGCCCGCCTCTCGGGCCGCGTCGGCTACAGGAACGCGCTGGCGCTAACGACGCTGGGTGCGGGCGCTGCCTACCTGCCCGTCGCCATCGCCGCCAACGTGCCGACGCTGCTGGTGCTAATCGGCGTCGTCGGCCTCTTCAGCGGCGCGATGCTGCCGACGGCGAACGCGCTCTTAGAACAGGCCGGGCCGCCAGGCTGCGACGTTCGGCGTCGCCGGCAGCGCCATGGCACTGGCCTTCGCCGTGGGGCCGCTTACGGGCGGCGCGGTGGCCGCTGGCGCGGGCGTACCGACGAGCTTCGTTGTCATCGGCTCGATAACGCTGGCAGTCGGCGTAGCGGTGCTGGCGTTGGTGCGGGAGCCGGAGAGTCGGCCGACAGAAGCTACGGAAGACGTCACGGCTTAGCGACATGCGTATCGTTTCATGGAACATTCGCGCAGGCGGAGGTCGCCGGGTCGAGCAGATCGCGGACCAGCTCCGGCACTGGTCACCAGACGTCGTCGCGCTCTCGGAGTTCCGAGCGACGCCGCCCAGCCGCTGGCTCGCTGACGCGCTGGCTGGCCTCGGTCTAGCGCATCAGCGAACGACCGCGGAAGCGACAGCGCCTGCGTCGAACCGGCTGCTCGTCGCCTCCCGCTGGCCGGTGCGCCGAATCGCGGTACGCAACGCCCCGCAGCTCGATCGCTGGCTGCTGGTCAGCGTCGCCGCACCGCGACGCTTCACACTCGGCGCGATGCACGTGCCGAATCGCTTCACCGGCAGGAAGTATCCGTACCTCGACGCCGTCCTTGCGCTCGCTCGGCGCTGGCGCGGCGGCCCGGCGCTGCTTACCGGCGATACGAACTGCGGCTGCATCGGCATCGACGAGGAATCACCCGCGTTCAACAAGCGAGAGGATGCGTGGATGGCCGACCTCGTCGCTGCCGGCTGGCGGGACGCCTTCCGCGACGTTCACGGCGACGAGCGCGCCTACACCTGGTACTCGCCGAACGCCGGCAACGGGTTCCGCCTGGATCAGGCGTTCGTGAACAGGACCTTGCGCTCGCAGTTAGCGGACGCTCGGTACGAGTGGGGCCGGTCGGTGCGAGACGACCGCAGAGACGCGCTCAGCGACCACGCCGCGTTGATTGTGGAGCTGCGCTAACCTTTCTCGAACAGCGGCGCCACCCGGTCCAGCAGGCGGTTGGCGGCGTCGTACTTCGAGAGCAGCGGTACCTCTTCCACCTCACCCGCGGCGTCGATGATCGAGATCTGGTTGGTTTCCGTCCCGAAGCCGGAGCCGGGCGCGGTCAGGTCGTTCGCGGCGATCAGGTGCAGGCCTTTCGCCTTCAGCTTGGCGCGGGCGTTCTCCAGCAGGTTATCCGTCTCCGCCGCGAAGCCGACCTTGATAATCGAGCCCTTCACCTCCAGCAGGAAGTCGTCCGTCTTCTCCAGCGCCAGCGACTTCTCCTGCGGCCCCTTCTTCACCTTACGCCCGGCGCGCTCGGCGGGGCGGTAGTCGGAGACGGCCGCGGCCATGATCAGGGCGTGGGCGCCGTCACAGGCCGCGAGAACTGCTTCTCGCATCTCGGCGACAGTCTCCACGCCGACAAGGCGGACGCCGTAGGGGCAAGGCCGGGCTGTCACTGTCGAGACGAGCGTGACGTCTGCGCCGCGGTCACGGGCCGCCTCGGCCAGCGCATAGCCCATCTTGCCTGACGAGTAGTTGCTGATGAATCGCACGGGATCCAGCGGCTCGCGAGTGCCGCCGGCGGTGACGACGACGCGCCGTCCTGAGAAGTCGCCATCGCGGCCCAGCGCCTGCTTCAGCGCGCCCAGTAGCGTCTCCGTTTCGACCAGCCGGCCCGGGCCCGTCCTGCCGCTCGCCAGCCTGCCCTCGGCCGGGCCGATGACGATGTAGCCGCGCTCCCGCAGCGCTGCTAGGTTTGCCTGCGTCGCCTCGTCCTCGAACATCTGCCCGTCCATCGCTGGTGCGATCAGCACCGGCGCCTCGGTTGCGAGCACCGTGAGCGACACCATGTCTCCTGCGAGGCCGTGAGCGAGCCGCGCGATCGTCGTCGCGCTGGCCGGGGCAACGATGACGGCGCTGGCGCGGCGCGCGATCTCGACGTGCTCCTCCGCCATCTCCGTACCGGGGTCAAACATATCGATGAAGACCGGCCGGCCCGTGATGCTGCGCAGCGTCAGCGGCGTGATGAAGCGCGTGGCCGATTCGGTCATTAAGACATCGATGCTGGCGCCGGCCTGGGTCAGCTTGCTCGCCAGGTCTGCGGCCTTGTAGGCGGCGATGCTGCCTGTGACTCCGAGGGCGATGAAGCGTCCGTTCAGCATCGGCTACCCCTTGTTCGCCTCGTAGATCAGCCGGACGCCGTGCAGCGTCAGGTCGGGATCCACTGCATCGAAGACTTCCGTCTCGCGGCCCACCAGCTCCGCCCAGCCGCCGGTACCGATGACCTTCGGTTGGCCGCCAAGCTCCCGCTTGAATCGGGCCACCATCCCTTCGATCAGTGAGACGTAGCCGAAGAGGAGGCCAGACTGGAGCGCGTTGACAGTATTCTTACCGATTGCGGCTGGCGGCCGCACCAGCTCCACAGGGTAGAGCTTCGCCGCCCGCTCCGTGAGCGCCTCAGCCGCGATGTGGATGCCGGGCGCCAACGCCCCGCCCAGGTAGTCGCCTTCCGCAGACACAGCGTCGAAGACGAGCGCGGTACCTAGATCGACGATGATCAGCGGGGGCGGGCCGTAGCTCGCCACAGCCGCGACGACATCGGCGATGCGGTCCGCGCCGACATCGCGCGGGCTATCGTAGAGGATCTTGACGCCGGTTTTCGTACCGGTGCCGACGATGAGCGGCTGGACGCCGAGGTGGCGCTGGAAGAGCTGTTCAAAGACCGGCACCAGGTCCGGCACAACGCTGACGAGGACGGCATCGCTGATGGCATCCCTGTCCACATTCTCCACATTGAGCAGGCCGAGGAGGATAACGGCGTACTCGTCCGCCAGCCGTTCATGGTCCGTGGCGATGCGCCAGGTAGAGCGGAGACGATCGCCCTCGAAGAGCCCGACGGTGATCGTCGTGTTGCCAACATCGATCGCGAGCAGCATGCCGTTTTCCCTTCCTCTCACCGAGTGCGGTTCAGTATAGGCGGCGCCCCGACGGCCTTGCAACCGAGAGCGTGGCGTTTGGAAAAGGGACAAAATGTTGAATGTTTTTCTGCCAAGTCGTCATAAGTGACTTGATCCGTCCCCATGGTCACATGCTATGCTCATCATCGCCTGGGGCCGCTACCGCGGGGTAGAAACGGGAAGCACGGACCCGACACCGCCGAGCCCTGCGGTCGTACCGACAGGGAACGCCACAGAGGCGTCAGGCACATCGATCTTCATAGCACCGCACGGCGCGCGTGAGCCAGGCCAATAGCCCGGATGGGATCGTATACCTACCGAGCCGGCTAGATGAGCACGCCCCCGAGCGAGGGAGAGGCAGCGTTGCGGGACCGTTCACCACAAGCGCTCTGGGAGACCGCTCTCGGCCAGCTAGAGCTACAGGTCACCCGGCCTAACTTCGATACATGGCTCCGCAACACCGCCGGCCTCGAGATGGAGGACGGCCGGCTTATCGTCGGCGTGCCGTCGGACTTCTGCGTCGAGTGGCTACGGTCGCGAATGAGCGGCATCGTGGACAGGACCGTCTCGCGCCTCCACGGAAGCGATCTCTCCACAACGTTCCAGGTGCTGGGGGCTCCCGCCATGCCGGACAGGCAGGACGCCGCGGCGGCTACATCGGCGCCGGAGCAGCCGCGACCGGAACTAGATCCGCGCCTCACGTTCGAGAGCTTCAGCGCTGTCAAGGGCAATCGACTCGCCTACCGTGCCGCGCGGCGGGCGGCTACCGGTGAGACAGGCTATAACCCGCTTGTCCTCTACGGAGCGCCGGGGCTCGGCAAGACGCACCTACTGCACGCTATCGGCCACAAGGCTACAGAGGCTGGCAAGCGCGTCGTAGCGCTCACCGGCGAAGCGTTCGTCGACCGCTACGGCAACGCGGTTCGCTTCGGCCGGCCACACATCTTCCGTGAGCTCTTCGCCAACTGCGACCTGCTGCTCCTGGACGACCTACGCTTTCTCGCTACTCGGTCAGCCTCACAAGAGCAATTCTTCCACATCTTCAACAGCCTGCACAGCAACGGCTGCCTCGTCGTGGTCACTGCAGACGCCGCCCTCGATACGATCGACGGCCTCACCGACCGGCTGCTCTCGAGGCTCAGCGCCGGCCTCGCTCTTGAGCTCTCGCCGCTTTCACCGGAGGATCGAAGCCAGATTCTGCTATTGAAGGCCGCGAAGCTGAAGCGCCCGCTCCCGAAGACCGTACTCGACACGATCGCAGAGCAGCCATACCAAACTGTACGGGCGCTGGAAGGCGCAATCAACCGCGCCGCTGCTTTCGCCGACCTATCCGACGCGCCGCTATCCACAGCGGACATAGAGCAAGCCCTACATCCACTCCAACCGGTGAACTCAGAGCCAACACACCAGCAGATCATCGATACCGTCTGCCTCCACTTCAACGTCTCGCAGCAGCAGATCGTCAGCGTCTCCCGCGCCCGCGACATCACCTACGCCCGCCACATCGCGATGTACCTGCTCCGCCACCACGGCTCGCGGCCGCTAACGGAGATCGGCAAGCTGCTTGGCGGCCGCGACCACTCCACCGTCCTCCACGCCTGCCGCCGCATCGAGCGCGAGCACGCCGCCCTTCCCCAGACGCGTGCTGACATCGACAACCTCGAATCCGCGCTGCGCGATCGCACCGTCGCCTAACCCCAAAACCTTCCACACTTCCCCCAGACATCACCGATTCCACAGACCTATTATGATGATGATATAAAGAACTAGATACATGCTGGATGAATTAACTCTTTCTCTTTTGGCAGGCGCCGGGGGTAACGGGGTGGTTGGCTTCCGTCGAGAGCGCTACGTTCCTCGCGGGGGGCCGGACGGAGGTGACGGCGGTAAGGGCGGTGATATCGTGATCGAAGCCACGCGCTCCGTCCTCGTGCTGGATCGGCTCCAGCGGCGGCGCAACGTCCGCGGAGAAGCGGGGGGTAACGGCGGGCCGAATAAGCGGCATGGCCGTAACGGCGGCGATACCGTGCTCCAGGTGCCGGTGGGAACGATCGTCTGGAGCGATGACGGCGTCCAGCTCGCCGATCTCTGGTGGGACGGAGCGAGAGCGGTCGTCGCACTTGGGGGTTCTGGTGGCAAAGGGAACGCGCGATTGGCGACATCGACGAGAAGAGCGCCGAGGATCGCGGAGCGAGGCCTGCCGGGAGAAACGCGAAAGGTGAGGCTAGAGCTGCGACTGCTGGCGGAAGCTGGACTCGTCGGCTTACCGAATGCGGGAAAATCCTCGTTCCTTCGCGCAGTCTCGCAGGCGAAACCGCGCGTGGGGGCGTATCCATTTACGACGTTGGAGCCCTACCTTGGCATCGCAGAGATAGGCTATGAGACGGTCGTTATTGCCGATATCCCCGGCCTGATCGAGGGCGCGCACGGAGGGGCCGGCCTTGGGGATAGGTTCCTTCAACATATCCAGCGAACGCGCGTACTTGTCCACGTTGTGGATAGCGCTGTACCAGAGCCGTTGAAAGACATTGAAACGGTGAGGCAGGAGCTGATAGCGTTCGGCCAGGGCGTTGGTGAGAAAGACTGGTTGGTGGCGTTGAACAAGATCGACCTGCCTGCGGCCGCAGAGAAGAGCAAGCGGCTGACCGGAGAATTGAAGAAGCGTGGCGTCGATGCCTATGCGATTTCTGCTCTGACCGGCGCGGGAATGGATGAACTGCTGAAGGTGGTTTTCGAGCGAGTGCGGGCCGTCCGCGAAGAGGAAGAGCGGAGGCCGACAGAACCACAGATACTGCGACCGGTCGTGAATCAGGCAATCGATGTCGTGAAGATACGAGGCGGGTTCCGGGTGCGAGGCAAACGGCCGGAGGAGGCGATTCTCCGGTTTGGTGTTGACTCCGAAGAGGCGCGCGCTGCTATCGCCCGGCGGTTGCGGCGACAGGGAGTAGAGCGGGCTCTGCGGCGCGCCGGTGTTTCGGAGGGCGATCGAGTGCGCATCGGCAAGGTAGAGTTACGGTGGCCGCTATGAGGCTGGGCGTATTGGGCGGCACGTTCGACCCGGTCCACCACGGCCATCTTGTGCTGGCAGAGCGGGCGCGCGAGCAGTTGAAGCTGGGCAAGGTGCTCTGGCTGCCGGCGGGTGACCCCTGGCGTAAGGCGGATCGGCAGGTGGCGGCGGCCAAGCACCGCGTCGAGATGGTGCGCCGTGCAATCGGCGGAAGCGGCGAATTCGAGTTGTCCACGCTGGAGATCGAGCGCGAAGGGCCGACCTACACGGTCGACACGCTCGCTGCGTTGGGGGACCAGTATCCGGGGGACGAGCTGTTCTTCCTGCTTGGCCAGGATGCGCTGGAGGACGTGCTGAACTGGCGCGATCCGGAGCGTCTAATCGCGCTGGCGACGCTGGCGGTGGCCGCTCGCGGCGAGGAGCGCCGTTCGCCCGCTGCCCTTGATCGGCTGGTGCCTGGCCTTAGCGGCCGCGTCACCTGGATCGAGATGCCGCACCTGGAGATCAGCGCCACGGAGTTGCGCCAGCGGGCTGCTGCCGGCCAGAGCCTGCGCTACGTCACGCCGGATGCCGTCGCCACGTATATCAGAGAGCAGCGGCTCTATGGTGGCTAAGCGCGCACGGTGGCCTTGTTCGCAGTCCGGCAGTTGCTATCCTAGGACGTGCGGCGGTGACCAGGCGAACATAAGGAGGCTACGTGCTGCGCCAAGTTGCGCTGATCGTGCTCGCCGCAATGGTGCTGGCGACGTTCATCACCGTGGCGTTCGACGGCGATGATCAGGCCTCCCCAGGAGTGGTCGTGGATTGGATTATGGACGGCGGCGAAGAGAGGACGCCCGAAGCGACGGCTGATCCGCCGCGCTCGAGCGCGACAGCGCCGCGCGTACCGACGGCAACGAGCGCTCCCGTACTAACGCCGCCGACAGCCCGCGTAACGGGCCTCATCTACCCGATTAGCGGCGCCTGCCTGCCGGACGGCGACAGCCTGATGCCGGGCGCGCCCCGCGACTACCGGCTGGCGATCCACGAGGGAATCGACTTCTACGACTCGGACAACTGCATCAGCATCGGCCTCCAGACCGAAGTTGTCGCGGCGCAGGCGGGCGTCGTCGTGCGCGCCGATTGGACGTACCAGGAATTGACGTCTCAGACGCTCGCCGAGTTCAAGGCGCTCGTCGAGGAGACGGCGGGCCAGTCCCCCACTGCAACCGATGCGTTTCGTGGGCGGCAAGTGTGGATCGAGCACCAGGATGGCACGGTGACGCGTTACGCGCACCTGGCAGGCATCGCCGAAAGCATCGTCCTCGGTGTCATTGTCAACCAGGGCGATCTAGTCGGCTCCGTCGGCGACTCCGGCACGCCGGAGTCGGTTACCGACCCGGGCCTGCAGGTTCACCTCCATTTCGAGATTCGCGTCGGCGAAGGCTATCTGGGTCAGGGGCTCAGTTCAGACGGTGTGCGCGGCCTCTACCTGCAGGCGTTTTCGCGATCCGATGGCTGATCCTGCGCCCGAAACAGAAGCCGCGGAAGCCACGCCCCGCCGCGACTGGGCGGGCGTGTTTCGCTCGCTCGTGCTGCCGCTGGGACTGCTGGCGATTATCCTGGGCGGCCTCTGGTACTGGGACGCCCGTGGCGAAGGCGCGAACATCAATGACGCCAGATACGGCACGGTTGAGCTGCCGCCGGAGCGCAACGCCACTGATCGCAGTCCCGCGGTCGAAATCGGCCGCGCGGCGCCGGACTTCCTGCTGGAAACACCCACCGGCGGCGAGTTGCGCCTGAGCGATCTGCAGGGACAGCCCGTGCTGATCAACTTCTGGGCTAGCTGGTGCGCGCCCTGCCGGGCGGAGGTGCCGGAGCTGGTGGCGGCGTATGATCGGTATCGAGATGACGGCCTCGTCATCGTCGGCGTCAACCTGCAGGAGGCGGACGAGAAGGTGAACGAGTTTGCCGATGAGTTCGGCATCGAGTTTCCGATCGTCATCGACCGCGACGGAGAGCTGCGGAACGTCTGGCGGCTCGGCGGCCCGTTCGACGGCATCCCGACGAGCTACTTCATCGACGCCAGCGGCATCGTTCGTAGCCTCTTCTACGGCCCGATGCGGGAAGCGGCGCTGGAGGAGCGGTTGGCCGAGATCCTAGAGGAGAGGGCCGGGTAGGGTGGCCAGCGTCGATACGGTCCAGCGGACATCGCGGCCGGTGAGGGGGGCGGAGCTGTTCTTCTGGGCCTGGCGGCTGCTGGCGTCAGCCCAGTTCGCGATCGCGCTGATCGGCTTCCTCGTCGTCGCTGGCTTGCTGGCCGTCGTGCTGCCGCAGGTTCCGGCGTCGATTCGTGACAACGGGGCGGCGGTAGATGCCTGGCTGGCGCTGCGACAGGATTCGTTCGGCCCGCTGACCGACCCGCTCTATCGTGTCGGACTGTTCAGCGTCGTCGCCACCTGGTGGTTCCTGTCGGCGCTGGTGTTGCTGGCGGTTTCCGTCGGCGTGTACACGCTGGATCGCTTTCTCGATATCTGGCGTAACGTCACGCAGCCGCGGCAGCAGGTGCCGGACAGCTTCTTCGAGCGCGCCGCCAACCGCGCCGCGCTCGATACGCCGGCTTCTCCAGCAGATGAATCGGCGCGGATCGAGGCGATCCTGAGCAAACGCCGCTTTCGCGTCCGGCGCGTGGAGCAGGGCGCGACCACGTACCTCTTCGCCGATCGCTTCGCCTGGGCGCAGCTCGGCAACTTCGCCACGCACATCGCGCTCGTCCTCTTCCTCGCCGGCGCGCTGGTCTCGCAGCTCGGAGGCTTCACCTCCGCGCTGCTGATCGCGGAAGGGACGACGAGCCCGGTTTTCCCTGTTAGCAACCCGCAGCAGATGCAGGTTGAGGTGCTGGACGCCGTCGGCCTGTTCGACGAACGCGGGGCGCCGCTCGATTACCGCAGCCAGATCATTATCTACCAGGGCGGCGAGGAGGTGGCGCGTGGGACAACGACGGTGAACAATCCACTGCTCTACGGCGGCTATCGCTTCCACCAGGGCGGCTACTTCGGCGATGGGGCCGCCCTGCGCGTGTTGGACGCAGCGACAGGGAACACTGTCTATACGGAGGTGCTGGCGCTGACCGAGCTGTCGCCGGCGCCGGCGGTGGTCGTGCGGGACGCCCAGGGCGTCGTGCTGCTGGACGACGTGATCGTGCCGTCCGACTTTATCGAGGACGCCCGTGGGGAGTTGATCACGGTACCCGGCAGCGGCCACGAGTTCTGGGTTGGCCTTAGCCAGGATGGCGCTGGCGTCGACGCGCTCTGGAACCTCGTCGTCTACGATCGCGACGAGACTGGGGCTCGCTTCGTCCTGCCCGAGGGCGAGACGAGGTGGGAGGGCGGCCTCCAGTGGACGTTCGCCGAAGCGGTGGGGCTGCCGTCCGTCATCGCGCCCGGCCTCCCCGGCGACAGCGAGCGGACGCTGACGGTGCTCTCGGAGACGCCGGAGGGGACGCCGTTCCTGACCGTGCTGGGCGCGGTGGAAGGGCGCGCGCTGACGCTCTTCCCGGACCAGCCGGTTGAGATCGACGGTCTGGAGTACCGCTTCGAGGGCCGGCGCGAGTTCGCCGGTATCGAGGTGCGGCGCGACCCTGGCGCCAACGTTATTTGGGTCGCCGCCGGGCTGCTGCTGGCCGGACTGATGGTGACGTTCTACCTGCCGCGCCTGCGGCTCTGGGCGCGCGTCCGCGCAGGCGAGACCGTCGTGGTGAGCCTGGCGGAGCGGCGAGGCGTCTTCCAGGCGGAGGCCGATCACTTGCGGAAAGAGTTGGGGGCTGGCAGGATAGACGGGAAGCGAGAAGGAGACGTGAATGACTAGTGCGCTCGCGCTGCTGACGATCGAGATCGGCATTGACCCGGAGATCCGCGAGTTCGGAGAGCTACTGCTGACGTGGCACGGTGTCTTCACCGCCGTCGGCATCGCCGCCGCTGTCTATGTCGGCATCATCTTCGGCCGCCGCCTCGGCTTCCTCGACGACGATGTCTACAGCGCCGCGCTGATCGCGATTCCCGGTGGCATCATCGGCGCCCGCGCGCTCTTCGTCATCGAACGCTGGGGCACGCGCGGCGTGGATAGCGTCATAGACATCGTTCGTATCAACGAAGGTGGCATCTCCATCTACGGCGCGATACTTGGCGGCATCATCGGCGGGCTTATCTACGGCGCAATCCGCAAGCTACCGCTCCGTCGCGGCCTCGATGTCGCCGCCTTCGCCGCGCTGATCGGCATGGCGATCGGTCGCATCGGCGACCTGATCAACGGCGAGCACTTCGCGGAGGTCTCCAGCCTGCCCTGGGCCGTGCGCTACACCAACCTCAACAACCCCAGCGTGCTGAGCCACCCGGATTGCGGGCTCGATCCGCTTTTCGGCATCGATGTCAGCCAGCTCTGCGCGCAGCATCCGGCCGTCGCCTACGAGATGCTCGGCGATCTGCTGATCTTCGGGCTGCTCTTCGTCGCGTTCCATCTGGTGCGCAAGGACGGCGTCGCCTTCTTCGGCTTCATCCTGCTCTACTCGCTGATGCGCTTCGGCGTCAGCGAGCTGCGGCTGGACAGTCGCGAGATCATCGCCGGCCTGACGACGCCGCAGGTGACCGCGCTTTTCCTGATCCCCATGGCCGCGCTGGGTCTGCTCTACTCCCTCCGCGGAGAGCCGCGCGACCTCTCGACCAGCCCCGGCGCCGGACCGCCTGCTGCGGAGCCGGCGAAAGCGGCGGGCGGGTAGCGATGCTGGCGGCGGGCGATCGGGCACCAGCATTCGACCTGCCGGATCTCAGCGGCCGGCGGCATCGCCTCATCGAGGCGTTGACAGCAGGGCCGGTGCTGGCGGTCTTCTGGAAACCCAAGTGCGGCACCTGCGCCATGGCCTTCCCCTACTACCAGCGCCTGGTGGAGGCCTACCCGAACGCCGCCTGGCAGATCCTGGCCGTCTCCCAGGACGACGCGGAGACGACCGCGACGTTTGCAGAGGAGCACGGCCTAACGTTTCCTGTCCTGATCGAAGGCGAAGGCTGGCCCGCGTCGCAAGAGTACGACCCGGACGCCACGCCAACGCTCTATCTCATCGATCGGGAAGGCGTGATCCAGCAGGTCAGTGTCGGCTTTCATAAGCAGGAGCTGAACGAGATCGCGCGCTGGCTGGCGGAGGACGCCGGCGACGAGCCGCAGATCATCGCGGCGGACGACGACGGCAACCCGCCGTTCAAACCCGGCTGAGGCCCCAAGCACCGGCGATAGGCCGTGCGCCTATCGAGACTAAGCTAGCGACCGCCAGCCCCGCGCGAAGCGCGTCCGCTATTCAACGATAGTAATCGCGCTGCTGGTGCCGCCGACCTGCGCCTGCCAGGCCCAGCCGTCCGCGGGATCGTAGAACCAGATATCGACCCAGGGCGCCACGATCGCGCCGCGGTCGAGGCAGGTGTACACGCGCCTGGCGGGGTCGTCGTTGATGAAGAAGCGCGTGCCGAAAGGCATGCCGTAGCTACAGGCGGCCGCGCCGTCGAAGACCTGCTGGCCGTTCGCCATCAGGCCGCAGAAGCCGCTGCCGATGCAGGCGTAGAACGAGACCGTGGTGCCGGGGATGACGGTGCCGGGCGCGAGCGCCGGCGCCTGCCACGACAACAGGGCTGGAGATAGCGACTGCACGGATGCTAGGTTCGTGGCGGCGACGGCGGCCGTCCAACCCTCGATCGTCTCTTTGGTGGTGGCCGTGGCGCTCAGGTAGGGCAGCGCCACCTGCTCACCGACGTCCAGGATGTAATCGGCCACGCTCGCCTGGCGTGCGCCCGCGACGAAGAGGGGGGCGGGAGCGACCGCGCCAGAACGCGTAGCGAGATAGCGCGACTGCTGAACGAACGGAACGCCGCCGACGAACGACGCCACGCCCAGATCGTCGACGCGCGTGGCCGTGGTGCCGGTGACACCGGCAGAGCTGCGCAGCGTGGTCAGCGAAGCAGCCGGTGCGCTGGTCTGGATGGCGGCGACAGCCGGTAGTAGCAGGGCGAGGACGACGCCAAGCGCAGCGATAGCGGCGGCGATGCTGAAGTAGCGTGCCAGGCTCGACTGGATGCGCCGAAGCCAGTCGGACGAAGCCGGTAGCGCTCGCGCGCCGCCGGCGAATTCGGGAGCGGCGATCAGTTGGGGGAACGAGTGCTGGCGTAACTGCGTGAGCGCGGCGGCGGAAGCGGTGACGGAGAGCGATCCGCTGCCCGCATAGCGCTGGTGCTCGGAGAAGAACAAACAGACCCTCCTGTGTATTACTATTCTGGGTTAGCCTCGCATGGACAAGACTTATACAGGCATACAAGGGAGGATTATGCAGGAGCGGGCGGGTAAGGTCAAGGCAAAAGGGGCGGCGACTTGTGAGGAATTTCCCTAACTTATGTCACGCTGCCGTATTGGGAGCGGCAAGGAGGAACCTCGTGATCGAGACTGAGCGAACAGATTGGTAGGAAACTAAACTTTGGAGCTTTGGTTAGCCCCATTCTTCGGCACTGGAATTCTAGAAGTGAACTGCGTAGATCCGGGCTGCTCGCCCGCTTTGGTACCCCCTGGCTGGCTACGGTGAGACAGCGCTGGGGACGGTGAAATTCAGCGCCTGCTCGATGCTAGTGAGCATGTCGTCGTACCGTATCCCTGAGCGCACGGCAGAGCGGATGATGCCCGAGCCGTCGATGAAGAAGCTCTGCGGCATCCCTTCGACGCGATACTCGCGGACGACGGACTCTCTGGTATCCAGAACCCATTTGAAATTCGGCAAGTCTTCCGGCAGATTGAGCGCCCGCGTCCAGCGCTGCGCAGTTCCTTTCGATTCGCCGCGGTTGATCGCGATGACGACGACATCGTCCGGGAATTTCTTCGCGATGCGAACGATTTCCGGCATCTCCTCCGCACAGGGGCCGCACCAGCTCGCCCAGAAATTGACAAAGACGGCCTTGCCTTCGTAGTCATCCAGCCGTACCGCCTGGCCGTCGTAGTCCGCCAGCAGGAAGTTCGGCGCAGGGAAGTTCGTGCGCGCCTCGGCGTCGGGGTCGCCGTCGATGACGCCGACCTTCACCTCCAGACCGCTCTCATCGATCGCGGTCGGCCCGGGGCCAAACGGATCGGCGAAGAACCAGATCGCGGCCACCACGCCGACGAGCGCGGCGGTAATGCCGATGCGGCGCGGCCATTTCGGGTAGCGCCGTATCAGGCGTTCGATTGGTGATTGCGGTTCCGGGGCTCGCTTCCGCTTCTTCTTAGACATGGCGCTGGAAACTCCTCTGAACAGGGTACGAGTGAGTGTAACGAATCCCGCGCAGGGCGGATGTGATGGAGCTTACACGAGTATCTCTGTGCCGCCGAGCCTAGAAATCGCTCTCGCGGACGCGGTTGCGCAGCGGCCGGCCCCTGACGAAGCGGCGCAGGTTGTCTAGGAACAGCTCCGTGCCCCGCTCCAGGTTGAGCGGCGACCAGCCCGAGTTGTGCGGCGTTACGATCACGTTCGGCAGCGACCAGAGCGCGCTGCCATCCGGCAACGGCTCTTCGTGGAAGACGTCGAGGCAGGCGCCGCCGATCCAGCCTTCCGTCAGCGCCAGCTCCAGCGCCGGCTCGTCCACCACCCGCCCGCGCGAGACGTTGACCAGCCAGGCGTCCGATCGCATCGCCCGCAGCTCCGCCTCGCCGATCAGCGCCTCGGTCGCCGCCGACAGCGGCAGCGCCAGCACGACGAAGTCGGAGCGTTCCAGCAGCTCGTGCAGCTGGTCCGGCGGTAGCAGCTCGTCGACGTAGCGCGGCTTCCGCGGCCGTCGGCGGCAGCCGATCACCTGCATGCGAAACGCCTTCGCCAATCGCGCCACCTCGCCGCCGATCTTGCCGACGCCGACGATGCCGGCCGTCTTGCCCGTCAACTCCCCCGTCTCGATCTGCTGCCAGCGCCGCTCGCGCTGCGCCCCGGCCCAGGCGTCGGTGCGCTTGACGATGCGCAGCAGCATCGCCAGCACGTACTGCGCGATCGGCTCGGCCGTGGTGCCGGCGGCGTTCGTCAGCAGCGCACCGCGCTCGACGACCGCGCGAAAGGCCGGGTGGTCGACGCCGGCGCTGAAGGTGTGGAACCAGCGCAGGCGCGGCAGGGTGAAGAGCTGCGGCAGCAGCGTGCGAAAGGAACCCGAGGTCCAGAAGTCCTCGGAGAAGTAGACGACCTCCGCCGCGTCCGTATCGCCGCTCCAGCCGCCGCCTTCCAGCGGCCAGATCAACTCGCAGCCGGGCGCGGCTTCGCGGATGCGCTCACCGTAGCGTTCGGCCATCTGCGGCGAAACGGCGATGATCATGGCAGTATCGCCAGCATGTGCACAGCGGTTCCTATTATAGGCGCGCGTGCCTGCGCCTGCCACCCGGCACGTCCGTTCGGACTTGACGCCCTTTCTGAGCGGGTGCTATCCTGGATGCGCTCAAGAAAGGAGGCGCGGCGATGTTAGCAGTTGGTATCGGTCCCATCGGCCCGTTCGAAGGCCTGATCATCCTGGCCATCGTCGTACTCATCTTCGGCGTTGGCAAGCTGGGCGATGTCGGCGGCGCGCTGGGAAGAAGTGTACGCGAGTTCCGCAAGGCCGCCAAAGACTCGGACGAGCCGGAGGCGCTGATTAGCGAATCGACCGCCGAATCGACGGCCTCAGGCGCGCCCGCAGCCACCGGCGATAACTGCAGCAAGTGCGGAGCGCAGCTCGGCGCCGATAAGAAGTTCTGCGCCGAGTGCGGAGCGTCGGTGCAAGCGGCCGTCCCCTAGCGACAACCGTACAGAGATAACGAACCGCCCTGAGTGATCGGGGCGGTTTTCGCTTCGCTTATGCGGCGAACTTGTAGGGGCGTTCAATTGAACGCCCTTGCGTGGTGAACGCCCCTACGTGATGAACTTCCCTACGCCGTTGCTCGTTCCAGAAACGCCGGGTTGACCGAAAGTTGTCCCTCTTCGTCGGCGCGGAAGAGGGAGACGACATCGAGGCCCTGCTCCCGCAGCGCGTCCGCGCCGCCTTCGTGGCGCTCCACCAGCACGGCGATCAGCGCCACCTCGCAGCCGGCAGCGCGGACGGCGTCGACCGCCTTTAGCACCGAGCCGCCGGTGGTGATCGTGTCCTCGACGATCGCGACGCGCCGGCCCTTCGACATTACGGCGTTGTTGTCGCCGGAGTACGGCTCGGCGATCAGGTCGCGAGCGCCGTGGGGCTTCTGCTCCATCCGTACAACGAAGACGGGCAAATCGCGTCCGCGTGTGAGGCTGGCAGCCCCCACGGCAATCGCGATTGGCACCGCGCCCAGCGCCGGCCCGCCGACGGCCTCCGCGCCGGAGGCCAGCACGACGTCGATCAGCGCCTCGCCGATCAGTGCTGCGCCGGAGGGACGGAGCGTGACCAGCTTACCGTTGTAGTAGAACTTGCTCTTGCCGCCGGACGTGAGCGTGAAGTCACCGTACTGGAAGCAGTGGCGCTGCATCAGATCGCGTAGCTTGTCAAGCATTTCAGGGTTCGCGGGCATCGGTGTCACGTTAGCACAGCGGCGATGATGGCTGAAGCTCGGCGCTGGAAACGATGCCCGCGAACCCTCTAAGCAGATGACCAGTGAAGCCTAATCGTTACACGGTAGCTTCAGCGCCGCGAGTAGGTCTGCTTCCTCGGCACGCCGCGCACGTGCTCCCCGCGTGTTCACATGGGCACAAATATGAGTCGCGCCCTGCCGCTTGATGCAGGCCCACTTGTGATGGCCTGCGGGGTTATTCAGGCGATCGGCGAGACTCTCAGTCTCTCCAACGTAGATTGGCCGGAAAGTACCCGGTTTTGTTTCCTTGGCGAAAATGTAGTTGCCTGGTGTGTCATTCATCGTTGTACCAATGGGGAAGATTTTATATTGGTACTTGCTTCCTGATGCTCCGGTCCATGTAATCGTGCGAGTCTTGACATCCGTTTGCATGTGGTGAATGCTCCTATTGCTTGGATAATGCACGATCCATACCACCTTGCACTTACTACGCATAGAGAGTAGAAAATGGAGGTGGCACAGTCGCCTCATCAGGTTTCGGGGCGCGGGATTGTCTTGACAGGTCGTCCCTCGCCCAACTGCGGTTGGGGATTGTGCTCTTAGGACTGAGCCCTCCCCAAGGGTTCAGTCCTTTTTTGCCGTGGTGTCGACTCCGCTATCACCTCTCTTTCTGGGTCCAACTACAATTCGCTCGTGTTGCTAATGCGCTGGCGCTTAGCTCGCGGCTTAAGCTCAGTAAGGGGGTCTTGCAAGTCGAGTGACAATACACCTTGTCTTTCAGTGAGTCTGAATCTGCGGGTAACTCTAATGTCAATATCGTAAAAGGCACAGAATGAACGCGTCGCAATTGCCCACGTTTGGTTGCCGGCCGTAACAGTTGTCTCCCTGATCGGAAAGGAATAACTTTCATTCCCGTTGCTAGGCTCCAATCCCACAAGCTGCTCTTCTTTGTCGAACGATAAAACGATGTGAGTAGGCCCTCCTAGATCCGAATACGAGATAGCGTTTAATGTCATCCCTCCTGATGCCTGTATTGTAACTACAGCGAAGCCATATCGCGATCTACCGCCTCGTTGTGTAAACTTCTCGAACGCCATAAACTTCCCTCCAGTGTTCCCCCACTTCAGTATAGCAGGTTTGTATCGCCGTTAGAAACAGTACTCACGGGACGTAGTTGGCGAGTTAGTAGAGGAACGAAGACCAGAGTTATGGCGTGTTTTTCGCCCGCTCCACCGCGTACACCGCCCAGTCCTCGGCCAGCTTGCGGCGGGCGTACCGATAGCCGACCTCGTCGCCGATGTAGCCGCCCAGCAGCCCGGCCAGCACGCGCGAGAGGACGAAGAGCAGCGCAATATCGAAGACGTACCACCAGACGCTCGCGCCCACCGTGAACAGCACATAGAAGACGCCGATGAACGTCGCGACGCCGGAGAACAGCCCGACGTAGGCGAAGCCGTTCACCACCAGGCTCTCGCGGCGGCGGAGCTGACGAAACATCGCCAGCACCTCCTGCGGCACCTTCTCCACCGCCGGACGCTGCTCCACGTCCTGATCGCAATGGAGGCAGCGCGTGCGCTGGGCGTCAATCGGCGTGTAGCAGTTGCCGCAGAACCGGCCGGCGTTGGGCGCTTTGCCCTCGAAGATAGCGTCCAACACCGAGGTCAGCCGCTCGGAGAAGATCGGCGGCTCTTCCGCTGCTCGTTGCACAGCCGCCTCGCCCAGATTGCGGCCAGTCACGTTGCAATCTCCCGTTCGACGATGCGCTTCAACTCCTGAAAGAAGCGCAGCTTGTCGTCGCGTTGATAGGCCGCGGTGCGGGCGCTGGTGGAGGGCATGACAAAAGCGACAATACCTTCCGCGCCCCGTCGGCCGGCGGGCAGGCGCTCTGCTTGCAGCCCGAACGCGCAGCGGCCGTCGATGAACGCTTCGTAGATCGCCTTGCCGTTGAAGCAGACGACGCGCGGGCGGAGCTCGCGTAGCTTCTCCCGCAGCCGGGCCGCGCCCGCCCGCAGCTCCTCTCGCGAGAGGTCGGCCAGGCCGCGCGACGGCCGCTCGACCAGGTTCGTCAGGCCGATGTTGTGCTCCAGCACGCGCCCGTCGTCCTCGTACCCGAATGCCTCCGGCACGAAGCCGGCCTCGCGCAGCAGCGGCCAGAAGTGGTTGCCCGGCCCCGCGTAGTGGTGCCCCTTCGCGGCGGACGCCAGCCCCGGGTTGATGCCGACGAAGACGAGATCGAGGCCGGGTTGCAATATGTCCGGCAGCGGATTAGCGAGAGCCGTCGCTAGAGGCGGCTCTGTCTCCGGAGGACGTGATGCTAACATCGCGTCGGGATGCTAGCACGGCGCGATGTTCGCGACAAACCGCGCCGCTCCTGCCCTGTCGTACATACCTCCAGCAGGCAGCAACCGTCACAGCGGGGTTGCGGCCGGCAACGCTCTTTGCCGTGAAGGACGAACAGCGCGTGGGCGCGCCGATAGGCGTCGACATCGGCAGGAAGCGCCTGCTGGAACCAGCGCTGCCAGTCCTCATAGCCGTCGTTCTCCGGCCCGAGGCCGAGGCGGCGCATGATGCGGACGGTGTAGGCGTCGATCTGGAAGACGGCGTGGCCGGCGGCGTAGAGCAGGATCGCGTCCGCCGTCTCCGGCCCGATGCCGTGGGTGGCGAGCAGCAGCGGTCGCAGGTCATCGGCCGGCAACGATAGCAGGCTACGCAGTCCGTTGTGCTCGCTGGCGAGGCGGGCCAATGACCGGAGCCGCCGCGCTTTCATCCGCTGCGTACCGGCGGGACGTATCAGCGACGCCAGCTCTTGTTCTGCGAGATGACCTATCGCCGCCAGCGAGCAGACGCCCGCCGCGTCCAGCCGGTCGAGCGCCCGCTCCACGTTCCTCCAACTGGTGTGCTGGACGAGGACGGCGCTGACGCAGATGTAGTCCGGGCCGGTCTCCGGCTGCCAGTGCCAGGTGCCGAAGTCGTAGGCAGTGCCGAGGAGGCTGAAGAGGCGCCGGAATTGCTCGCAGGTGTGTTCGCCGGTCATCCGTCCGCCGCCGGGGCATCATCGCCTTCTGGGCCTTCCGGCATCTGCGCCCAGTCCGGGATCTGCGCCTCCGGGACGCTGTCGTAACGCGGCAGGTACGGCTTGATATCCAGAATCGGCGTGCCATCGATCGCGTCCAGCCCCATCACGCGCAGGATGTTCCGCCGCCGCCGCACCAGCGGCACCACGGCCACGCCCAGCGAGTTCGGCCGGAGCTGGCTGCGCGTCGCCAGTATGCCGCGGCCGGGCTGGTGCAGGTCGCCGCCGGGCGACACGAGCCGGTGCGTGCGTGCCGCGTCCGGCACCCGGTGGCAGGCGAAGACGACGATGACGTGGGAGAACTCGTCGAGACCGTCGATCGCGTCCAGTAGGTCGTCGCGGAAGATCAGGTCGGAGCGGACATGCTCCCAGCCGTCCGTTTTCGGATCGAACACGGTGTTGCGGACGACGGCGATCGGCGTCATGCTCACCGGCTCGCGCGGCACGGGCTGCCCGCCCATGCCGAACAGGCGAAGAATGCGCTCGATCAGGCGTCGTAAGAGTGACATACTTGTGCTTGTCTTAGTACCCGTGTGGGTTACTGTCACGCGGCGCGTACGGCCAGTATACCGCCTGCCGCGGCTATGATAACATGCGTCACCCGACGCTGTATAACGGCCAACATATGGTATACTGGAAGAGCGTGAATAACGTATCTCATCCCCGTTCGCCCATACCTCGGCGGCAGGGGTTCGCTTAGCGCCAATGGTTGATCATTCGCACACCGGCAGCGACAGCTAGACGGTGCGCGTAGGGTAGGAGCAGGATGGCCATTCGACAGACTACTAAGCAGGCGACAAAGAAGAAGAAAGCCCCCACTAACAACGACTACACCGCGAGCGATATCCAGGTTCTGGAAGGGCTGGAGGCCGTCCGCCGCCGGCCGGGCATGTACATCGGCAGCACCGATGAGCGCGGCCTCCACCACCTGGTCTACGAGATCGTCGATAATGCGATCGACGAGGCGATGGCCGGCGTCTGCGACCATATCTGGATCACGATCCAGGAGGACGGCCACGTCATCGTCCGCGACAACGGCCGCGGCATCCCCATCGGTAAGCATCCGCGCACCGGCAAGTCGGCGCTGGAGACGGTGATGACCTACCTCCACGCCGGCGGCAAGTTCGGCGGCGGGGCGTACAAGGTCTCGGGCGGCCTGCACGGCGTTGGCGCCTCCGTCGTCAACGCCCTCTCCGAAGAGACGTGGGTGGAGGTGCACCAGAAGGGCAAGATATATCGCCAGGAGTACGTGCGCGGCGACGCGACAACGAAGGTCCAGCAGGTCAAGAAGTCGCGCTACCCGTACGAGAATGGCTACGGCCCGATCGAGCAAGGCACCATCATCAGCTTCCTGCCGGATAGAAACGTCTTCCAGGCGCTGAACTACGATTTTCAGACGCTGGCGCAACGCTTTCGAGAGGTCGCTTACCTGACGAAGGGCGTCTGGATCCACTTTATCGACGAGCGCGGCGACCGCGAGATTAACTTCTTCTTCGACGGCGGCGTCGCCAGCTTCGTTCGCCACCTCAACCACGATCGCGAAGTCCTCTACCCGCGGCCGATCTACATCGAGCGCGAAGTCGAGGGGGCGAACATCGAAGCGGCGATACAGTACAACGACGGCTTCTCCGAGGCGATGTACTCGTTCGCCAACTGCATCAATACCATCGATGGCGGCAGCCACCTCACCGGCTTCCGCTCTGCCTTGACGCGCGTCCTCAACGACTACGCCCGCAAGCAGAAGCTGCTCAAAGATGGCGATCCCAACCTAAGCGGCGAGGACACGCGCGAAGGGCTCGTCGCCGTGATCAGCGTCAAGCTGGCGGAGCCGCAGTTTGAGGGCCAGACCAAGACGCGGCTGGGCAACCCGGAAGTGAAGGGCCAGGTGGAGTCGGTGATCGGCGAGGAGCTGGGCGCGTTCCTGGAGGAGAACCCCTCTGTTGGCCGGCGCATCATCGAGAAGTGCGTGCTCACCGCCCGCGCCCGCGACGCCGCCCGCAAGGCGAAAGACCTCGTCGTGCGCAAGGGGCTGCTGGACGGCACGAACCTGCCCGGCAAGCTGGCCGACTGCTCCGACCGCGAACCCGAGAACTGCGAGCTCTATATCGTCGAGGGCCCGTCAGCCGGCGGGTCGGCGAAGGCCGGCCGCGATCGCCGCTTCCAGGCGATCCTGCCGCTGCGGGGCAAGATCCTCAACATCGAAAAGGCGCGGCTGGAGAAGATGCTGGCTCACGAAGAGCTGCGCGTGCTGATCTCGGCGCTGGGCTGCGGCTTCGGTGAGCAGATGGACATGAGCAAGCTGCGCTACCACCGCGTCATCATCATGACGGACGCCGACGTTGACGGCGCCCACATTCGCACGCTGCTCCTCACCTTCTTCTTCCGCTACTACCGGGAGGTGATCGACGCCGGGTATCTGTACATCGCCCAGCCGCCGCTCTACAGAGTACAGTCCGGCAAACAATCGCAATGGCTCTTCAGCGACCAGGAACTGGAGCGTTACCAGAAGCAAAGGAACGGTAAGAGCTTCACCATGCAGCGCTACAAGGGTCTGGGCGAGATGAACGCCGATCAGCTCTGGGAGACGACGATGGACCCGGAGAAGCGGACGCTGCTCAAGGTCAACATCGAGAACGCGATTGAGGCAGACATACTCTTCGCCCAACTGATGGGCGAGGACGTGGCGCCGCGCAAGAAGTTCATCCAGTCGCACGCCAGCCAGGTGCGCAACCTGGACGTGTAACCCCCTACCCCAGCCGCGGGAAGCGCTCCGGGCCGTAGCGGAAGGCGCGGAAGACGGCGTTGTTCGTGCCGAACGCCGTCACGTCGGAGAAGTGCGGGTTGATGTACTCCCAGACGATCTCGGCCTCCGTCGTCACCTCGAAGATGCGGCCGGGCACGCCCTCGCAGATCAGCGTGTTGCCGTTCGGCAGCCGCTGCGCCCCTGAGATGTAGGTGCTGTAGAAGCCGCCCAGAGACGAGCCGTCTCGATAATCCCAGACGACGTTGCCGGACTCCGGCTCAACTTCGATCACGTTGGAGAAGACCAGCGGATGCCGCCGCCGCGTGCCGTTGTTGAAGATCAGCACGTTGCCGTTCGGCAGCATACTCGGGTCGTGCTGCTGCGAGAGTAGCGGAGCGCCCAGCCGCCAGACGAAGTCCCCGGTGGCGCGGTCGATGCGGGCGACGGTCGAGATGCTGCGGAAACTGACCATCACATCGCCGCCCGGCAGCGGCACGATGGTGTTGCCGTGCGTCCACTCGTGGCGGAGGGCGGTTTCCAGAATCGCATCGTTTTCAGGGTCGAGATGCTCCCAGGCATGCCACTCCCAGACGGTCTCGCCGTTTGCATCGACCTCGACGACGCGATCCGACCACATCTTCCCGTCATGCTCCGTGCCTGGAATGCCACCCTGGATCTTCGCGATCAGGTCCGCGGGAACCTCCTCGATCGTGAGGTAGACCGCTCCGCCCGATTCGGTGCGGCGGCCGTCGTGGTGCTGGGCCGGGTCGCGGTGCTCCCAGACGATGTTGCCGTCCCAATCGATCTCCATCAGCGCGCCGCCACTGAAGAGGTGCCACGTGGAGAAGAAAGCGCCGGGCGCCACGGGCGTCTTGCCTAGGTAGAAGAGGTTGCCGTTAGGCAACAGATAGCAATAGTCGCCGGGCGGCAGCGGCGCGTTCCAACTGTGGACTGTGTTGCCCTCCATGTCCAACAGGTAGACTGTGCCGTCGCCGAACATGGGCGCGTAGAGCGTGTAGCCCGGGAACGCCTTCTCCGGATTGTGAGCGGTCAGTCCCAGCTTTCGCGTCCTGCGCCAGGTGGCCTGATCGGCAGACATTCAGCGCTCCTGGGTCTCATCTCGGCTGTTCCACAAAAGTCTAACCGCAACCGCCCGCGCTCACAAAACGGTGGTGCGTAAAATCGACTACGTTGCGGGCGGGCCGGGCAGCTGCTGGAGGAGCGTGCCGAGCAGCTTGCCCAGCGCGACCGGCTGATGGAGGATCGGCCACCGGCGACCAGCGAGGTCTGCGGCCCGGCGCTAAAAGATGCGTAGCAGCAGAACTGACAGGCTCAGGGCAGCCATCGACAACGTCAGGAGGAGGAGGGTGCGTTCATCAGCGATGAGCGCTAGATCCTTGGTAATCTCCTCACTGCCACCGTCGGTATAAGTGATCGTCCCTTCCAGGGTCTGTACCTGTCGCCGGATGGCGCGTACTCGCCTGCTGAGGGTGCGCTGGGCAAGGCTCAGCGTGAAGCAGGTAGCGGCTCCTACGGCGGCCGAGGCAGCGAACGACTCGGCGCTGATCCAGTAGGCGGTAAGAAAGGGGAACACACCCCAGGCGAGGCCAAACCAGAAGTCAGAGTGGAACCGCCCACCAAACCAGCCGAGGTTGTACGCCGGGACGATGAATAGGCCGAACGCCATGAACGGCAACAACCAGAACGACGCCAGGATGACGCCCACGATCCCAAGCGAGATCGCCCCTGTTAGGGAGAGCGCCGCTAGAACGTACAGCACATGATCGGGAATACGGGTCTTCAGAGGCCGCCCTGAGAGTTCGTCCAGGGTATGCGCAGCAATGCCGACACCCAGGAAGAACGCCAGAAGCGTTGCGCCGAGCCGGTCGTAGCGCACGGTGGGAGCCAGGGCCGCACCGAAGACCACATAGCTCAAGTGCCAGAGAGTATACGGTAGATGGAGGAGCGTAACGTAGTCTCGCCATGGTCCGGGCCTGAGGGCGTAAAAAGCCGGAGACGTATATGGACGCAGCCGAGCCGCTGCTTCGCGCGCGCGCGCGCTCCCCCTGGTCATCACGTCACCTTGACCCCCCACATGACCAGCGCACCTCCAAGGGACAGGCGCCTGCTCTGTACACCGGGGAAACCACAATCTCGCCACAGCTCCGCTAGGCGGTTCTCTGGCCACCGGTCATAGAACCGACGGATGCTCTTGCCGAGGAAGGAGCCAACCCTCATCCATGCAGGCGAGATGGCGGCGCCGGCGAGCGGAAGAATCAAGGATGTGTACAGACGCCAGAGCGGGTAGACCATCGGACCAGGTACGGCAAAGTCCAGAGAGAGCATGGTGCCTCCCGGCCTGAGGACCCGCGCCAGTTCTCGCACTGTTGAGGGAACATCGGAAACGTACCTGAGGAGGTAGGTGAAGATGACGGTATCGAACACGCTATCGGTAAAAGGGACGGCTTCCGCGCTGCATTCGATGAACTCCAGGCGGTGAAGTATCCCCTTCCGCGCGGCCCTTTCTTTCGCCTGTATTAGCATCGGCCGTGTGATGTCGGCGCCCATGACCTGGCCGCCCGATAGCTTCGCTAGTTTTAGAGCGACGGCGCCTGTCCCCGTAGCCATGTCCAGGACTCGCGCGTCCCCCGGCAAACGCAGGTCCGCCAAAAGATACCGGTGCCATCGGCTATACTGGAGCAGGCTGAGGATTTCCGCTGGGCGATCATAGTTCGAAGCTACACTGGAAAAAAGGCCTCGTGCTGCTTCGTTAGGCTGCATTAGCCGATATTCCCCATCTCAACCACGGCGAGGCTCTGCATGACCGTCGCCATATTAGCGCAAGAGTAATGATTATCGTCCATGATAGCAGTCCGCATCCTGGATGACGAGCGGTTGCTCACCGCGTTCTTGCCGACAGATCCGGCCCTGGTCGTGCCTGGGAGCGATCCAGCACGTACCGGTTTGGCTGAGGCGCTAGCCGACCGGCCACGACCACTGCAGTGCGGACGATGAGCCCGGCCAGCAGCGCGCGCTTCACGTTGACCGACGCGCCCCTAGGTACGTGGCCAGCGCCTCCCGCAGCGGCGTCAGGCGGGGCGAGAAGACGCGCTCCAGCTCCGTGTTGTCGGCGACGGCGGGGTGCGTGATGAAATCGATCGCGTCCGGCGTTAGCGGCGGGCCCGGCAGGAGTTGCAGTATACGCGCCAACCCTTTGCCCAGCGCGGCCGGCTGATGCAGGATCGGCCGCCGCTTGCCGGACACTGCCAGCGCAGCTTGTATCACGCCGTCCATCGATAGCCGGTCCGGCCCGCCCGCCTCGAACGTCGCGTTGTCCGCCTCCGGTTTCGCGGCTGCGTCCGCTAGCAGCCGGCCCAGGTCGTCGATGAAGAGCGGCTGCATCGCCTGCTGGCCGTCGCCAAACATCGGCACGAACGGCAGCCAGCGCGCGAAGCCGAGGAAGCGGTTGAGCGAGACGTCCTCCGGCCCGAAGAGCCAGGTAGGCCGGATGATCACGTGGGTCATATCGCTGGCGCGGACAACGCCTTCCGCGCGCGCCTTGAAGATGAACCAGTGCTTCGCCGCCTCCAGCGTGGCTCCGACGCCGCTGACGTAGACGAATCGTTTTACGCCCGCGTCCCTGGCCGCTTCCACCTGGTGTACCGTTCCCAAATAGTCGACGTGCTCGAACGTCCAGCCCTTGCGTTTGTTCTCCATCGGGCTGTTGGGGAACTGGACGCAGTTGATCACCGTTTCGATGCCCGCGAACGCTGGCGTGAGCGTCGAAGGGTCGCTCACGTCGCCGGCGCGCGCTTCGACGTCGAGGCCAGGGAAGCGCTTGGCTACCTTCGAAACGTCCCGGCTGAGCACGGTGATGCGTTCGCCGCGCCGCGCCAGCTCGCGGACGGCGGCGGCGCCTGCGAATCCCGTGCCGCCGGTGACCAGCGTCGTCATGGAGTCATGCTCAGTACGCTAGGCGGAGCAGGATCGGCGCCACCAGCCCGATGATCACCAGCGCTGTTACCAGCAGGACGACGCCACGACGGATTAGCGGCGGTCTTGGCGTCGCTTCCCATCCGGCGTAGCCTGCGTCTACAGACAGGTCGTAATCCGGGTGAGACGGGTCGTTCGGGTCCAGCTCCCACTCGCCCTCCAGTTCGTCGTCGTCGTCCGCCTCGTCCTCGTCCCGCGCGTCGCTTGCGTACCGGGGCTCGTCGTCTTCGTCACTTCGCCAGCGGCCCATCGTCGTTATCTCGCCCCGGCCGTGCGGCCTTCCGCCGTCTCGACGATGATCGCCTCGTACGTCGAGACGTGCGGCGCGCCCTCGAGCACGCCCATCAGCGAGCCCTGGCGATGACCCTTCACGAACGCTTCGCTGTTCGTCCAGTCGACGAACGCCGCGCGATCCTTCCAGACGCTGTGGCTGATGTACTCGCCCGCCGCGTCCGCCTTTAGCAGCGCGAACTCGACGAAGCCGGCAACGCCGTCCAGGTACGTCTGGCGCTCCCGCCAGGCGCGCTCGAACTCATCCTCTTTTCCGTTCGCCACCTTGAAGTGGTTCATCGCAATGAACATGGTGTTGCTCCTTCCCCGCTATATGTCCGGCCGTACAATAGTCAGGTTCCATTATCGCACATTCGGCGGACGGTGATGCCCGTCACCTTGACAGCCTTCTAACGTGGAGTATACTAGCGGGGACTGGTGGTGGAGATCGTTCTCCACAGCTTTCTCTACTTTTCCAGCCCCGCCACTGGAGAGGCGATGCTTCGACGAGTCCGGGTAGTCCTGCTTATCGCGACGGTTGTCGCGATCGGGTTTGTTGGCGTCCAGCCGGCTGCCGCCGTAACTGTCGACGAGACCGACTTCACCCGCGGAATCGTCGCAGGCGCAGGATTCACGACTGCGCTACCTACTGCGCTCACGATCGGCCCCGACGGGCGGCTCTTCGTCGCAGACCAAGAGGGCCGTATCCAGGCCCTGACGCTGGACCCGAAGACGAAGGCCGTGACGGCCGTCGAGGAGATCACGACCAACGCCGATCTGCAAGAAGTGTTCGGCATCGCCTTCGACCCGACGGACGCCTCGTCGCCGCCGCCCGTCTACGTGACCAACACCGTCTCTGGCTTCGGATCGGACGGCCCCGCTCCCGCCGGGGCATTCCCAGGCAAGGTGACGAAGATCCACGGCGCCGGCTACTCCACAATCACAGACATCATCACCGGCCTCTCGACGTCCGACTCCGCCCACCAGGCGAACGGCATCGTCTTCGCTGCCGACGGCACGCTCTACATCGCCCACGGCAGCACGACGAACGCGGGCGTCAACGTCCCAGCCGGGCCGCTGTTCACCAGGCCCGACGTGCCGCTCTCCGGCGCGATCCTCGTCGCCAGCCCAAACGCCTTCGTATTCGATGGCAATGTTACCTATGATCCGCCCGGCACCTACAGCTCGACGGTCAACCTGGCCACCGGCGATGTCTTCGTCTTCGCCTCCGGCCTGCGCAACCCGTACGATCTCATCATCCATAGCAACGGCAAGATCTACGCGACGGACAACGGGCCGAACTCCGGCTTTGGCGGCTCTTCGACGAGCTGCACGACCGAGGATCCCGACCCGTGGGCGCCTGACACGCGCGGCCCGGACGAGCTGAACTTGATCGAGGCCGGCAACTACTACGGTCAGCCGAACCGCAACCGCGCCCGCTTCGACGCGCGCCAGTGCGTCTACCACAACGGTCTGGATGGCAGCGGCGTTGATTGGACCGGCCCGATCGATCTGCTGCCTGTCTCGTCGAACGGCCTTGCGGAGTACACATCTGCGGCGTTCGGCGGCAAACTGGCCGGCGATCTTTTCTACGTCAGCTTTAACGACGGCCTGCTCGGCCATGTCGTACTCTCGCCGGACGGCACCTCGGTGGTGAGCAACAACACCACGTTCGCGTCGTCGTTCGTCACGCCGCTGGACATCGCAGTCGATAGCGATGGCACGCTCTATATCGCCGAGATATTCGGGAACCGGATCACGTTTATGCAGCCGAAACCCGTGCCCGTGGGCGGCGTCTCGCTGGACGGCGGCCTGCGCGCGCTGTCAGACGGCTCGAGCGGGTCGCTCTGGCTGATCGGCTGGCTGCTGGCCGTAGCCGCTGCGGTGTTCGCCGCTACCCTGGGCGGCGCAGCCTGGCGGCAGCGGAGTGGGCAGCGATGAGGAACGTCCCCATGTGCGTAGCCCGACCGCTGATTGTGGCGCTCGTCGTCGGGATAGCTACGCTGCTTCTGCAGGCGCGTGAAAGCCAGCCGGCTTTGGCGGTGCATCACATCGCGGAGATCAGCGAAGTGATGTCAGGCTTCAACGGCGATCCAAATGTTCAGTTTGTAGAGATCAAGCGGCTCGCCATCTATCAGAACGTGGTGGCGAACACGCGGCTGACGGCGTTCAACCCGGACGGTACGCTGGCCGGCGTGCTGCTGGACCCGCTGAGTGGCAATATTAGTCTCAATGCCGGCAACTGGATCATGGGCACGTCGGCGTTTGAGGCGGCGGCCGGCATCAGCGCGGACTTCGTGTTCTCGCCCGGCATCCTGCCCGCCGCCGGCATGGTCTGCTGGGGCGCACCGGACGTCTCCGCTCCCCTCGATCCAAGCACCTGGGACGCTTCGGACCCGAACAACTACGTGGACTGCGTATCGTATGGCGGAGCGAGCTTCACTGGCACCAACCCGATGTCGCCCAACCCTCACGCCGCCGGCGCAGGAGACGACACGCTGAGCCTGACCCGCAGTGTGACCTCAACTGCCAAGCTGACGAACCCGTGGCGGAACAGCGACGATGCGACCGACTTCAAGCTGGCGACGCCCTCGCCGAGAAATGATGCGGGACAAGCGGGCACGCTCACCAAGACCGGACCCACGCCGACTCCGACGATAACCTCAACCCCGGGGCCTGTGGGCGGCGTCTCGCTGGAGGGAGGCCTGCGCGCGCTGTCGGACGGCTCTAGTGGGTCGCTCTGGCGGAACGGCTGGCTGCTGGCCGCTGCGGTTGCTGCCGGCACTGTTGCGCTCGGCGGCGCAGCCTGGCGAGTGCGGCAGCAGTAGTCTTCAGTTTCTAGATCTCTCCGCGAAACTCCTGATAGAGCGACGCCACGTTTAGCGGCAGCCGCTCCGGCTCCACCCACGATGCGTAGTCGCCGAGATCGATAGCTGCCGCGGCCTCCTCCTGGGAGCGACCCGCGTCGGTCGCGTCTTGCGGCTTAGCCATTCTGATTCTCCCATCCGAGATTACAACGTCAGCGTTCGGTACAGCACCACGCCGCCGAAGAGGACGATCAGGTAGGACCCCATGGCCGCCAGAAGGCCGTTGGTGATCCCGCTCGTCCTCTCACGGAACGAGGTCATGCCCTGCGACACCTTGCGCCGGTCCGTCCCGGCGACAATAAGGGCGCCGAGGGCCACCGCCGGCACCACGCGGCCCAGGCCGTAGACGCCCAGCAGGATCGCGCCGAACAGCGGGTTCGCTGCTGCCACGGCCCAGCCCAGGATGATGTAGTACTGGGGCATAGGGCAGCCGATGCCCAGGCCGGCCCCGAAGGTGCTCCCGAGCACCACCGCTCGTCGGTAGGGCTTGTCCTGATCGGGCAGGCTGGGCCCGGTAACTCGGCCAAATAGGCTGGGCAGGTGGAAGACCCCCAACTCGCTCAGGGCGTAGATGATGGCCACCACACCGAGGGCGGAGTAGAGGACCACGGCCAGGGTCATTCTCGCTGACATCTCGTCCAGCAGCTCCAGGACGGCCTCGCCGCCAAAGCCGAGCCCAAGTCCGACGGCGGCTAGTGGCAGGGCGCTCGCCGCCAGGAAGAGCAGGCTCAGCACCGCCCGCTGCGACAGCCCCTTGCGCGAGCCCAGGATCGACGGCATGACGAAGACCGAGGGATAGCCACAGGGGAGGACGATCATGGTGGCGCCGATGACGAACGCCGCCCCGATTGCCACCAGGGAGCCGGGGCCGCCGGCATCCACGGCGGCGCCCGAGGCGAAGCCAAAGATTTTGCTGTCCAGCACGCCCGCCTGCCAGCTCACGAGGGCCAGCACAACCCCAGCGGCCAGGGCCGCGAGGAACTGTCCCCTCTGCCCCATCCGGGCCCAGAGCGATGGCGTCTCTTGTGGGAAGGTGGATATGCTAGTCATGTTGAGTTTCCTTCTGTTTCTGATTGCTGAGGACTACTCGTCAGCGCTGAAGCCGACCTCGTCTAGGGCCTCCCGGATCTGGTCGACGCTGACCGCCGACTCGTCAAACGTAACGCGCACCAGCTTGGTTTCCGTGTCGGCCTGAGTGACCTCCACGCTGGGGAGCGCCTCCAAAGTCCCCGTGATCGTGTTCACGCAGCTCCCGCAGTGCAGGGCCGGGACCTTCAGGGTCGTCTCTTGTGCCATCGTTTTTACCTCCTTTATCTCTCTTTCTTCAATGCTACACCTTCCAGTCGAGGTCAGAGTCAAGCTCCTTCGGGAAGTTTTCCCCACTTTTTTTCGTGGTCTTCCAGAAACTTCGCTGTCTTCCCCCCGCAGTCTGCATTCCGGCGAACGCCAAAAGGGACAGCGAAAGGCGAGGGGCAACCCTCGCCTTTCGTGCAGGTTGATCGGAGCGGAAGAGCTACGATGAGGCCGTGATGCAGAGTTGGACGGCGTTAGTCACGCCCACGCTTGCCGGGTTGGCGGAACTCTAGCCAGGCCAGGGCCGCCTCACCTCGAGCGTGAACCCCTCGCTCGACGATCCCGCAGATGGCGGCGTCCGCCGGCAGCCGCTCGAGCTGCTCGGCCGACTCCTTGCGTAGCCGGGCCAACTCCTTGCGAAACGCTTTCAGATCGCGCAGCACATCATCGACCTGCTTCAACTTCTGGTCGAGTAGCGCTAGGACGTGCACGCATGGCTGCTCCTGTTGTTCGTTTAGGATGAGGATGTCGCGAATATCGTCGAGCGAGAATCCAAGACGTTTCGCCTTTTCGATGAACTCCAGTCGCTCCACATCTTTCTGCGAGTACATTCGGTAGCCGGACTCCGTGCGGTCCGGCTCCGGCAGCAGGCGCAGGAGCTCGTAGTACCGTATCGCCTTGGTGCTGAAGCCTGTCCGCTTCGCCAGCTCGCCGATCTTCATGTTGCTTTCCATTGTCATCTCGTGCGGTTCTGGTTTCTCCCGTCTCCATGATAGCTTACACCTTCCAGTCGAATAGAAGGTCAAGAGGCCGCCCAGTGCTGGGGCGACCCCGAGACTTCGCCGGTGCCGATGTGTTAGGCCACTGCCTTCGATTGCACCGGCGCCGCGCCTGGGGGCAGTCTCAAACCTACCGGAAACATGACAGAGCGAACGCCCTATCCCTACTCGATAAAGGATGAGAGGGGCCCTCCGTTTAGCTGACTGCACCCGAACGCCACGTGTTGCAGTTTGCCGAGGGCTGTGAAGGTAGACTTCTTCCTTGGAGATTCCAGTTTCTAGATCTCTCCACGAAACTCCTGGTAGAGCCGCGCCACGTTCAGCGACAGCCGCTCCGGCTCCAGCCACGACGCGTAGTCGCCGAGATCGATAGCCGCGGTCGTCTCCTCCTGGGAGCGGCCAGTATCGAACGCTTCCCGCGCCTGCGATCGGATCGTTTTGAGGTAGCCTCGCATCTCACGCAGGGCGCTCTTGCCGCCGACCGGACCGTGCCCGGGCACGATGCGCTCGATGTCGAGGCCGGCCGCGCGGTCGCAGACGCCGATCCAATCGCCGATGTGCCCCTCGAAAGCCAGCGGCGTGACGCCGTGGAAGGCGACGTCGCCGGCGAAGAGGAGCTGTTCGTTGGGCAGCAGCACCAGCACGTCGCCTATCGTGTGTGCGCGGCCTAGGTGGAGCAGGCGCACCTCCCGGTCGCCCACGTACAGCGACAGTTCGTCCTTGAACGTAAAGTCCGACAGGCGCGGTTCGACACCGTCTGCTTCGGCTACCAGCTCTGGCAGGACGGGCCGCAGGCGCTCCAGCACGCCGAGGCCGGTGCGTTTCTGCTCGCGGCGCGCGTTCGCGTGGCTGATGATCTGCGCTTCCGGGAAGAACGCATTGCCCAGTGTGTGGTCGATGTGGTGGTGGGTGTTGATCAGCAGGCGGATCGGCTTGTCCGTAACGCGGGCGATCTCCTGCCGGAACGCTTGCGTCATCGATGGCGCGAAGAGGGCGTCGATGACGATGCAACTCTCCGGCCCGACGATCAGCCCGGCGTTGGCGACGCAGAGCCCGCCGCCCTTCTGGACGTAGGCGAAGACGCCGTCCTCCAGCTCGATCAGGCCAGTGGGGTGGGTGTGTGGTGACATGGTCTCCTCTGTAGGGACAGAGCCTCAGATCTATCCTGAGCAGGGCTTTGGCTCGGCGGCTACAGCTCCAGCCCGTCCAGGAACTCGCGGACGGCGGCGTTCACCGCTTCCGGCTGCTCCAGCGTCGCCGGGTGGCCAGCGTCTTCGATCACCACCTTGCGTCCGTATGGCAGCTTGGCCTCTAAGTAGTCCGCGCTGGCCATGTAGTTCTTGTCCCCCTCGCCGACGATCACGAGCGCCGGCACGTCGATCTTCGTCGCATCGGTGAAGCTGGGGTGGGCCATGACGCCCCTCTCGACGCCGGTGATGCCGCGTACCAGGTGTTGCGAGGTCTCGCCCAGCGCCGGCGCGCCGACGCGCAGCTCTTTGCCCGATACCCGCACGTCCTTGCCGAAGCGCTCTTCCTGCTTATCTGCCGCTCTGGCGAGCCGATCGGTCCATGCCTGACTGGCGTCAGGATTGCGATAGCCGGGCCCGGCCGCGTGCAGCACCAGCGCGGCGACTCGCTCCGGGTACTTCTCGTAGAACCGCAGCGCGGTGTAGCCGCCCAGCGAATGGCCGCCGTAGACCGCTCGCTTGATGCCCAGCTCGTCGGAGAGCGCCCGCAGGTCTTCGACGACGATGTCCTGCGTGTACGCCGATAGCTCCTCCGGCGCTTCCGAACGGTGATGGCCGCGCATATCCCAGGAGACGACACGATAACGATCGCCCAGCGCCTTCGCCAGCGGCGACCAGAGCTCGGCGATGTCGCCCAAGCCGTGTGTGAGGACCAGCGGATAGCCGGAGCCGTGCTCCTGGTAGTAGATATCGATGCCGTTAACGTGGACCGCGGGCATGCACTTCTCCTTATCTGCCCGTCTAACCTAGCATGTCTGGCAGCTTCGGAGTACGTATGCGGAGGCGGCCCTTGTCACTCAGCCGGAGCATCCGGCGGCCGGAATGGCGGTGGTCTATCGCCGGCGGCGTAGCGACGCAGCCAGTCGGCCATCTTCGGGTCGGCCGCCGTATCGCGATGTACGCGAGCTTCGTGCTCCAGCCCTTCTGGCAGCGGCAGCGCGAGGCCTTCGAGCGTAGCCCGCCGGTCGTTGCGCATGGCGAGCTGGGGATAGGACGAGAGCGCTTCGGCGACGGCGAGCGCCCGCTCGACCGCCTGGCCATCCGGCACGACCTCCTGCACCAGGCCGATGCGCTGCGCGTGCTCCGCGCCGATCAGCGCGCCCGTCTCGATCAGGTAGAGCGCGTTGCCCAGCCCGACGATGCGCGGCAGCCGTTGGGTGCCGCCATCGACGAGCGGCACGCCCCAACGCCGGTTGAGCACGCCGAACTGCGCGTTCTGAGCAGCGATGCGGAAGTCGCACCAGCAGGCCAGCTCCAGGCCGCCGGCGGTGCAGTAGCCTTCGACGGCGGCGATGGTGGGCTTCTCGAGGTCTGTGATACGCGTGATGCCCATCGGGCCGGACTCGCGAGCGCCCGGCCGGCTGGCGAGCGAGGCGATGTTCTTCAGGTCGGCGCCGGAGCAGAAAGCGTCGCCGCCCGCCGCCGAAGGCGGAACCGCGCTTGCAATAGCGTCGCCGCCCGCGCCGGTGAGGATGAGGACGTCCAGGCCGTCGTCCGCGCGAAACGTCTCCACCGCTTCGTTCAGGAGCTGGGCTGTCTCGCCATCGACGCAGTTACGCACCTCCGGCCGGTTGATCGTGACGAGCAGCGCCCGGTCGCGCGTTTCCGTGAGGACTTTCGGCGCGGAGTCAGCCATGGGGCGCGACACTTCCCTCTTGTCTTCTTGTGGGACAGGCTTTAGCCTGTCGGAACCGCGTTCTTACTGAAACAGGTCGCACCGCAAGCAGCGAGACGCCTCGCTGACGCTTGGCTGAAGTTCCGGCTGTCGGGCTGAAGCCCGACCCGCGCTAGCCGCCGCTCTTGGCGCGCTCCTGTTCGATTAGCTCTCGGCGCAGGATCTTGCCGGAGGCCGTCTTGGGTATCGATTCGACGAACTCTAACTCGCGCAGCTTCTTGTAGGGCGCCACCTTCTCCGCGACGAAGGCCATGATCTCCTCCGGCGAAGCCTGCTCGCCCTCCTTCAGCACAACGAACGCCTTCGGGATCTCGCCGGCCTCGAAGTCGCGCTTCGGGATAACGGCTGCGTCCATCACGGCCGGATGCTCCATCACCACGCTCTCCATCTCCGCCGGTGCTATCTGGTAGCCCTTGTACTTGATCATCTCCTTGGCGCGGTCGACGATGTAGACGTAGCCGTCTTCGTCCATGTAGGCGATGTCGCCGCTGCGGAGCCAGCCGTCCGGCCGGATCGTCTCGGCGGTCGCTTCCGGGTTCTTCCAGTAGCCCTGCATCACCTGCGGGCCGAAGATCAACAGCTCGCCCGTTTCTCCTACCGGCAGCTCCTCGCCCGTCTCCATGTGGACGATCTTCTCCTGCGTGTCGGGCACCGCCGGGCCGACCGACCCCGGTTTCAACGCGTCGAGCGGGCTCGTGTTGGTGAGGGGGCTGGTCTCCGTCATGCCGTAGCCCTGGGTAACGAGGCAGCCGAACCGCTTCGCGCCGAGCTCAGCCACCTCCTGAGGCAGCGGCGCGGCGCCGGAGAGGATGTAGCGCAGCGAGGAGACGTCGTGCTCGGCCAACTTCGGGTGGTGTGAGAGCGCGAGCAGCGCCGGCGGCACGACGAAGAAGTCGGTCACTTTGTACTTCTCGATCCACTTGAGCGTCTGGTCAGGGTCGAATCGCGGCATCACGAGGCAGGTGGAGCCGGTAGCCAACGTGATATTGAGCAGGATCATCAGTCCATAGATGTGATAGAAGGGCAGGAAGGCGAGGAGTACGGAGCTCTCGTCCGTCAGCCCGGTCGCGATCGTCTGGCGGATGTTCGACGTCAGGTTGTAGTGAGTGAGCATGACGCCCTTCGGCAGCCCCGTCGTGCCGCTGGAGTAAGGCAGCACGGCCAGGTCGCGCTCCGGGTCGATCTCGACGGGCTCCGGATCGGGCGGCTCCGACTCTGCGATCGACCAGACGTCCTCGATCTCGTAGACCTGGCGGACGTTCGGCAGGTTCGGCTTCACGGCTTCCATGATCGGAGCGAACATCTTGGAGACGAAGACGATGACGGCGTCCGCGTCGTCGAGCTGTTGCTCGACCTCTCGCTCGCGGTAGAGGGGGTTCAGCGTGGTGACCTTCGCCCCCGCCAGCAGCGAGCCGTGGAGCGCGACGGCATACTCCGGGCAGTTCGGCGCCAGGATCGCAGTGGTTTCGCCCTTCTTCACGTTCGCCTGCCGCTGGAGCACGCGCGCCATCCGGCGGGACGCGTCCCAGAGCTGGCCGAAGGTGTAGGCCTGTTCGTCACCGCCGATGAACGCCGTCTTATCGGGCAGCCGCTTGGCGGTTTCCTCGAAGAACTGAGAGAAGTGGTGCTTGGGATACGGCGCTTGTGAGGGCCACGGGCTAACCATAGCGATACCTCCGTGTGTCGTGTCTGATGCGAGGCCATTTACCCACCTTCGGCGGGCCTGCCCACCCCGGCGAGATCGGGCTGCTCGCATCATCTCGCACGGAGGCGAGGCTGTCAAGGCTGAGGCGAAGAGCGAAACAGTTCTTTCCCAACATCTGAAAATCGCCCTGCCCCGAACTGCCCTGGATTAAGAACTCTGCGCGATTAGATCCAGCCAGAAGTTCAGTTCAGACGAGTTGTTTTGGAAACACAAAAACACCAGTTCGACCGGTGTAATTCTCGGGAGATACCCGAGGGCGTCCATAGTCAGATATGCAGAGAAGACGCCATCTGTGAAGATAGAAGGAGGTACCGCGAATCTGTTGAAGGGGCTATAGGAACCAGACTGACCTCCATACTGGCCAAACATATTCCAAATGCTGGTGCTGCTGAACCTACTGCCGTACGTTCCGAACCGGTTGAAGATTCCATCCGCAGCGAACGTATTGCAAGTGACCAACCCTAGATACTGACCATCGGCTGCCAACAACGTGGTCTCTGCCGCCGGTTGAAGCGTCGGCAGCGGTGTGGCAGTACGTGTAGGTGTGCGCGGAGGCGTAAATGTGCTTGTCGCCGTAGACGGTAATATCGGCGTACTAGTCGGTGCCGGCGGGGAGGTAGCGATGGCCGTAGGCGGGTTCGTTGGCGTATGGGATGGCGTGTTGGTGGGTGTGGAAGTGGGCCCGAGTGGGGGTCCTAGGCTGCTGATGATGCCTGCGCTAAACTGCAAGATCAGAGTTGCGTCCAGAGGATTGGTGACGCCGTCTCCATTCGTATCGCCGTTCTGAGGACAGGGAAGTGCTGCTATCAGGCCAGCGCCTAACTGCAGGATGAACGTGACGTCGATGGGATTCACAACGCGGTCACAGTTCACGTCACCGATGAGCGTCGGCACCCCCGCCGAAGCCCGTTCAGCTTGCGGCCACAGGAAGGCGCTTGCGATCAATGCGGCTGCAAGTAGAATTGCAAGACTAATAGCGTTAAGCGTTGACAATGTGATCCCCCTACGGAGCTGCTCAAGCAGAGGCAAACCTAGCACGAGTCGAAAATGCCTGTCAAGGCTGCCTGTAGCGCGCCTTACGGCGGCAGCGTTGGCAGCAGGCCGGCGATGTGCTGGAGGATCAGCGCCGCGTCTATCGAGTTGACGGAGCCATCTTCGTTCGCGTCCGCGTTCTCCTCGCACGACAGCGAGCCGACGAGGCCGG
>JADFKB010000166.1 GCA_022565155.1 Chloroflexota bacterium | reverse complement strand
AGGCGAACATTCCCGACTCGATCCTGCAGAACACCGGCGCTCTGAGCGAGGAGGAGTGGGTCGTCATGCGCAAGCACACCGTCTGGGGGGACGAGCTGCTGGCGGAGAACGACGACTTCGAGCTGGCGCGGGTGGTGGCGCGCTCGCACCATGAGCACTGGGACGGCAGCGGCTATCCGGACGGCCTGGCCGGCGAGGACATCCCCGTGGCCGCCCGCATCGTCGCCGTTGCCGATGTCTACGATGCGCTGATCAGCGAGCGTCCCTATAAGGCGGCCTGGTCACCGGAAGATGCCATTCAGGAGATCCAGCGCATCGCCGGGTCGCACCTGGACGCGCGCATCGTTGAAGCGTTCGTGGAGCTGTGGGGGATCGGCGGCGTCCGCCGCCCCGCGCGGCGGGCGCCCGCAGATGCGGCGGCGATCGCCCCTCTCGATCGAGCTGCCTGACGCGCCGCGTGGCTCAAAGCTGACGCCGTTCCTCGCCGCCCGCTTCAACTCCCCGAATCGTTGCTCTGGCATGACGCACGAGGACAGGCAGGTCCCGCCGCTCCGAGAAGAACCAGATCAGCGCCAGCGCGATGTACAGCACGCCGAATCCGACGCGCACTTCCGGGATCGGGATCGCTAGCTGTATGGTGAACAAGACGAAGATCAGGATCGCCTCCCGCATGCTGAAGCTCAGGCTCGCCAGCACCGCGACCGCGAATATCGACTGGCCGGCTGTCAGGAACACCTCCTGCGCCTGCCTCGCCTCGACGGGCAGCGGTGAAAACGTTGTGCCGGAGATGCTGTAGGCGATCGGCAGCGAACCCACCAGCAGCGTCCACTGGTTTACCTTCGATGAGATTAGCAGCGTCATCCCCGCCGCGGCACGGCCCCGCAGCGCCAGCATCGCGGCGAGCATAAACTCCGGCGCCTCGGAAGCGAGCGGCGCTACCCACTGGACGAGCAGGAACTCGTCGATCCCGAGCGATTCACCGGATTCGACCAACCCGTTAGCGAACGGCTCCGCCGCCGCGATCACCACGCCGGCCGCGTAGGCGAAGATACCGATCACCGCTGCCCAACGCATGTTCGGCGAAAGCGCCGCGATCGTCCGGGCCGGGCCGACCAGCTCGTGCTCGCTCGGCGGCGATCGGGACGATAGCACGAGGTAGGCGACGAACAGGCTGATCAGCACAGCGCTGTCGATAAGCGAAAGGCCGCCGCGCAGCGGGATCGAAAAGCTGTAGATCGTCGCAACGCCAAGGAAGATCAGGGCGACGGAGTTTGGGCGGCCCACCGCCAGGTTCTTCTTGCGCGTCTTAAACCAGAATAGGAGAAAGACGACCGGCCAGGCGAGGCCGATCAGCAGCCGGTTCGCGCCCGTCATGTTCGCCAGCGCCAGCTCCACCGCGGGCGTCTCACCGGGTGGCCGCAGGCTCGGATCCAGCCCAATTTCTTGGCCTCCCGTCCATGCGAAGTAGACATCGACAGCGTATTCCGGCAGCACGGCAATGATCGCGAGGACGGCTAAGGCCAACGTCGCCGAGACGAGCTGCTCCGCTACCTCCGACGCCCATATCAGCAGCGTCGCCGCCGCCATGATCGTCAGGCCGAAGATCAGCGCCTCGATGCCCGGCTCCAGGTGGAGATCGACAGCGCCTGTGATGTCGAGCGCGCGGATGATCGGCCCGGGCGCCGCTACCGCAGCCGCGCCGCCGATCTGGAGCCAGTTCCGCGCATGATCGACGGGCGCGACCTGATGATTCGGCTTGTCGTCGGACATCGGTACACAGTAGCATAGGCCACAACAGAGCGATATTGGAGGTATTGCATCGCATGATCGCCCGTCTCAGTGTCTTCCTGATCGCCCTCATCGGCGCTGCGTTCGCTTTCGCCTGGGCGATCTCACAGCGTTCGCTCCACCCGAAATGGAAGCGAGAAGACCACGATCTGGCCGACTTCGGCTTGCCCGCCGAGGATGTCACGTTCGCCAGCCGCGACAGCACCCGCCTGGCCGGCTGGTTCATCCCGGCGGCGGCGGAGCGTGGCCCGGCAGTCGTTCTATCGCACGGCCACGGCCGCAGCCGCGCCGAGCTGCTGCCTCATGCCAACTTCCTCCACCACGCCGGTTATGCCGTCCTCGCCTTCGACTACCGCCATCGCGGAGAGAGCGCCGGCGACGCGGTTACGATGGGCCTGCGAGAGCAGAACGACCTGCTAGGCGCGATCGACGCGCTGGCCGCGCGGCCCGAAGTCGACGCCGGGCGCATCGGCGTGGTGGCGGTATCCATGGGCTCCGTCGTCGCGATCCTGGTGGCTGCGGACGATACGCGCATACGCGCCCTCGTTGCGGAGTGCCCCTACGCCACGCGAGACGCGGTGATGACGCGCGCGTTGCGCTACTTCTTTCACCTGCCTCGCTTCCCGTTCGCGCACATCGCCGAGTGGTTGATCGAACGGCGGCTGGGCCAGTCTATGAACGTGGCAGACGCGATCGACCACATTGCGCGGATCAGCCCGCGGCCGCTCTTCCTCATTGCGGACGAGGAGGATGCCGTCCTCGGCTCGGAGGACACCGCCCGTCTCTTCGCCGCCGCGCAAGAGCCGAAGCGCTACTGGCTCATCCCCGGCGCCGGCCACTCGCGCGGCTGGCAGGCGGCGCCAGAGGAGTACGAGCTGCGCGCGCTCGGCTTCCTGAACGAGGCTCTTGGCGTCGGAGCGAGCGTAGCCGATGCCGGCGCGGCGGCGAAACGCTCTTGAGTGGCGCGCAGGCAGCGGGCGTGTAGACGCAGAAGCGCCCCGGTATTATTCGGGGCGCTCCAATGCTTCGCTGAGGTTGTCGCGTTACGGGATGATGACGGCGCGGCGCACCCTTCCGCGGAGCGGAACTGACGCACGATCCCTCCACCATCACGTGCGGCAACTAAGCAGTCCAACCCCCGCATCCTTCAAGGCCGGTATGTTATCATTTTACCCATAAAGAGGGCGGAGCTAAGGAGGGCGGATCTTGTGAAATACGCATTAGTGGTTGCAATTGTTGTCGCAGGGCTTGGCGTTGGCGCGTTCTTTGCCGCCAACGCGCTGCTCCTACAGAGTGCGGAGCCGCCAAGTATGGATGAAGCCACAGACGCGCTCGACGCCGATCGGCTCGCGCCCCTGTTTGACGGCGTTGTGGCGGGACTCAGAATCGTTCCCAAACAGGGCCAGCAGTACCCATACGACATGCGCTGCACTACTGAACAGTGGGACGAATGGGGTGGCGTGGAGCCCGGCTACACCACCGGCACGGAGATCGACATTCCAGCGATTTCAGGATATGACATCGTAGCCCACCAGGTGGCATGGTGCGATGGCCGCGTGGCGTTCAACAGCGTCAGGATGACCTCACTTAACCAAGATGTGTCCGTCACCGTGGTACGAGTCTTAGCCGATCCCGTGCTCCGCAGCGACATACCGGCTGAGCGCGTGACGGAGGTGACGGTGAATGGACGGGCCGCGGCCTATGTCCAGCCGATTCGCTTCGGCGATGGACTGTTTGTGCTATCTAAGGAACGGCTGTACATCGTTGAGGACTTCGGGATCACCAACATCTCCCTCGAGGGGCGAGGCGATATTCTTGATATCGCGAGGCAGGTCGTTGGAGGCGATCGATGAGAAACATACTGCTGACCTGACCGCGGGCTCCGGCGGCAGCTAGACGCGGAAGCACCCCGGTACTATTCGGGGCGCGTTCATAGTTCGCGAGCGCTATCGGCCTATGGGATGATGACGGCGCGGCGTACTTTCGTACCCACCCCGTCCTCTTTCTGCCACTCCGCCTCCTCGAACGCCTTGTTGATGTCGGCCAGGCTGTACTTGTCGTGCGAGACGACCTCCTCGTGCGGGTACTTGTCGCGCGTGCGCACCAGGAAGTTGAGCGCCTGCGGGATCACCCACGGGTCGTACATGATCACGCCGACGATGCGTTTGGAGCC
>JADFKB010000045.1 GCA_022565155.1 Chloroflexota bacterium | reverse complement strand
CCTGTATCAGCGCGACGGATGCCGTGCTATCGGGCAGCGTCGTTTCGGCCTTCTGCGCTGTTCGCCCGCCCGGCCACCACGCCCGCCCCGGCCAGGCGATGGGCTTCTGCCTGCTAAATAATATCGCGCTCGCCGCTCGTGCCGCGCAACGCCGCCACGGCCTGGAGCGCGTCGCGATCGTCGATATCGACGTCCACCACGGCAACGGCACGCAGGACGCCTTCTACGACGATCCCAGCGTGCTCTACTGCTCCACCCACCAGTTCCCGTTCTACCCCGGCAGCGGCCACCCGCGCGAGACCGGCGCCGGCGCCAACGTCAACATCGCGCTGCCCGGCGGCTGCGGCGACGAGCAGTATCGCGCCGCGTTCGTCCACGTAATTGAGCCGATCGTGCGCCGCTTCCAGCCGCAGCTCATCCTGGTCTCCTGCGGCTTCGACGCCCACTTCGCCGACCAGCTCGCCGGCATGTCGCTGACCACCGCCGGCTACGGCGAGCTGACGCAGCGGCTCGTCGCCCTGGCCGGTGAGCTATGCGACGGCCGGCTCGTCGCCGTCCTGGAGGGCGGCTACGACCTCGTCGCCCTCCCCTGGGGCGTCCGCACCGTCATCGAGACGCTGCTCGGCGAACCGCCCACCCCGGACCCACTCGGCACGCTGACGCCGGAACGCGCGCCGGACATCGCGGCGATGCTGGAGGAGGTGCGGCGGCTGCACGGGCTGGGCTAGTTCTCGCAAAGCGTAGCGGCGACCTTCCCCGCCGAAGGCGGGTCTGCCTCTGGCAGACGGTCGCCACCAGGTCTTCGATCAGACCATCATGTTGTGGGCAAGCGTGTAGGGGCGTTCAATTGAACGCCCCTACGGCGGTCGCCCCTAAACTTCCCTCGCTCCCTGTTCCTGATTCCCTGTTCCTTGTAAACTAACTTCGTATGCTCGACGCGCTGTCTGATCGGCTCCAAGGCGTCTTCAGAAAGCTCAGCTCCAAAGGCACCGTCCGCGAGGCGGACCTGGACGAGGCGCTGCGCGAGGTTCGCGTCGCCCTGCTCGAGGCCGACGTCAACTTCAAGGTCGTCCGCGAGTTCACGAAAGGCGTCCGCGAGCGCGCCCTCGGCGCCAATGTCCTGGAGAGTCTGACCGGCCCCCAGCAGGTCATCGGCTTCGTCAACGAAGAGCTGGTGCAGATCCTCGGCCGGGAGCAGGTCGGCCTCCAGATCGAGAAGAAGCCGCCTACTGTGATCATGCTGGTCGGGCCGAAAGGCTCCGGCAAGACCACCACCGCCGCCAAGCTGGCGTTGTATCTGCGCAAGCAGGGCCAGAAGCCGCTGCTCGTCGCGGCCGACCCCTACCGCGTCGCCGGCGGCGACCAGCTCATCGCCCTCGGCAAGCAGATCAACGTGCCGGTGGCGGCAAGCGATATCGACGCCCGGCCGAAAGCCCTCGCCAAGGCCGCCTTCAACGAGGCGAAGCGCCAGGCCGCTACCGCGCTCATCGTCGATACGCCCGGCCAGACGGCCATGGACGACGAGGCGACCGCCGAGCTGCAGGAGCTACGCGACAGCTTCTCGCCCATCGAGACGCTGCTCGTCGTCGACGCGATGACCGGCCAGGAGGCGGTCAACATCGCCGAGGAGATCGACGAGGTGCTCGGCATCAGCGGCTTCGTCATGACCAAAGTCGATGGCGACGCCCGCGGCGGCGCGGCGCTCTCGATCCGCGCCGTCACCGGCCTGCCGATCAAGTTCATCGGCGTCGGCGAGAAGGTCGATGCGTTAGAACCGTTCATCCCCGATCGCTTCGCCTCCCGTATCCTCGGCATGGGCGACATCGCCGGCCTCATGGAGAAGGCGGCGGAAACGATCGGTGAGGCCGACGTCGAGCGGCTCGAAAAGAAGCTGCGTAACCAGACGTTGGACCTGGAAGACTTCATCATCCAGATCCAACAGATGAAGAAGCTGGGCCCCGTCAGCCAGCTCATCGAAATGATCCCCGGCCTCGCCTCCGTGAAATCGCAGCTCAACATGGAAAACGTGGACGACAACTTCTGGAACAAAGCGGAAGCGGTGGTATACTCAATGACACCGGAAGAGCGCCGCCACCCGGAGATTATCAACGGCAGCCGCCGCAGGCGGATCGCCACCGGCAGCGGCGCCACTCCTCAGGAAGTAAATCGTCTCCTCAACCAGTGGAAAGAGGCGAAGAAGTTGGCACAGGCGGTCGCCTCTGGCAAGGGGCCGAACCTGTTGAACTTGCTCAGGCGCTAAGGAGGCCACATGCTCCGTATTCGGCTCAGAAGAGTGGGGAAGAAGAAGAAGCCCATGTACCGCATCGTCGTCGCCGATTCGCGCGCGCCGCGCGACGGCGCGTTCGTGGAATCGCTCGGCTACTACCACCCCCTGGACAACCCATCGACCATCGTCATCGACGGCGAACGCACGAAGCACTGGCTGGAAAAGGGCGCCATGCCTTCCGACCGCGTGGCGAAGATCCTCAAGATCCAGGGCCTGGCCGAGTTACCGCCGAAGCTGGCCGCGCGCATCGCGCTGGGAGACCAGCGGGCGAAGGACGCCGCGAAGGAGAAGGCTGAGGCGAAGAAGGACGAACCCGCCGCTGAGGTGGAAACGCCCGCCGCTGAGCTTGCGGAGGCGGAACAGCCCGCGGCTACAGCCGAGGCGACCACCGACGCTACGGCAGAAGAGCCAGCCGCCGAAGCCGAAGCGCCGGCCGAGGCGACGGCGGAAAAGCCAGCCGCGGAAGCCGAAGCGCCCGCTGATTCCGCCGAGGAGGCGACGGCAGAACAGCCAGCCGCGGAAGCCGAAGCACCAGGCGCCGAGGCTACGGCGGCAGAAGAGCCAGCCGCGGAAGCCGAAGCGCCCGCCGATGCCGCCGAGGCGACGGCAGAAGAACAGCCTGCCGCCGAAGCCGAGGCCGACGCCCCTGCTGAGGCTGAAGCAGAACCTGCCGCTAACGGCGAAGAGAAGGCAGACGCGTGAAGAAGCTGATCGAGTTCATCGCGATCAACATCGTCGACGACCCGGACGCCGTCGAGGTGGAAGAGGAAGAGGTCGATGGACGCACGATCCTCCACCTCTACGTCGCTGACGACGACATGGGCAAGGTGATCGGCAAGCGCGGACGCATCGCCAACGCCATGCGCGACCTGCTCACGGTCGCCGCCGTCCAGCGCGGCGTGCGCGCCAGCCTCGATATCGGCGACTAAGCGCGACGTCCGTGCCGGGCAAGCGCACATCCGCCAGGCCGCACCATCCCCAGCCGCGAGAAGGCTTCGTCGCCGTCGGCTTCGTCCGCGCCCCGCGCGGCGTCCGCGGCGAACTGTCAGTGGAGCCCATGACCGACTTCGCGGAGCGCTTCCAGCCGGGCGCCGCCGTCTGGGCCGCGGGCGTCTCCTACACCGTCGCCCGCGCCCGCCCGCACCGCGGCGCCCTCCTCATCCAGTTCGAAGGCATCGAATCACGCGACCAGGCCGAGCCGCTGCGCGGGCTGCTGCTGGAGGTGCCGGACGTGACGCTGGCGCCGCTGGAGCAAGGCCGCTACTACCGATTCCAGATCGTCGGCATGGACGTCGTCGATACGGAAGGCGCGCCCCTAGGCCAGATTCAAGAGGTGCTGGAAACCGGCGCCAACGACGTCTACATCGTCCACGACGCCGAGAGCGAGTTGCTGATACCGGCGATCGATTCCGTCGTCCAGAACGTGGACATCGATGCCAATCGGATGGTGGTACAGCTGCTGGACAAGACGGAGCGCCGCCCGCTCCAGACGAAGACGAAACGCTAGCCCTCCAACCTCGTGCACGGTCCAAATAGACACAAACCTTAGTATCTCTTGGGGCACGGCTGGTGCCGATATTTCATTGACGTGCCAAACAATCTCCTAACGAGCGCGCTACATCGATATGAGGACGGGAACATAGGGCAGCAGCATGCGAAACGATTCTGAACCACATTCAGAAAACTCGGAGGCAAGCCAGCGCCGCGCTGCGCTGGCGGGCGGTCAACGGCATCGGCCGAAACTGACCGTCAGCCGGAAGCTGTGGCTCGGCTTCGGCGTCCTTCTGCTTCTCTTGATCGGCGGCGGTGTAGTTATCGAGCGCAGCATCCGCACGATAGACGCGAACTTGAAAGAGATCACGGAGTTCGAGGAGCCTAAGAGGGCCGCGGCCTTGGAAATGGAGACCAACGTCATCGGCACGGGCTTTGCCGTGTTACGGTATCTCGACGATCGCGATCCAGCCCAACTGGCGCGCATCGAGGACGACGCAGCAGACTTTGCGCATTTTCAGCAGCAGTATCACGACCTGACGCTAGGGGCGAATAATGAAGCGGACCTGAACCTTTCATCCCGGGTCGACGAAGTCTACCGAGAGTTCACGCCGCTGGCCCGCGAACTGATCGCCCTGGAAGACTTGCAAGTCGAGAAGACGGGGCTGTTCCTACAAAACATGGATCAGATGGACGTAATCCTGGACGGACAGATCAAGGCCTCCCTCGATCGCAGCGATCTCGCTTCCACTATGAAGCTTCACGCTGCGCACGAGATGGAGATCAGCGCCAGCGGCGTCGCGAAAGACCTGGGGGATTATCTCCGTACCCACGACACGCTGTATGCGCAGCGTGCCCAAGAAGGCGAGGCGGATTTTGAACGCTCCCTCGCGATGTACGAGAGTCTGGGCCTTTCATCCCAGGAGCGGCAGTGGGCAGACGACTTGCGCAGCCTCTTCGCTGACTGCGTCGTGCTCGCCCAAGAGATCATCGACCTGGACAAGGCCAAGGAGCTGGGCGTAGCTAACTTTGTCCAATTACGTGACGATCTCGATCTCCTGTTCGATGACGAAATTCTGCCGCTGGCGCTAGCGGAGGTCGTAGAAGCGAAGGCGGAAGCGGAGCGATCCGTCAGCTTCGCGCAATGGGCGCTGTTGGGTCTGCTCATCGCCAGCCTTGGCGGCGGCGGCGCAGCGATCATCATTGGCCGGGGAATCAGCAAACCGCTCGGCAAGCTGGCAACAGGAGTTGAGCACGTGAGCAGGGGCGACCTATCCCACGTCATCGACGTCGACTCAAGCGACGAGATCGGCGAACTGGCCGCCGCGTTCAATCGCATGACCGCCAACCTGGCGCGTATCACTGCCTCCCGTGATGAGCTAGACGAGGAGCGCAAGCAGGCCGAGAACGCGCTGCGGCAGTTTGAGCACATCGTCTCTAGTACCACCGACATGCTGGCGCTAGTGGATCAACGCTATATCTACCTTGCCGTCAACGCGGCATACCTGCAGGCATTCGCCAAGACATCGGACGAGGTGATTGGACGAACAGTAACCGAAGTATTTGGCATTGAGTTCTTCAGCACGACCATCAGACCGAGGGCTGAGCGCTGCCTGGCTGGGGAAAACATCCGCTACCAGGCCTGGTTCGAGTTTCCCGCCGCTGGGCGAAAGTACATGGACATCACCTACTCCCCGTACCGTGGACCGAACACCAAGGTTCAGGGATTCGTCGTCGCCGGCCGAGACATCACCGAGCGCAAGCAGGCGGAGAACGCGCTGGACGCGGAGCGGGAACGCGCCCGCCGCGACCCGCTTACCGGCGCACTCAATCACGGGGCCATTACCGAGGAGTTACGCGAACAGTGTTCGTCAGCCGGCGAGTCCTCTGTCGCAGTCGCCATGATCGATCTGGACGGCCTCAAGGCGATCAACGACAGCTACGGCCATCAGGCCGGCGACGATGCGCTGATCATCGTGGCCAACGTTCTCGCACGGGATAACGCGATCGTCGGCCGTTATGGCGGCGATGAGTTCGTCGTAATTTTGCCCGGCGCGAATCGCGCGCAGGCGGAACGCTACCGAGACGTGGTGACGGCAGAACTCCTCGATGCTCGCCTGCCAGACCCCGAGACTGACGCCAGGATACAGATCGTCGTTAGCTGGGGTCTCGCCGTCTTCCCGGAGGAAGCGGAGACCATCGTCGATCTGATACACCTCTCTGACAGCGCCATGTACGCCGCGAAACGCCAGCGGCCGATCGCTCCGGACGCGACAGCAACCAGCCGGCCCCTACCCGGCGATCGCGCTGCCACAATGGTAGGCCAGATTGTGCCGCTGCTCACCTCCTGCGGAGACCTGACTGAAAAATTGCAACTCGTCGCCCGCCGGCTCGCCGTAGGGGCAGGATACGACGCCGTCAATTTCACGCTCTTCAGCGAAGCCACGGGACAGGCGCTAACCAACACCAGCTATCCTCACGTGCCTCAGGAGTTCGTAGAGAGGTGGGATCGCGCCCAGCAACCCGATTCGGAGTCACATCCACTAACGTTGCTACTGGCTCAAACTCTTCGCCCCTTGATTCTAGACGACCCCTGGAACGACGAGCGTATGTGGGAATCTGAGCGGAACGTCCTGCGGGCCGCACAGTTGCGATCAGTGCTCATCGCTCCAATGGTCTGGCAAGATGAGATGATCGGTACCATCGGGGTGGCCAGCAAGCAGCTTGCAGCATTCGGCGCCGACGACGCCCAGTTTCTTACCGCCATCGCTACGCAGGTGACCGCCATCGTGCGCATGGAGACGCTCGTGAACGAATTGCGAAGCACCACGACGCAGCTCAGCCAGACCCATGAGGAAACAGTGCTGCTCCTGGCCGCCGCCGCTGAGGCTCACGACCACACCACCGGCCTCCATCTGCAGAGCGTACGTCACCTAACGGAAGCGCTGGCGCGCGATCTCGGCTACGCTGAGGCAGATGCGACCGCCCTGGGCCTGGCGTCCGTACTGCACGACATCGGCAAGATTCGCGTGCCGGATGCCATTCTCACCAGCCCGGCGAAGCTGGAAGCGAGCCAGTGGGAGATCATGAAACAGCACACAATCTGGGGCGCGGACTTCCTGAGCGGCCATCAGGGATTTGAACTGGCCGCCACGGTTGCGCTCCACCACCACGAGCACTGGAACGGCGGTGGCTACCCTAGGGACATCGCCGGACCTGCGATACCAGAGGCTGCGACGATCGTCGCTGTCGCCGATGCATTCGATGCGATCACCCACAACCGCCCGTACCGCGCAGGCCGCTCCGTCGATGAAGCTGTCGCAGAGATCGCGGCACACTCTGGCACGCAGTTCAACCCGAAGGCCGTCGCGGCTTTGGAACGCCTCCACCAGCGCAACGAGTTGCCCGCCGTGTACCCGGAAGTCAGCGATACAGAGACCGCCGCATAGCGCCTGCCTCAGGAGTAACCGATCAACGTTTGACACCCCGATTCCGGCCGGTGCGCTTTTGTCGTCGCGGGACGCCGCGTTGCGGCGCGGGACGGCGGGCGTTTGACACCTCGTTTCGGGCAGTGTTACCGTTCACGCGATGAACTCAACCAGCCCGTTTCCCGCTAACGGCGCGCGGCGCGCACCGCCTATCTCGCCAGCATCGAGGAGCTGATGGGCGCCTTCACCTACCCTCGCAGCGAGCCCGGCAGCAGCGGCCACCAAGACCTGGTGGAGGCGCTGAACGGCATCACCCAAACGCTCAAGCAGGAGACTGCCGGCCTCTCGGAAGACATCGTGTCGTACCGTCCGGCGGAGGGCGAGTGGTCGATCAAAGACACCGTCGGCCACCTCTGCGACAACGCCCACTCCCTCCACGAACGGCTCTTCGTCATGATCAAACAGGAAGAGCCGTTTCTTCCCTCCTGGGACCAGGACGAGAAGTTTCGCGAGCGGAAGCCGGAGAACGCCCTCTTCAACGATCTCATTAACGAATTTTCAGTCCAGCGGGCGGAGACGGTGAACATGCTGGCCGACCTGGTGCACTGGAACTGGGCGCGCCAGGGCCGCCACGAAGAGCGCGGCCGGCTCAGCATCCGCCAGCTCGTCGAGATCGCGCTCGAACACGAGCCGGCGCACATCGAGCAGATCCGCCAGCTACAGGCGCAGGCCGCAGGCTAGTACGAGAACCCGTTCTCCGTAATCACGTCCCGGTACCAGTAGCCGCTCTGCTTGATCGTGCGCTCCTGCGTCTCAAAATCGACGTGTGTGATGCCGAAGCGCTGGCTGTAACCGAACGCCCACTCGAAGTTGTCCATCAAGCTCCAGAGGTAGTAGCCGCGCACGTCCGCCCCCTCGTCGATCGCGCGCGCCACCTGCGCGATGTAGCGCTGGAGGAAGCTGATCCGCCGCTGGTCGTCCACCACACCACGCTCGTCCGGGGCGTCGCTGTACGAGCAGCCGTTCTCCGTGATGTAGATCGGCAGCTTGTAGTCGTTCCAGATGCGCAGGATCACGTCGTGGAGCGCCTCCGGATAGACCTCCCAGCCAAACTCCGTGCGTTCGACTCCGTCGACCGGCGCATCGCGACCGCCCAGATTGGGCTCCTGCGGGTCGTGCGCGACGACGGATCGCGTATAGAGGTTGATCCCGATGAAGTCGAGCGGCGCCTTGATGAGCTGCATATCGTCCGGCTCGACGCCCAGCCGCGCCAGATCCGTGCCGCCGACGTAAGCGTCCGGGTAGCGGCCGTTCTGCACCGTTTCCAGGAACCAGAGGTTGTTGAAGGCGAAGCGTCGCTCGGCGGCGGCGCGGTCGTCCTCGCCGCTGCTGGCCGGGTAGGCGCCGGTCATGCTGAAGGCGCTGCCCAGCTCCTCCACGTTCCCCGTCTCGCGCATGGCACGAGCGGCCATGCCCTGCGCCAGGTTGACGATGTGCGTCGTCCGCATCGCCATCGATGCGTCGCGGATGCCGGGGGCGTGGTGGCCGTTCAGGTAGCCCATGACCGTGAAGACCCACGGCTCGTTGAAGATCAGCCAGCGCTTCACCCGGTCGCCGAGCTTATCGACGACGTTGAACGCGTACTCCTCGAATCGCTTCGCCGTATCGCGATTCGCCCAGCCGCCGCCGTCCTGGAGCGCCTGCGGCAGGTCCCAGTGGTAGAGCGTCGGGAACGGCGTGACGCCGGCCTCCAGCAGCTCGTCGATCAGCTTGCTATAGAAGTCGATGCCGGGCGGGTTCAGCTTGCTCTTGCCGTCCGGGAAGCAGCGCGGCCAGGAGATGCTGAAGCGATAGCTATCCAGCCCCAGCTCCGTCATCAGCGCGACGTCGTCCTTGTAGCGATGGTAGTGGTCGCAGGCGATGTCGCCGGTATCGCCGTCACGAACCTTGTCCGGCGTATGGCTGAAGCGGTCCCAGATCGATTCGCCCTTGCCGTCCTCGTCCCACGCGCCCTCGACCTGGTAGGACGCCGTCGCGCACCCCCAGGTAAAGCTTTCTGGAAACGTTACCTTCGGCATCGGCTACAGGTATACCATGCCGAGCCTGTCGAGGCATGGCAGGCTAGCAGTTCTTAGGATTCGTGCGACGCGGCGAACAAGCGACTAGCGTCCGTTAGCGCGCCTCCTCGCGTACCAGGCCGCGCTACCTAACGCTACGGCACCTGCTGCTACGCCAGCAGCGATGCCAGCCAGAGCACCGGCGCCTGGGCCGGAAGAGTCCGCCGCCTCCAGCGGCAATCCCGTAAGCTCTGGAGACAGAGAAATGCCACCGACAGGCGGCGGCGTAACCGGCGGCGGCGTGGGCGTTGAATGCAGCTCTAACAGGCAGGGCGTGTGCGTCAGCGTAGGCGTATAGGTTGGGCCACCGTCCGGCGTCGCCGTCGCTACAGGCACAGCAGTCGGGCAGAGTAAAGGATGGAGGGCTGCAGTCGGTTCGGCCTCCGTCAGGACCCCCAACACGAGCAGCGCGGCCGCCGCAAGTACGGTTATGATCGCCAGATGTAGCGCCAGACGTTCCATAATGCTCTCTCCACGAGGCACACGGCGGAGATGGTTAACCCTGGGAAGCCACCAGACACCCCAAGTATACGCGCCTCCAAACGTTTGTCAAGGAGTAAGGAGTAAGGAGGCGGTTGACGAAGGTTAGCGTTAGCTCGTCCCGCCACCCTTGCGCCGGCCACGGCCGCCGCGCCTATGGCCCTGCAACTGCTGGAGAAGTAGCTACGACTGCGGGGAACCGCCGCCGCCCCTGCGCCGGCCACGGCCGCCGCGCCTGCGCCGGCGACGGCGAGGACGGTTCGGGTCCGCCGGTTGCTGGGCTTGCCCGCCGCCCGGCGTGGCCTGCCCGCCTCCCGGCGCAGCCTGTCCGCCCACTGGCGGAGCTTGCCCGCTCTTCTGCGCGGCGCGGCTGCCCGCTGGCGGCGGCCCGCCGCCCATGGACGGCGCAGATCGACTATCGCCGTCCGGGCGCGCCTGTCCGTCTCCGGGCCGGCCCTGCGCTGGTCGCGGCGGCGCTGATGCACCGGCGCCGGCCGCCTCCGCCACGTCCTTCTCCATCAGCTCTTTTTCGAACTTCTGCGTCAGCTCCTCGGGCCGGATCGCCGTGCCGTACATCAGGCGGAAGTCGATCAGCGGCATCACGACCGATTCCGGCTCTCCGTCCATCGCCAGCGTGATCGTCTCCTTCGGCACGTTGATCTTGAGCACCCGCGCCTTGCCCGTCGGCGTCGAGATCCGCGCGCCGACCTTCGGCAGTCCGCCCTTGATCTCGCGGTACTGGTCGTACTCGTAGGTGAGGCAGCAGAGCAGCCGGCCGCAGGCGCCCGAGAGCTTGGACGGGTTCAGCGGTAGGTCTTGCTCCTTCGCCTGCTTGATCGAGACCGTGGGGAAGCTGGTCAGCCAGGAGCTGCAGCAGAGCCGCTCGCCGCAGCGGCCGATGCCATCGACGATCTTCGCCCGATCCCGATCACCGATCTGGAGCATCTGCACCTTGACGTCCAGCTCAGTCGACAGCGACCGCGCCAGCGACCGGAAGTCCATGCGGTCTTCGGCAGTGAAGTAGTAGGTTAGCGCGGCGGCGTCCAGGCTATAGTCGCAGCTCACGACGCGGATGTTCAAGCCCTGCTCTTCAGCGTAGCGGCGACCGACGGCTAGCTGCTCTTCGGCCCTTTTTTTCAACTCCTTTGCGCGTTCCAGGTCCTCCGGCTCGGCCAGGCGCAGGATCGGCTTGAGCGTCTCTTTGATCTCGCTGGCGACGACCTGGTCCGGCGCGATGACGACACGCCCAACCTCCTGGCCGTGCGACGTATCGACGACGACGAAGTTGCCCACGGCGAGATTGAACCCGCCCGCGTCAAAGTAGTAGATCTTGCCCGCTTCTTTGAATCGGATGCCGGCTGGCACCCGTTGCTGCGCTACCATGGTGCTTCGCGCAACTCCACCCTTCCCTGGAAGGGGAATCGCGCTCCTCCTTTCGCCCTACGAGCCCGCGCGCGCTCCCGCTCGAGGCAGCTCTAGCAGCATGACCTCCAGCGCCAGCGTCGGGCTGGCGTGCTCTTCCAAATGCCGGCGCGCATCGGCCACGGCGTTCAGCGCCGTCACCGCGCCCGCTACTCCGTATTGTGCCGCGTGCGACCGCAGCGTGTCCAGCCGCTCCGTCTCCGCGGCCAGCGATTCCTGCCCCGCCGCGACCAGCAGGACATCTCCCCACCAGGCTTCCCAGACGGCCAAGCTGCTGCGCACAGTCGCCGGATCGCGCGGGTAGCGGGCGCCCAGCGACGCCGCGTAGCCGAAGCGCTCTTCGTCGCCACCGGCGAGCAGCGTCTCGATCTCGTCGATCACCTCGTCACGGTCGATCAGCAGCCGCTCGTCCTCCAGCGCCGCGACTGCCCAGCCGAGCCGGCCCTGCGCCAGCCGCGCCAGCCGCGAGGCCAGCTCCGGCTCTGCCTGCCAGCGCTCCTGCAGCGCCGCCTCGATCTGCGCCCGCGGCACGCCCGAGAAGCCGACGCGGCGGCAGCGCGATCGGACCGTCTCGCGCAGCGCCGCCTCGCGCGCGGTGATCAGCACCAGCACAACGGACGGCGGGGGCTCCTCCAACGTCTTCAGAAACGCGTTCGCCGCGTCCTGGGTCAGCGCATCCGCGGGATCGATGATGATCACGCGATAGCGCGCCTCGAACGGCGCGCGGCTTACCACCTTCTGCAGCCGGCGGATCTGGCAGATGCGAATATCGCGCGACCCGTCCGCGCTATGATCGCGGTGCTCCGTTTCCTCGCAGATGCCGCCGACGCCGACGAACTCGACGTCGGCGTACTTGTCCTCCGCGATCAGCCGGCAGGTGCGGCATTCGCCGCAGGGCCGATCGCCGTCCGCCTCACAGTTGAGCGCCTGCGCGAATCGGCGCGCCGCCGTCGCCTTGCCGACATGCTCCGGCCCCGCGAAGAGGTAGGCGTGCGAGAGGCGCGACTCGTCCTCCACCGCCCTCCGCAGAACGGCGATCGCGCGCTCCTGCCCGATAATGTCCCAGGTCAAAGTTCGGTCACAGACTGGCCCAGATACCCTTCACCCGTAGCCGAGCCTTTCCAGGCTCGGCGCGTCTTCCGGCGAAGCGAGAATGCCTCGCCTCTGGAGATCGTATCAATGCTCACTCTTCCCACACGTCGGCTCGCATCATGTCCTCGTACGTCTCGCGGCGGCGCACGAGCCGCGCCTCGCCGTCGCGCACCAGCACCGCGGCGGGCCTGGGCGCGTGGTTGTAGTTGCTCGCCATCGATAGACAGTAGGCCCCCGAGCCGGGCAGCGCCAACAGATCGCCGGCCTCCAGCCTGGGCAGTTCGATGTCGCGCAGCAGCACGTCGCCCGATTCGCAGTACTTGCCGGCGACGGTCACCCGCTCCTCCGGCGCGTCGCCAACGCGATTCGCCACCAGCGCCTCGTAGCGCGCGCCGTACATTGCTGGTCTAATATTGTCGGCCATGCCGCCGTCGACGGAGACGTACGTGCGCACGCCGGGCATCTCCTTGCGCGCGCCGACGGTGTAGAGCGCGACGCCGGCGCGGGCGACGATACTGCGCCCCGGCTCCACCGTCAGCCGCGGCTCCGGCAGCCCCTCGCGTTCGAGCGCCTGTCGCAGCGAGCCGACGACGGCCTCCGCGTAGTCGTCCGGCGACGGCGCTGGCTGGTCCCTGACGTACTGCATCGCGAAGCCGCCGCCGGGGCTGTACTCGCGTAGCTCCAGGCCGTGGCGGTCACGCATCTCGCGGGCGAACGCGATCATCACATCGTTGGCCAGCGCATGCGGCTCCAGGCCGTAGATCGGCGAGCCCAGGTGGCAATGCAGCCCCATCAGCTCGAGGTGCGGGCTCGCCATCACCTGTCTAACGGCTTCCTCGGCCTGGCTGGAGTCGCCGTCCGAAGCGTTAGCTTCGGGCCCGCCATCGACGGTGGCACGGGCCGAATCCCCGTCCGAAGCGTTAGCTTCGGTCCCGCCATCGGAGATGGCACGGGCTGATTCCCCGTCCGAAGCGTTAGCTTCGGTCCCGCCATCGGAGATGGCACGGGCTTCTAATGAGAATCCAAACTTAGTATCCAACACGCCTGTCGTCGTCTTCACGTGGGTGTGCGGGTCGACGTTCGGCGAGACACGCACCAGTACTCGTTGCGTAACGCCCAACTCCCCGGCGATGCGCTCCAGCATCGCCAGCTCGTGGAAGTTATCGATCACGTTCCGGCCGATACCCTCACCACCCAGCGCCTCCCGCAGCTCCTGCTCCGACTTGTTGTTGCCGTGAAACAGTATCCGGTCCATCGGAAAGCCGGCCCGCCGCGCCACCGCCAGCTCGCCGCCCGAGACGACGTCCAGCCCCAGCCCTTCCTCTTCCATCAGCGCCGCGATCCAGATCGCCAGGTACGCCTTCGATGCGTAGACGACGGCGCTGTTCGCGTATCGAGACGCGAACGCCTCGCGATAATCGCGGCAGTTCCCGCGCAGCTCCTCTTCGTCGAACACGTAGAGCGGCGTGCCGAACTCCTCGGCCAGCGCCACGACGTCGCAGCCGCCTATCGATAGATGGCCGCCGTCCGCCGTCGCCGTCCGAGGCAGCACGGGCACTAGTGCGGGGTCAAGAGCGTGCATAGTGGAGTCAGTATAACGGGTGGGGTACGCCCACAGTCGTGACGTACGTTCACGCCCTCACCCCATCTCACGCCAGACGATAAGCGGATACCAATCTCCCCTCTCCCCTGGGGAGAGGGGTTGGGGATGAGGGTCGTCCGGGCCTACCCGCCATCGGTGATAAACGCCTTTGCCTGCGTCAGACTTCCCTCTCCCTCTGGGAGAGGGGTTGGGGTGAGGGCCACCCCACGCTGATCCATTTTTGCTGGACAGGCGAAGCGTCTCTGCGCTACAATCGCCCGCCAGCGAAAAGGACGTGTTCATTGGAAAGGAGTTCTAAGGTGGCGTACAAAGTCGAAGGCACTCTCTTGGAGGTCTGCACCTGCGAAATCCTCTGCCCCTGCTGGGTGGGGGAAGATCCGGACAACCCGACCTGCGATTCTATCATGGCGTACCATGTCGACAGCGGCAATGTGAACGGAACGGACCTATCAGGCCGTACGCTAGCGCTCATTACCGACATCCCAGGCAACGTGATGAAGGGCAACTGGAAAGCGGCCGTGTTCGTGGACGACGGAGCGAACGACGAACAGCACCAGGCCCTAGTGGACGTGTGGACGGGCAAGCTCGGCGGGCCGATCGCTGACCTCGCGCAGCTCATTGGCGAGGTCGTATCTGTCGAGCGAGTGCCGATTACCTACGAAATCGAGAAGGGCCGTGGCACCATCAAGATCGGTGACTTCGCGGAAGCTGACATGGAGCCCTTCACGGGGCCGACAGGAGATGTCACGACGCTGAACGAAAGCATCTTCACGACAATTCCGGGAGCTCCGGCCTGGGTCGCGAAGGCTGGGAAGTACATCCGCAACGTATCGTCGAAGTACGGCCTCCGGGACACCAACCTCGAAGGCCACAACGCGATCCAGGGGACGTTTCGTTTCGAGGGTTAGTACTTCACGACGCGGGCGGATAGACGCTCGTATTGACGCACGCAAATGATCTTTCCGCGGGTAGATAACCGCAAGTACTTTGCTGTCGTGCTGCTGGTGCTCGTGGCACTGGCCTGGCTTGCCCTCATCGTGTGGGGCCAGTCGCCCTATGCTCGCTTTCTGGACCACGACCAGCTCTACGAAGTCAATCTGGGGCTTACCGACGAATTGGCTGGCGTCATGCTGGTGTTCGTCATTGGCTGGACCGTGATGACGGTCGCGATGATGTTGCCGACCAGCCTGCCGCTGTTCAGCCTCTTCCAGCGTATGGTCCAACGGCGTCCCGACGGAACGCTTCTGATATCGCTTCTCATCACCGGCTATCTCGCCATCTGGTCACTCTTTGGGTTCCTGGCTCTCGCGGGAGACTGGGGTGTCCACGCCGCGGTCGAGCGGATTTCCTGGCTGGACAAGAACTCCTGGATTCTCGGAGCCGGGGTGTTGTTCACAGCGGGCGTCTACCAGTTCACGCCGCTCAAGTATGTCTGCTTGGACAAGTGCCGTTCGCCGCTCAGTTTCATTACTGAGCACTGGCACGGCACGGGCGAGCAGACCGAGGCGTTCAAGCTCGGGGTGCATCACGGACTCTTCTGTGTCGGGTGTTGCTGGTCGCTCATGCTACTGATGTTTGTGGTCGGCATGGGCAGCGTTGGATGGATGTTGGCGCTTGGGGCAGTCATGGCGGTGGAGAGGAACATGCCCTGGGGCCGTCGGCTGAGCACGCCCCTGGGCGTCGTGCTCATCGCGTCTGCGGTAGCCGTGGCCATGTTCACGCTACCAGTCTTTTCGGACTCCATATGAGACTCCGAGTGTCGCGTTAACGGAAAGACCGCATCCTCACCCCATCTTACGCCAGACGATAAGCGGGTACTAATCTCCCCTCTCCCCTGCGGAGAGGGGTTGGGGGTGAGGGCCGTCCGGGCCTGGCCGCCGTAGGCGGAGGGTGAGGTATCCCACGCTGATCCATTTTTGCTTGACAGGCAGTTCGCCCGGCGATATACTTCATGCATAGGGTGAATCGGTGAATGTAACCTACCGGACCCGCCAATTGGAGCGAGCCTTCGAGCAGAGCGACCGCGCAGTGAGACTCTGGGGAGACGAAACGGGACGCAGGTACGTCACGCGAATCATCCAGCTAATGAACGCCCGCGACTTCGACGACATCAGGGGACGCGCCGCGCTCAGAGCACATCAGCTCAAGGGCGATCGAAAGGGCGAGTGGGCGTTGAACCTTGCGGGGCGGTGGCGGCTCATCGTAGAAGTAGCAGCCAGCCGGAACGAGGTTACGGTCGTGGAGGTGAGCAAACATTATGGTGACTAAGACAAAACGAGCAGTCTACTCCGATATGGCGATCCCGCCCGGCGAGATCCTGGCGGAAGAGCTGCAGGCGCTGGGCATGACCCAGAAGGAGTGCGCGCGTAGGATGAGCCGGCCGGCGCAGGTCATCAATGAGATCATCAATGCGAAGAAGGCAATCACCGCCGAAACCGCCCTCCAACTTGAGCTGGTAGTCGGCGGCTCCGCAGACTACTGGCTGGGCCTGGAGGCTACCTACCGGCTGACGCTCGCGCGGAACGCGATGAAGGCGTCGGGATCCACCGCCGGAGGCGGCACGCCGTCTTAGAACGTCGGCTCCGGCTCCGCAGCGCAAAAGGCCCCGAAGAGTCACTAGGCAGGTACATTAGCGTCCTGGGCCTGCCCGCCGCAGGCGGAGCCTGCCCGCCTAGCTCGCCGGTTTGCTCCCTACGACGACGCGTACGGGCGGGAAGATAAGAAAGCGAGGGCCCGACCTCTCGACCTCGCTCCATCCTTCCTCGCGCAGCGTAGCCTCGTACTGCTCCGTGTGCGCCAGGTCTGAGATAAGAAGACGGCCGCCGGGCTTCACAACGCGCGCCAGATCCCGCACCGCCTGCGTCCATCCTTGCTTGTCGTGAAGATTATCGAGGACGAGGTTGGAGACCACGACATCGAAGGTTGCGTCCCGGAATGGGAGGCGCTGCACGTCGCCGCTGGTCACCGTCACTCGACCGGCCACCCCTTCCGCCCTGGCATTAGCCAGCGCCGCGTCAGGGCTGTTCCCGGACTGGTCCTTCGTCCAGAGATCTACACCGACAGCGTGACCGCTCGTCAGTCTCTTGGCAGCTCCGACCAACAACAGTCCGCGGCCGCAACCGGCATCCAGCACCCGCTCGTCGCCGCGCAGTCCGAGGCTGTCGAGCAGGCGGTCACGCAGGCGGAGCTTGCCGACTTTGCTGCCCGCGACCATGAGCATGACCAAGGCCATCATGCAGCCACCGACGCAGGACGCCACGATGCTTGCCCAGCTCCTGCCGCGTCGCCGTAGCAGGAGGCCCATGGCGACCGCGACGACCCCGCCCAGCGCAATATTGCGGAGGGCTTCGGGCGCGTCGATACCGTAGTCGGCACGGGCAATCCCAGACTGTTCACTCATGTCAGCCTCCCCTTTAGTCTTGGCGGCTACCCCACCACCCGCGTCTCTTCACCTTCGCCCTCCGTCCGCACGCGACCATCTCCCTGTCCGCCGCAGGCGGAGTCTGTCCCCTGTAGGCGGGCGGCAGCACGGGTACTAGTTCAGGGTCAATATCGGACATGGTGAGGCCAGTATAGCGCGGGTGGGGGCGGGGCAGTCTAGCGCTAGTGTTTGTGGCCGGCACGGAGTAGTATCCTGCCGCCACCGCTATGCGCGACACCGCAGCCATCATCGCGGGGTTAGGATCCGTAGTCTATAAAGAGTGCGCTCGGTACGTGAAGGAGGTCAGCTATCCGCAGAAAATAGTTTTTCGATTCCCTTATACGTCCTCTCGTTCCTGCGCCGAGCACCGCCAATTAGGATATACCTGCGTTCATCGTAGACGCGATAAATGATCCGCCAATCGCCACGGCGGAGGCGATAAATGTCTTCACCGATCTTAACCGAGTTTCTCGGTCGCGGATTCTTCTCTAAATCAACTAGGTCCTTCTTCACCCGCGGCCAGTCGCGCTGCGGGATTCGGTCAAGTTCGGCTTGAGCGCTTTCGGTTGCTTCGACCTGATATTCGGGTTCCCCTTTGCCTTTTGGCCCGTTTTCTCTGGGCCTGCGCTCGCTCACCTATATACTCGCTGAGAGGCCGTGCCTGCCCACCAGACGCCTCGATCTCCGAAAGGTGCATACGCATCAAGTCTATTGCATCTTGGCCAGAGGACGCTTCTGTGGATGGAGACGCAGGCTCCTTCACACCGATACCGGCAACTGTCACACTTACAACTGTAGGTGGCAGGAGGAACACCTCGAACTGCGCTTCGTCCTTCAACGCGTTCTCCGACGGCGCTTCCGCTTGATTCACAATCACTGGGGCTCCCATACCTCTCTCCCTTCAC
>JADFKB010000165.1 GCA_022565155.1 Chloroflexota bacterium | reverse complement strand
TGCCGTAGAGCGGCTGCGAGCGGACTACATCCCGGGGGCCTTCGACGGCGTTCCGGCCAAAGCCCTGGTCACCGGCGAAACGGCCGGGCTCGTGGATCTCACTGATACCGTCGACACCTACACCCCCATCGTGTTCGCCTGGGTCCTCGGCCTTAGCTTCGTGTTCCTGACCGTGGCGTTCCGCTCAATCGTTATCCCCGTGAAGGCGATCCTCATGAACCTCCTATCCGTGGGAGCCACCTACGGACTGCTCGTGCTGGTCTTTCAGAAAGGGGTCGGGGCGGACCTCCTTGGCTTCCAGCAGGTGGATGTCATCGAGACCGGGCTCCCGCTGTTCCTGTTCGTGATTCTGTTCGGCCTCTCCATGGATTACCACGTCTTCTTGCTAAGCCGGATCCGCGAGCGGTTCGTCGAGACAGGTGACAACGCCGAGGCGGTGGCCTTCGGGCTTCGCTCCACGGGCCGCCTCATCACCGGCGCCGCCCTGATCATGGTCGCGGTCTTCGGCGGCTTCGCCATGGGCGATCTGGTGGGGATGCAGCAGTTTGGCTTCGGTCTGGCGGTCGCGATTTTCCTGGATGCGACGATCGTACGGACCGTTCTGGTGCCGGCTAGCATGCGGCTACTAGGAGATTGGAACTGGTACTTCCCCAACTTCCTGAGCTGGCTCCCAGACCTGCGGGTGGAGAGGCCCACAGAGAAGGCAGGAGTTCCCGCCTCCATGCCAGTATTCGGAGCCGACTAAGCGGTACCCAATAGCGCTCGGAAGAGGACGGCTACGGCCGTCCTCTTCCTGCTTCTGTTCCGGCCAAGGTCACCGTTCTACTCTACCAGCGGCCTGCGATCCCCCTAACCCCAAATTGGGAACTATATCTTACATCACGCATGGTCTTCGCAGCGGCCTCCCAGCTATCCCGCCCCGACACGATAACTGGACATATATCGGTCTCAGTTCAGGCGCTTGTCAGATACGGTCGGGTGCGCAGAGAGGCGGGGTTACAGCGCCTTCGGAGGAGGCAGCTGGCCATGGTTTTGAACATGATAGAGGCTGTCCTCTCGGACCGACTCTCTATCGCCTTTTAGGTTGGAGCGGAAGACGAGATTCGAACTCGCGACCCCCTCCTTGGCAAGGAGCTCACGACTCTGCAAGCTGCTACCGACTATACCCCTCCTCGACCTGCGATACAAGCTGCTAACAATTAGGGGGTCGCGACGCGGTTCAGTTAGGAGGTCAGAGCCTACCGCCCTCGGCTGACTGCGAGTCTCCCGAGATAGTGCCGACGTCGTACTGTTCACTCTTACTGGACAGTCAGCTAGACTTTGGCCTCACTCACCATCCAATAGCTGCCCTTGCCGTCGGCAGAGCCGGTTTTGTCACACCTAGTCGTTTTTATGAGGTCCCCCGGCATCTGCATCTCAATCCAGTAAGGACTGCCGTCCGGCCGCTTCATCCAGTTTGGCCAGGCGCTCATGTCGAGCCGTTGCGGCCTTCTTGGTGAAGCGAGGACGTAGTGTGGTCGGACATGAGGCCAGCGCTTGCCGTCCCGCCCGAAGACCTTTGATAGGCGTCGAGCCTTGGATAGCGCCTGTCTGTTCGTGAACCTCGTCGCTCCCTTCGCCTCAAGCATTACGACGTGGTTTACCCGGCCCTTACGAAACGCGATCAGCAGGTCCACGTCCTCCTGGGTCCCGGTGACGAGCTGATTTTTGTTGGAATAGACGCCTCGGTCGCCGGCCTTGCTGGACGACAGGAACACGCTCGCGTACAGCCAGGAAAGGTGGTAGTCCATGGCGACGAACGCCTTCGACGGAATCTCGATGCCGAGCAGAGACGAGATTGACCTCAGAAACGTACTGGACGCGCGGAACCGACGGTTGCCAAGGCTCCAGCCGAGCAGGAAGAAGCGTTCCTTCCGGTTGAACTTCTCCAGTAGCTCGAAGAACGTGAGCTTCCGCGTCATTGGTTCCACCTCTCTGCGCACCGCACGTCTCATAGATGGTAGCCCCCAGGGGCTGACACTTTGAGCCTTTTCAAGCCGGAAGGTTACGCGCTGGAACCGCGCATCGCGTCGATGATGAGCAGCATGGCCTTTGTGTCCCTCGCACAGTATGCCAGCAGATCCTTGCGGAGCTTCCTACGCTGCCCGGCGCTCGTTTCAGGTCTGATCGACTCCAGGTAGGCGTTTGATGCGACCATACCGCCGCGAATTTCGAGGTCTTCGTACGTTACATCTGGGGCGAGCGCCGGGAGCACCGACTTCAGCGAGAACGAACCGCGAAAGTCCCGATGATAGAAGTGGCCGCGCACGATCTTCAGCAAGTCAACCCATCGAACGTTCAACAGCTTCTCGAGAGCGAGCCGCTGGTCCGGCAACACGGCCTGCAGACCTCGCAGACACAGCTCTTCGTAGCCGCTGTAGACGACGACTGTCGCTGCGCCTTGCAGTTGGGAGAGAAGACTTTCGGAGAATGCCGCTCGCGGATCATCGGAACCGTCCGCGAGGAACTCGCTATGGGTCATGTCGCCATTCTGATGGAGAACATGGTCGGACCACTGAAACGGCACGGCCTCAAACGGCCTCGTGCCGGGAAAGACGGGAAGTGCCGGACCCAACGTCTCAAAGTCGATGAAGTGCGCGGGCGCCTCGATTTTGTTCAGCTCGGCCTCGAGATTAACGCCTAGTTGGGGTTCTCCTGTTACGATTGCTTGACGGGCCCTGTCCTGTGTGGCACTGAGCTGTATCTCGTCCGGAATATCAAGGATCGATCGCACGTCGGCATCTCGAAGCTGCTTGCGCCTCTTGGCCGAAAGTCCGGGCAGCTCCTCGATGCTCCAGTCTGGCTCTCTGGCACGACAGTGCGCGAAGAACTGGCACTCGTAGGGTCTGTGGCAGTGCGGACCGATCGCGATGTCCGGTGGCTCGTCGCCTGCAAGCGCGACCCGCATCAAGGCGAGTTTGCCGCCAATCGTCTCGGCATAGGAGCGAGCCACGTCGGTGATGTCCTCAACGGTTAGCAGCTGATCCGCTTCGTACTTCCCGCCCGGATATACGTAGTCGCGGTCAATGTGCGCTAGGCCAACGCGTTCTATCGTAAGGCCGGCTTGCTCGATCACCATGAGCTGCACGGCGGCGTCCGGGATGTGTTCCTCTTTCGCAGACGTCGAGGACTTCACCTCGATCAGCTCCCATGAACTCTCTGACGTGCGAGCTAGGATGTCGGCTCGAATCCTCACACCGTCCTCGGTGAACCCGGCCTCGTAGATGGACGGGATGTCTTTCTCCGCTAGAAGTTTGCGGGTTCGTTCCACCGCATCGTCGTGCCGATCGTAGGGATCGTCGATGAGGACACCGCCCGAGCGGAGGTCGCGGGCGATCTCGCCGACGGCCGCTCCTGCGTCGAACACTGCCTGCAGGGCTGCATCTGGCGGCGTACCTAGGCCCGGCTGGAAGCACGACAGGTACAGTTTCCGCAGGCACTGCAGACCTGAGGTGAACCGACTCTTCGAGAGCAGCGGGATCGCATCATCGGCCATGTGGAGCATTATATAGGCAACCCGAGCAGAGTCGTTCTGCCATTACACTTTCCGCACGCCAACCTCCAAAGCCGAAGCATTGAGTTCGACCCTATCTCTGCAATCCGCACGCGTTATCTCGCAGAATCTGCACTCGGTCTCGCTAGGAACGCGCCTTGCTGGAGCACCGCTGCCTAGGACATTTAGCCAGTGCTCAATGTCCTGCTCGAATTCGTCATCGATGGCTCGTGCAGGAATCTCGACGCGATGCGTTCGGTACACGACGCATCCGGACAGCTCGTGAGCAGATCATGATCAATGTCTAATTGATCACTTTCGAGTAGATAATTAGGGGGTCGCGGATGCTGGCTGCTAACGTCAAGGCGCACGATCCACCTCCTTCGCTGACCGAAAATCGGCCAGATCTAGATACGAGCCGTGCGCCTTATTGCTCTTCTGGAGCGGAAGACGAGATTCGAACTCGCGACCCCCTCCTTGGCAAGGAGGTGCTCTACCAC
>JADFKB010000044.1 GCA_022565155.1 Chloroflexota bacterium | reverse complement strand
GTGCTGCCGATAGATGCGGTCGGCTTGCGCCCAGTCCTCGGGCTTGAGCATGCGCGCTTTACCCCGTTCGCCCGGCTCCGATTTCAGCGTCGTCTCCTTGGGCGGGAAGGTGTAGATGCGCTTTTCGGAGGCGATCTCCCAACCGTACCGCTGGTAGAGCGTCGGGTGGGGCGTGTGGAGGCCGGAGAGCACCTGGCCGCGGTCGCGCATGACCGAGAGCGACTCTCGCAGCAGCGCGCCGACGTGGCCCTTGCGCCGGTGCTGCGGCAGGGAGACGACGGGGCCGATGCCGCCGTACGAGAGGCCGTGGCCGTTGATGCGCGTAGCAAACGGGAGCATGCGCAGCCACGCGGTCATCTCGCCGTCCTCGAACGACGCGAGCGACCAATCGGTCGGGTAGAACTTGGTGTTGCGCTCCACCGCCTCGGCGAGGTTGCGCCGCTCCGGGCTATTGAACGCATACGTGCCGATGAACGTGGCCTCTTCCACCTCATCGGCGGTCATGGGCCGGATCTCTAGTGACATGCTTACCTCCAAAACAAAAGAACCGCGCTACATGCGCGGCTCTGACCTGCGATGATAGCTAGGTTGTTACGTAGGGCGGCAGGAGAGAGGCGCGCTGCGGTCGGATAGTCTACGCATCGTTCGCCTCCTTACTAGTAGCCGCTTACCGTTGTGCCATGATACGGCCTGAGCCAGGCGGCGTCAACCGGCCGGCAGCTGGACGGACCGACTAGTCCGGCGGCGCGAGCAGCCCCGCACTCATCTGGAGGATGAGCGCGGCGTCCAGCGGCCCGATGCGGCCGTCGCCGTTGACGTCGCCCTCGTTGGGGCAAGGCAGCGTATCGATGAGGCGGGCGCTGAACTGGAGGACGAGCAATGCGTCGATGCTGGTGGCGCCGCCCGTGCAGTCGACGTCGCCGTTCGCCGTCGGCAGGCTGGCTGGCGGGGGAGCGGCGTCGACCACGCCGCCGAACTCAGCCGTCCAGTACCAGCCGTAGAGGGTGGCGTCATCATACGCGCGGCCGATGCCGATAGCGTTGAAGTCAGGGTTGAGCATGTTGGCATTGTGGCCGGCGCTCTCGCGCCATTGGGCGAACGTCTCGGCCGCCGTCTCGCTGCCGGCGCCGATGTTTTCCGCCATCCACGTGTTGTAGTCATAGCCACAATCACGCAGCCGATCGCGGAACGGCCTGCCAAGACCTATATCGTCGTGTGAGAAGTAGCCGTTACTGGCCATGTGCTGCGACTTCCACGACGCCGCCCGATTGAGCGTCTCCGACATGGTGAGCCTACTGATGCCGCGTTCGGCACGGTAGTCGTTGAGCAGTGTCAGCAAGGCCCGCTCTTCGCTATCGATGTCGGAGTTAGCTGTGCAGTTCGGACCCGCGTAAGCGGGGTGGAGGCTGAGCACCATGCCGGCGCCAAGGGTAAGGATAATGACAGCGAGGATGATGGTGGTGTTCAATGATGGGCGCTATCGACTGACACAGCAGCGCGTCAATGTAGTGAGTACATGCTCTAGTGTCAATATCGGCGTCGCGTGCAGTATCTGTCATCGCCGCTGCGGCCGCCAACGTGGACACCGCAATGCCGGTGGCGGCTTCTATAAGAGGCCAGGACTGATTCAGGATGTTGCGTAAGCCGACGTTGCGGTCGACGCGACAGCAACAGTGGAGACGCTGAGCGTGGAGTTAGCGGCGTTCAGGCGACGGCGCTGCCTCCTGCAGCCGATAACCGATTCCCCATTCGCTTAGGATGATCCGCGGGTTCTTCCGATCGGCTTCCAGCTTTTCGCGGAGGTAGCGAATGTAGAGGTGGAGGTACTCGCGCGAATCGACGTACTCCGCGCCCCAGACGCGGGACATGAGCGCGTCGTGAGTCACCACCTTGCCCTGTGCGGATACCAGGCAAGAGATGAGGCGAAACTCGATAGGCGAAAGGTATGCCTTGCGGCCATCGACCTCGGCCGACTGCTCATCAGGCGAGAGGGAGAGGCCGCCGTACTGTGTGCGCATCGTCGTCGCTCCGCTGCCGCCCATCCGGCGGGCCAGCGCGCCGATGCGGGCGGCCAGCTCGCGGTCACCGATGGGCAGTGTCAGGTACTCGTCGACGCCGGCGGCCAGCGTTCGCGTCACGCGCAGTTCGTCGCTCCGGCGGGAGAGGACGACGATCGGCCGCTCCGTTGCCCGGCGCACGCTCTCGCAGCAATCGATCTGGCGCTGCTCATCGGCGGGAGGCTCCAGCAACACCAAATCCGGCCGCAGTTCGGCCAGCAGCGCATCCACGCGCTGCGAAAGAGGGCAGCTGACGACATCGTAACGGCCCGAATCGAAGAGAATGCGGACGAGATCGGCTGCCACTCCAACACTCGTGTAGAGCAGCATAAGGAGCATCCGCTGGTCGCCAGCACCGTCTATGTTCGCATCCTGGGGATTTGCGCCTGCCTCAATCATTGAGAACGACCGGCTCCTTCCGAAGAGACGTTAGGCACGTCGGTTCTGAGATGCGACCAGCCCAGCGTCTTGCTGTCTTTACGAGAGTTACTGCCGCGCTGAAGCTCCCGTCCGAGTCCGGCATAAGCGGAAGGTACAAGACATAAACGGGCGAATCAACGGAGAGAGACATGTCGGAGAACAGCCAACGTCGTTAGACGCTTCGGCAAACCTGGCAGCTATGGCGGAAGAGCGGGGATACAGATTCAACGATGCCGGCCGTTAATGACGCAAAACAAGACATAACATCTTCATGATGACGAGAACTGCGCGGCAGGCTACGTGGCCCGGCCGATGTTCTCCACGCCGACGCCGTCTCGTTCCGAAGGGAAGCGGTGGATCAGCGCACCGGCGACGATCGCCAGCGCGGCCATGCTGGCGACAATGGCGAGAATCGCCTGAAACACGCCGATGCCGGGCACCGTGGCACCGCTGGTGTTGAGAATGCCGACGAGGATGCCGGCGCCGAGGATACTGCCGATGTAGCGCATCATCGAGTTGGTGCCGGCCGCCGATCCCGCCAGCGACCGCGGCGCCGACTCGATCGCGGCCGTTGTCGCCGCGCCGAAGCCCATGCCGACACCGGCGCCGAGCATCGCCAGGCCGATCGCCAGGTAGTACACGGGCACGTCTTCGTCCAGGCCGGCCAGTAGGAAGATGGCCGCGGCGAGCGCCAGGCAGGCGCCGGCCAACGCGGGCCAGCGGCGGCCGTAGGTGTCCGATACCCTGCCGCTGATCGGGGCGATCACCGCCATCAGCACCGACATCGCGCCCAGTAGCAGGCCGGTCATTGCCGGCGATCGCCCCTGCACCTCCTGGATGAAGAAGGGGACGGTGAGCAGCGTCGTGTACATGACCAGGTTGGTCAGCAACGTATAGCTGCTGGCGGCGGCGAACGCGCGCTGTCCGAAGAGCCGCCATTCGATCACGGGTACCGCCGCCGCGAGCTGCCGCGCCGCGAACGCCGCAGCGAACGTTGCCAGGGCCACGGCCGCCGCGATAAGCGGTAGCGTGCCCTGCCCGCCGCGCACCGAATTGAGCAGGTAGGTGAGGGCGATCAGCGCCAGCGCGAAGAGCGCCGCGCCGATCCAATCGATGGGCGTCCGTGTGGGCGAGGGTGTATCGCGGTAGTCGACGCGGGCCAGCACCAGGAACGCCAGGGCGACGATCGGCACGTTGAGGAGGAAGAGCAGCCGCCACGAGCCGAGTGCGAGCAGGCCGCCGCCGATCAGCGGCCCCGCGGCTGCCGCCGTGCCCATCATGGCGCCGTTCAGGCCGTATATCCGGCCCAACCGGTCAACCGGCACGCTCTCGCGAAGCATCGCCATCCCGTTCGGGATCAGGACGGCGCCTGCGATCGCCTGGCCGGTACGAAACACCACGAGCGTGGGAAAGTTCGGCGCGAACACCGCAGCTAAAGAGAACGCTAGGAATCCGATCAGACCGGCCCGGTAGACGCGCGCCCGGCCAAGCTGGTCGCTCAGCCGGCCGCCTACCGGTTGCGCCACCGCCATGGCAATCAGGTAGGCGGAGATCAGCCAGCCGACCTCGCTATGACTGATGCCGAAGTCCTGCCGCAACTCCGGCAGCGCGACGGCGAGCATCGTCGAGTTGATCGGCGCAAGTATCCCGCCGATACCGACGGCTGCCAGCAGAAGGTAGTAGTTTGGGCGGGACGCCGGCTCAGCGGTGCTCACGCAGACTGCATCGATTCGTCCGGCCAGCGGCGACCGTAACGCGGGTCAGTCAGGAGACGATGCGGACGACACCTTCGTCGCCGTCCACCTCAATCGTTTGGCCGTCCTTGATCAGAGCAGTTGCGTTGCCGGTGCCCAGCACGGCCGGGATGTTGTACTCCCTGGCGACGATAGCCGCGTGGCTGAGGACGCCCCCGGCGTCCGTGACGACGGCGGCGATCGAGGCGAAGAGTGGCGTCCAGGCGGGCATCGTCGACGGCGCGACCAATATCTCGCCTGGATTCACCTTGCCAGCCTCCGAGAGGTTCGCGACGACCTTTGCGATGCCCGTGACCTTACCGGGCGCGCCCGCGTTGCCGTTGATGACGCTCGGATCCTCGGACTGAGGTACCGGCGCGCCCCAAAAGCGACCCATCGCGTTACTGATCGGATCGTCCGGAGGCGGACCCGCGGGCGGCGTACCGAGCGCTGGCGGGGCAGTGATGCCGCGGAAGTGCTCCATCTCTGCCTTACGCTCCGCGGCGATCTGCTTCCGGTCCGCGCCTTCTAGTTGGTTGGCGGTTTCGTGCAGCTCATCCATCTTCAGGTAGAATACGTCGTTTGGCTCTGCGATCGCTCCAGCTGCAGCGAAGCGGTTGCCAAACTCCAGCATCACCAAGCGCACCTTGTACGTCCCCCGCTGGTCGATCCAGTGGTTGTGGTCTTCCTGGATGATCGTTCCCGCCTGCGCGGCCTTCAGCAGGAACTCAAACTCGCCTTTGGCGGCCTCCGGATAACTCTTTATCCGCTCGCGCGCTTCGCCGATCAGCCGCTCGCGTTCGTCGGCCAGGGCTGCTAGGTCGGCGCGGAGGTCTCGATCTGGCTGGGTGATATAATCCTTCAGGTTGTTGATCGGCGTCGTCGGATCTTCGATCCAGTGGTAGCTACCCAGCTCCGCGAAGACATCGCTGCGCTGTCCGTACTCTTCCAGGTACGCCCGCAGCTTGCCAAGGAACGCGCGGCCCTCTTCGGACGCCTCGAGCGCGGCGGGGACGGCGGCCGCTTCGTTGCTTTCGATCACCTGGCGAACGTTCGGGTTGGCGAGCGCTTCGCGGCTGAGCGCCCAGAGCGCGTGGCCGCTATCGACGGTCTTGTTGCCGAATCCTTGTAAGAGGCGATAGGCGTCGAAGGTGGTCTCTCTGCCGAACACGTCTTCGTACATGTCATCGAAGAGGCTGGGCGCGATGAGAAACGGGAAGGCGATGAGGAAGTGGATGTCCCAGAGACGGGTGAGTCTGTCCAGCGTCTCGTCTAGGTGGGCGAGGAGCTCCGTGGTGCTCGCGGCTTCTAGGTCAAACGCCTCCCACCAGGCGAGATGTTCTTTCACCTCCGGCAGCAGTTCAGTCTCCCACCACTCCTGTAGCTTGGCCATGCCCTCGCCGATCTTTTTCTGGGCCTTTTCCCCTTGCGCCTCCAGCTCCGCCGGGGGCACGGCTAACGTCATGGCGGAGTAGACGTAGGTGTTGATGTTGCGGTAGGACATCCGTACCGGAAGTTCTAACGCTTCTGCCGCTCGATCGAAGCCGGCGTTGAAGCTCGTGGAGAACGCTTCCATCAGCGGCGTCGACGGTTCGGGGAAGTGCATGCGATCCTGGTTCCAGAACTTGGCTTCGTCCTCCGGCTGCTCCCATGTGACGGGAAAGTCCGGCGGGATCGGGATCGGGGACGGAGCGTCTGTGGATTCGGGGGCTGCCTCTTCGGTCGTCATGGGTTCCTCCTCCTCAGTTCAACGCGTCTACGCGCTCGGGCGGCCGGTGTGCGCGGCTCCCGGACGCGAGACAGGCGGGCTTTTCCGCGATTACGGCGTCGCCCGCGACTACGGTGTAGATTGTAAAGGCGATTGTACCATGTTATGATGCGCCATCGAAACTGCGACGAAGGCGAAACTACGACGAGGCGAAACTGCGGCAAAAGTGGCATGCCGGCGCGCGGCCGCTGAGCGAACGTACCGCGCGCGGAAGCGCGTTCGCGGAGCCAAGTAAGGACGGACACCGTGAGTGAGGTGCATTGGCTGGGCCACGAAGCCTGCCACGAGACAGCGGCTGTAGGCGGCAAGGCGGCGAGTTTGAGCCGCCTCGCCTGTCTCCACACCGTGCCGCCCGGCTTCGCGGTGCCTGCGCTAGAGGCAAAGATCGATGAGCCGCTGCCCGGCCGCGTCGAGACCAGCGTCCGCAGCGCGTATGCGCTCCTGGCCGAGCGTATCGGAGAGGAGGCGCCGAGCGTCGCCGTGCGTTCTTCCGCGATCGACGAGGACTCGGAAGGCGCGTCGTTCGCCGGCCAGCACGATACCTACCTCAACGTCATCGGAGCGGACGCCGTCGTCGCTGCCGTCGCGCGCTGCTGCGGCTCGGCGCGTTCGCCGACGGCGCTCGCCTATCGTAAGCAGCAAGGCCTTTCGCTGGAGGACGTGCGTATCGCCGTCCTCGTGCAGCAGCTCGTCGCCTCCGATGTCTCCGCGGTCGTCTTTAGCGCCAACCCGCTCACGGGCAACCTGGACGAGGTGGTGATCAACGCAAGCTGGGGGCTGGGCGAGAGTGTCGTCGGCGGCACGGTGACGCCGGATACGTACATCGTGAGCAAGGCCGAGCTTCGCGTCTCCTCCCGCCAGATCGCGGAGAAGGAGCGGATGACGGTGATCGTTCCCGATGGCACCGAAGAGGTGCGCGTGCCGCGGATGATGAGTAAGGAGCCGGCTCTACGCGAAGACCAGGCGATCGAGATGGCGCGTCTGGCGATAAAGCTGGAGGGAGCAACCGGCGCTCCGGTGGATGTCGAGTGCTCGATCGCGGCCGAGCACCTCTTCCTCCTTCAGTGTCGCCCGATTACGACGCTGCGCTCCTGATTAGACGACGCCGTTACCCACGCATCGCCCGGCGTAGCGCCGCCGCCAGGTTGCCGCGCCGGCTGACGGTGCCCCAGGTGAACTAATGATGCGCAGCGCACGAAATGGTTCGTCAACCGCAAGGCATTCGAGGTCGTGGAACGGGCGTTGACGCTTTAAGGCCGTGCTCGCTATCTGGGCAAGCACCCAAGTTCGCGCATGAACCGCGACGTGGGCGCTGGGCGTTTCATGCAGCCGTTCTCGCCCACCGAGGCGTTCGAGTACATCGGCAAGGTTAACGCTAGGCCTGAGCCCAGATGTCGACTCGTAGACAGGCGCTAACGCGATTCCTGCCAGCTCACTTCCCAAAGCTGTACGGGCTCTTCGAAGCCGCGCAGGGCCTGCGCGCCGCGGTCCGAGAAGAGGAAGGCTTTGCCGAGGCAGAGCTCTTTCATCACGTTCGCGACCAAGATCTCACTCGGCTCTGCGCAGTTGCAGATGCGGCTGGCAAGCTGGACGGCGGCGCCAAACAGATCTCGGTCTTCTTCGACCGGCTCACCGGCGGTGACACCGATACGAACGCGAATATGCGATCCTGTATCGGCCTCCTCGTTGTGTGTATGAAACAGCTGCTGGATGGTGATCGAGCATTCGACAGCGTTAGACGGCGTGACGAACGAGGCCATGAAGCCGTCGCCGGTGTGCTTTACCTCGCTGCCACTGTTCGTGGCTAAGGCTTCTCGGATTATCGAGTTGTGCGTGCGGAGCAGCTCCATGGCAGCCGCGTCGCCAAGGCGCTGTGTCATCTCAGTCGAGCCCTCCATGTCGGTGAAGAGGATCGTGCGGAAAGCGCTCTCCTCGGGCGGGCGGCTGGGCTGGAAGTTTCGCTCTGAAGCGGCCGTGCCCTCGATCTTACCGAGGAACAGCTCCACCATGTCCGTGTTCACCTCAATGATGTCGTTTCCCACCAGGCCGTGCGCGTCGCGGTGCGCAGTTTCGACCTCCTCCTTGCTCGCCGCGTCGACGAGGCAGAACGCACGCTCGGCGTCCGGGTCGAACCAGTAGGTGAGGAACTTGACGTCGTGCTTATCTTGAACCCTGAGATCGGCGACGTGGGCCGCAGCCATTTCGGCCGCAGTCACTCCTTTCAAGTCGTGGCGGTCCAGGAAGACGGGCATGCGCTATCACCTTCGTATCGCTAGAGGGCAGGCCTCTCGCGCCCGCCCCGCGCATCATAGCAGGGCGGGTGAACGACGTCAAAAGGAAGGAGCGCCGCCGAAGGCGTGATCGGCAAGGAGCTGCAGGCCTCACCGTGGCGCTGAACGCCGGCTGCAGCGTAGCCAGCGACTTTTTCCTGGCGCGGATGATACTCGACGGGCGACCGGCGCGTCGGTGGATGTCGAGTGCTCGATCGCGGCCGAGCAGCTCTTCCTGCTTCAGTGCTGCCCGATCACGACGTTGCGCTCCTGATTAGACGCCGCCGCTACCCGCGCATCGCCCGGCGTAGCGCCGTCGCCAGGTTGCCGCGCGGGCCGACGCTGACGCCGTCCAGCTCCAACCAGGCGGCCATCGACCGCAGCTCCACCGCGAGCGCTCCGGCCGTCTCGTCCTCGTCTGTGTCCTCCTCGGCGTACGCGGATTTCACCTGTAACCGCCCTGCCTTGCGGTCTGACTTCAGATCGACGCGGGCTACCAGCCGGTCGCCGTGCAGGAACGGCAGCACGTAGTAGCCGTATTGGCGCTGCTTCTCCGGCACGTAGATCTCGATCCGATAGCGAAAGCCGAATACGCGCTCCGTCCGTTTGCGCTCCCAGATCAGCGAATCGAACGGCGTGAGCAGCGCGCGGGCGTTGATTGACCTCGGCGCCTGCGCCTGCGGGTGGAGGTAGGCGCGCTCCCGCCAACCTTCGACGGCGACCTCGCGCAACGCGCCCTCGTCTGCCAGGTCGCGCAGGTGGGCGCGGCAGGGGACTATCGGTAGCCGATAGTAATCGGCGAGGTCGCCCGCGGTGCCGACGCCGTGCGAGCGAGCCGCCAGCAGTAGCAACTCTCGCTGCGACGTCGCTTCGTCCGGCGGTTCAGCCTCCAGGTTATGTCGAGGCATGATTCGCTCGGTCAGATCGTAGACGCGCTCGAAGTTGTCGCGCCTCTGCGCCATCACGGCGCCGCGCCGAAAGTGCCACTCCATTGCGGTCTTCCCCTTCGATCGCTGCCACCAGCTACCGGCGCGTCTGCCCGGCTCTTCGAGGTCGCTGGCGGCGAGCGGCCCTCGGCGCTCCAGTTCGACGAGGACGCTGTCGACGTACTCTTGATTCTCCTCCACCCAGCGTCGATGGCGCGGCCATGCCATCCTTGCGTTCATAATGTGGCGCAGCAGCGGGTAGCGCTGCACGGGCACGAGCGACGCCTCGTGGGCCCACGTCTCGTAGAGCTCCTTTCGCTGGTAGACGGCGTCGTCCAGGAGCGTGTGCGGATAGGGCCCCAACCGCGAGAAGAGCGGCATGTAGTGGGAGCGCACCAGGACGTTGACCGAGTCGATCTGAAGCAGGCCGATGCGATCGAGCACCCGGCGCAGGTGGCGGATATCGACGCGGCCGCGCGGCCGCGGGTCAACGAAGCCCTGGGCCGCGAGCGCGATCCGGCGCGCCTCGCCGATCGATAGGTCAGCCTTCGTTAGCAACGGATCTCCTCATAGCCGGCAGACCCTATCGTAGCATCCGGCGCGCGGTCTGGCGCAGCGCTGCCGTACCGTTTTCACTTTGGCCGGTTCGCTCTCCGCCGCCTCTCGGTTTGCAAGCCACCGTCCTCGCACCGATACTATCAGCGAAGGCCCTGGCCAACACGTGGCGAGCGAGAAGGAGTAGGCAGACGAACGCGGAAGATCCGGAATACGCATTCAGCGAGAAGCTGCGCCGTCTCGATCAAGCTGCTTGGTCTACCCTGTTCGACGAGAACCGGCCGAAGCTTTGGCGTTACATCTATGCTCGCACTGGCAACCGCGACGTAGCTGACGATATTGCGTCGCAGGTGTTCGTTGAAGCGCTCGAATCCATCCATCGCTACCGGTATCGAGGTAAGCCCATCCTTGCCTGGCTCTATCGGATCGCGCGCAACCAGACCGGTAAAGTGTTCCGAAAAGCAAAGCGGGAGGTAGGAGCCATCAGCCGGGAGCCGGTAGAAGAGACTGCCGATACGACCATCGATTCTCTAATTCTCGCTGACGCTCTCCGCGCCCTGACATCTGAGCAAGCAGAAGTCGTCACCCTTCGCTTCTTCGCCGGTTACTCCACGCAAGAGATCGCCGCTGCGCTGGGAAAGAGCGCGGCGGCGATCTATTCGCTGGAGGTGCGAGGAATCGCCTCGCTGCGGAGGCAGTTGGGAGGAGCATCGTGAAAACATGTTCTCCGAGGCCGACGAAATCGTGGCAGGTTAGGGTATAGACACGTGAAATGCGATTAAGACTCTTCAGAAAGAACAGTCGCCACCAGCAGCTCGTCAACCTCTACCGCGGCGCCGAGGAAGGCTCGCCTACGCCTGATGCTTCCCCATCTAGCCACCAGGCGTTCGAGAACGACCAGAAGCTGATCGCTCAGTTGACGCAACTCTCTGCCTCGGCGGCGCCGAACGACCCGTCACTTGAGCGTGGCAAACTGCTGTCGCGCGTGGCTGAAATGAAGAGCGCTGAAGCAACGATGGAGGCGCCGATCATGCGAAAGATACTGCAAAGGCGAACGCTGGCCGCGTTCGGCGCGGCCGTGGTCTTGGTTGCCGCAGCGGCGACAGTGGGCGCAGCCGGTGGCGTGGGTCACATCACCAGCAGCGCCGGGGACGTACTCGGCGCACTTCAGATAACCCACCGAATCCCTAAGGTCGATATCTGTCACGTCCCAGATGACAACTCAGGCAACGCACACACCATTTCCGTAGGAGAGGGCGCGTTGGAGGAACACGTGGCACACGGCGACAGCGAAGGCGCTTGTGCAGACGATCCGTCCCCTGGATCACCCGACGGGGTTGGACCATCTGCCCAGGTCGATATCTGTCACGTCCCAGATGACAACCCGGACCACCCCCGCACGATCTCCGTGCCAGAGAGCGCTCTGGATGAGCATGTGGCACACGGCGACAGCGAAGGCGCCTGTGTTGAGAGTAGCCTTCCGGACGGCGTGGAGCTGCCGGAGCAGGCAAACGATCACGCTACAGATGGGGCGGCTAACGCGGACGGCGTGGAGCTGCCGGTCCAGGCGGATGATCGTGCCACAGATGGGGCGGCTAACGCGGATAGCAACGAGAATCCAAGCCTGCCTGACGCCGTACCGGATACGGTGGACGTCCCGCTCCCGTAACCGCAGAGAATCAGCGTTTAGCAGACTCGCCTCGCTCTTGCGAGGCGAGTTCTATTTCTGATCCGGTTTCTCCGTGCCAGGAGAACACGGACGGTGCGCGAAGAGGCTATCTGGTGGCCACGTCCACCCGAAGCTGCAGCAGCGCGCGCGGATAGGGGCCTAGCCGCGAGAACAGCGGCCGGAGCGCAAAGCGTCCTCCCGGTTGGCGCTGCCGCTACCGCTCTGTTATCATCCGTCTGCTTCATCTCGATCAGTGAAAGGCGCTTTCGATGTTACACAAAGGCGTATTTGTTCTTGCAGTAATGGCCGCGCTAGGCCTGGCGGTGACGTTCTTTGTCGTGACGTGGCTCTCCTCGCCGGGAGCAGGCCCGCGTCCTGTCGCGGCGGCCCTGCCGGACGAGGAATTGGGTGACGCGATCGTCTGCGGCACAGGACAGCCGGTCATGGACGCGGCCTTAGACATTGCCGCCGTCTCCGTGGATTCGAAGCAGGGAGGCTATGATGTCCACGTGCGCTTCGCCGGGTCTGCAACGGCGGTGTTCACGAACGCGTACAGCGCCGCCGTGCTCGTGACTCTGGGTAATCAGACCGGCATCGCGGAGATCCATGCGGGGACGGAAACTCGGGGGCTCGAAGACAACTTGGCGAACATCATCCCAGGGACGGAGGACAACGTCCGCATCGAAGCCGATGGCGTGCACTTCAACTTTCCTGGGGAACTCAAGGAAGGCGCTGAGCTGGAGGTCGAGACGTTTCACGCGAAGACCATCCTCGACGACGTAGAATGCGACACCGCCTTCTCGGACGATCCCACTGCGCCAAAGCCGACGGCGACCAGCGAACCGACTGCCACACCACCGCCGACAGACACACCGGAACCTGGCACGGACCCGCCTACGCCTACGGCTACCCCAGAACTCTTCAAGGTGAGAGTGGAGAAGGCGAATGTTAATAGTATTTTTGAGCCGATGGTGGGTTGGGAGATGAAAGTCTATGATGGCGACGGCTGTACTGGCTCGCCGATTCGTAGAGGCCTCACTGGAGAAAGAACGCCTAGCATAAGGGGGGGTGGGGATTTCTCTGCATTTTCGATCGAATTGCCCGCAGGTGACTACTCGGCGGCTGAGACTCAACAGCCTGGCTGGGAACTCGCTCCTGGTACGGCCTTCTGTCAAAACTTCACCGTACCATCCCCCGGTCGTGTGACTCGCTTCTTCAACAGAGCGACTCGCAACGGGGACGTCAACGGGGACGGGGCGACGGACAGCCGGGACGCCAGCGTTGTCCTGCAATTCACCGCGGACTTAGCCACGCAAGACGACATCACCGATTTCTTCAGAGGCGATGTAAATCTAGACGACACAACTGATTCCAGAGACGCTACATTGATCCTGCAGTTCGATGCGGGCTTGATACCCAGCCTGCCGGTGGGGGGCAGCTAGCCGCTAGACGAGTTGCCGTAGCTGCCACCAGGGCGCGTAGTATGCCGCCTAGTATATAGTCTCCACCACGTTCTCCTCTGCGGCCCGCCCGCCGCAGGAGGGCCCGCCGGGCCTGGCAAGACGGCGCTGGCGAACCTCATCGCCCCTGAGATAGGGGTGAGCGGCCGCGCGGCCGCGGGTCAGCGAAGCCCTGGGCGGCGAGCGCGATCCGGCGCGCCTCGCCGATCGATAGGTTAGCCTTCTTAGGCAACGGATCTCCTCATAGCCGGCAGACCCTATCGTAGCATCCGGCGTGGCCGGAAGGCGACGGTTGGTGGCAACGGCGGCGGCGGCTATACTAGAGCCGAGCGGGGGTAGCTCAGTGGTAGAGCTCCTGCCTTCCAAACATTTTCCCCTCAGAGCTGTAGCTCACGAGCGTAAAGCCGAGCATAAGGCCCACAGTTATCGGCTGTTCGTAACTGTTGGTGGGTCTCCTATTCCAGAATTTTCTCGGGCGTCGTGATCCCTTTACCGAGTCAGGCTCTTTGGGGTCTGGATCTGGGACTGCCAGCTTTGGATGGCGCCAAGGGAAAGGGAAATCGGCGCCGTCAAAGCCAACGATATCCTCTGGTTCCACCGTCAGGCTGCTGCCCAGGTCGGCAGACTCGTCTATCGCAAAGTAGAAGAGGTCGCCGCCGGACGTGGGTGTGTCGGTCGGTGTGTTGGTTGGTGGCTGTCGGCGGCATCGGCGTGGGCGTAGGTTCCGTGTCCTCCCAGCCTCGAAATTGGGTGGCTCCAATTATCCTATAGCGCGGGCTCTCGTCGCACCCGGAAGACGCAAACAGCGCCTGCTCATACCAGTAGCGAACAGTCCTGGCCATAGTGCTGCATGACCGGCAAGAGGTCGGCCAGGAGGGAGATGGTGCCATCACCATCAATGTCGTACATGACGTCATATCTGGGATCCCCTACCTGCGAACCGAGCGCAGTAGCAACGCTGAGGATATCGGTCAAGAGGCCGACGACGCCGTCGCCGTCAACGTCGAAGCACGTCCTCACGGTCGCCGTCGGCGGCGTCGACGTGGGCGTTGGTGAATTTGTCGCCCTCGGCGGCACCGGTGTGTCGGTCGGAGTGCTGGTCGCCGTTGGCGGCACTGGCGTGGGCGTTGGTGTTGGGGTGTCTGTCGGCGTGTTGGTCGCCATCTGCGGCACGGGTGTTGGCGCGGGCGTATCGGTCGGTACGGGTGTTGCGGCTGGAGAGCCGCCGGCGCAGGTTGTGCCGACGCAGAGGATCGGTTCGTGGAGGTTATCAGGATCGCCGCTGGCGCCCCAGGCGCTCTCTTGGGGCGCGGCGGCCGCCAGTAGCGCCGCCTTGGCGGCTGCTACGCCGCTGGAGTTTTCCGGCGCGCCGTTCTCGAGGATGTGGAGAGCGGCTGCGCCCGCGACGTGCGGCGAGGCCATGCTGGTGCCGCTGGACGTGCCCAGCCCGCCGCCCGGGACGGTCGAGACGATGAAGACGCCGGGCGCGGCGATATCGACAACCGAGCCGTAGCTGCTGAAGCTGGCGAAGGTATCGTCCGCGCCCCAGCCGGTCGATCCGCCCAGGCCGCCGGGCGCGCCGTCGGTATCGACGATGGCGGAGACGGTGGTGGCGCCCGCGCAGTTGGCGGGGCTGCTGTTCGCGGCGTCCGTACCAGAGTTCCCGGCCGCGACGGCGTAGAAGACGCCGGCGTCGATCGAGTTGGCGATGGCGGTGCATAGCGCAGCGCTGTTGCCGCCGGCCAGGCTCATGTTCGCTACTTCGATGATGTCGGCGTTGGCCGTCACCCAATCGACGCCGGCGATCACGTCCGACATGCAGCCGCTGCCGCTGGGCGAGAGCACGCGCACGGCCCAGATGCGCGCGCCGGGGACCATGCCAACGACGCCGATGTCATTATCGCGCGCGGCGATGGTGCCGCTGACGTGGGTGCCGTGGCCGTGGCCGTCGTCCCAGGAGCTGGTGTAGTAGCCGCACAGAACCCAGTTACCAAAAGTGGACGCGTACGATGCGAACCCGCCCGCGACGCGCAGGTCCGGGTGGTCGATGTCGACGCCGGTGTCGATGACGGCGATGTCGATGTCGGGCTTGTTATCGATGCCGTCGATGCCGGCGTTCGCGTTCTCGTCGGCGCCGGTGCGAGTGATACCGGTGGGGATGCTCTGGTCGAGCGTGGTGACGAGCCTGTCCGGTTCGACGGAGAGCACATACGGGTCGTCGAGCAGGGCTTCGATCACATCGGGCGAGAACGCGCCGGCGAAGCCCTGCATGGCATCGTGGTAGGTGTGAATGACGATGGCGTCTTGCCGCAGGTTGAGCAGCGTCGCGTAGCCGTCCGCCTGCACGCCGTCGCGCATCGTGACGATGTAGCGATTGGGGACGATCTTGTCGTCGTCGGCAGACTCGTCGCCGCTGGCGGCGCCTGCCGGCATGGCGGTGAACGCGATGCCGGCCAGCAGCAGCGCGAGCGGGAGCAGTAAGAACCGCCGTAGTTTCGGATGTCGTCGAGTGCTGCTCATCGTACTTCAATACGAATAAGGCGGGGCAGGTTTGGCGGGATGCTTGACCCAGGACAGCCACCAGTCAAGATTAGTATACTCTTACAGCGTAAATTGTCAAGCTTGAGTATCACTACGGCATGCGGCGGCCAAACTGCATGCGCGGCGCCGTGCAGGCTTGGAGGCTGGAGCAACAGGCTCTAGGAATCGGCGTCTAGGCTACGTTGGGGACGGGTCAGGCTCTCAGAGGCCCTGAGCTTCTTTAGAAGTGGACCGTACACACCGCAAGGGAAGCAAGCTCCCGAACAGCTAGCCCCATTTCTGCGGGTGCATAAGCAGCACTAGGGCAACCTGGGTTCGCCCTTCTCTCTGTCTATGCCAAAACGGCCAAAGCGGGCCTAGTTCGACACGTTCCTGAGCGCTCCGTCGTGGCGGATGACAAAGACGGCAAGCGAGGCCTGCCTACGGCGGCAGGCCGGCCAGCAGACCAGCCGTTAACTGGAGGATGAGGGCGGCGTCGATCGAGTTCACGCTCCCGTCGTTGTTCACGTCGCTCCGGTCGAAGCCAGGCAATGCCGGCAGCAGCCCGGCGCTGAATTGCAAGACCAGCGCCGCATCGATGGCATTGATAAAGCCGTCGCCGTTTACGTCGCCCAGCAGCCCTGGTGGCGTAGACGTCGGTGTGGCCACAGGTGTGCTTGTCGGGAGGGGTGCAGCAGTTTCGGTGGGCGCCGGCGAAGGCGGCATCGGGAGCGTGGGGAAGGCTGTGGCAGTTTCGGTGGGTGCCGGCGAAGGCGGCATCGGGAGCGTAGGGAAGGGCGTAGCGGTCACGCTGGGCGCCGGCGACGGCGGCATCGGGAGCGTGGGGAAGGGCGTAGGGGTCACGGTCGGTATAGGCGCAACGGTCACGCTCGGTACCGGCGACGGCGGGACAGGAAGCGTCGGCGGCGGGCCATTCACGGTGATCGTGCCGCGCATGAGACCTGGGTGAATATTGCACTGAAATTGGAATGTGCCGGGCGAATTGAAGGGTCGCTCGAACGTGCCGCCGGTCCTGGGACCTGAGTCCCACTCGCGTGACCCCGGGTTGCCGATCATGCTTCCGCAGGATCCAGTGCACTCTGTGGTCGTGTGCGTTGCCGATGCTGAATCGAAGCCCCAGGTGACACTGTCACCGACGTTTATCTTTATTTCGCAGTCGCCACCCTCAAACGATGAGTTACAGAACCAGAAATCGCCTACCTCTATGAACACGGTCGCCGCACTCACGGGCGTCGAACTCTGTGACCTAATGCCAAGCCAAAGAAAGGCAGCTACACCCACCGAGATCGTCGCAACCGCCATGATCCTCACTAGTAGAACGAGCCGCTCACGTCGCATGGTCTGTCTCCTCCACTCCAGGCGTTCGCCGGTTATAAGCCTTACTATACTACACAACGGTGAGGGACGCGTAAGGGAGCTTACAGAGCCCAGTCCATGTAGCGCGGACTGACGCCGTCAGAGTCGCCACCGCAGCTCCCAGAGATTTCCAGCCTCGGCTACCCTGTACTCTGGCCTAGTTTACCCGCCGCCTCGCGTACCAGGCCGCGCTGGCAAGAGCGATCGCGCTGGCGGTCGCACCAGCGACGACGCCCGCTAGAAGGCCGGCGTTGCCACTAGGTGACTGCGCCGTGTCCAGCGGCAGCGCACGCAACTCCGAGTCCACCGAGATGCCGCCGACGGGCGGTGGCGGGCCGGCGTTGATGAACAGTGGGTTGCTGAACGCGGTGGCCGGTACACCGAGCTCGCCGAGGTTGCCGTCGATCAGGTCGGCGAGGGTTGGGTTTGTCGCCGAATCGAGGTTGTTCGGGACGATGGGGAAGATCGGCTCCGAGACGTTATCGGTGCCGCGCACGAGTACGACGACCCAGGTGTCTCCCGTCAGTCCGTTGAGCGTGATCGAGGTCGTCGCCTGCAGATGCCCGGCGCCAGGAATAAGCGGGAAATCGGTGATGGTGTTGACCGTGAAGTCGACGCCTGCGGTCTGCACGACGTCCGGCGTGACGCGGTAGAACGGCGGCGTCGTCGGATCGCTGTCGAAGTCATCGGCCGCTGGCACGTTGTTGATGTAGTACTCGACGGTGTCGAACTGAGCCCAGAGCGGGCTCTGGATGTCGACGGTGACGGTGGCGCTGCCGTCGGTTGTCGAAATCGATGTCGGCAGCCCAAGCGCCAGGCCGCCCGTCTGGCCGGTTGAGGTGGCAGCGGTAGTCACCCGGATGAACGGACCGTTGGACCCTACAGCCCGGCGGGCGTTGACGTTGGTGGACAGCGTTTCGGCGATCGCGGCCAGCGCGCCCGGGTCGTCCGTCGGCGAAGCAACGTACGTGCGGGGGAAGCCGGATTGGGAGGCAATTGCCTTGTGGGTATCGGACACCGCGTATCCGGTGCGCACGATGCCCTGGTTGATCAGGTTGAACCAATCGCCCAGGTTGCGGCCGATGAAGCGAGACAGGATGTTGTTGCGGCTGGTCCCCTGCCAGACTTCGAGCGCGGTAAAGCCATCGTCAAAGAGGTTGGCGATGGCCGGGTCGAGGCGCTTGGAGGCGCCGTCCGCGAAGTGCTGTGGCGGCACGAGTCCGGTGTCGATGGCCAAGCCGTCCGGGCCGAAGAAGGTGTCCATATGGTTGATGTGGACAGTATCGACACCAGGGTCGGCGGCTAGGTTGGCGAAGATGTCCGCGGGCGGCATCATGAAGTTGCCGAAGCTGGGGAAGTCCTGTCCGGCGGGCGCCGCCTGCGCCCAATCGAGCGCGCCGTTGTTCGTCTGCGCTGGATCGATCGTTCTCGGCCAGCCGATGAAGTGGCCGTAGTCCGGCGTGGTGTTCTCCGCGCTGACGGCGGTGGAGATCAGGTTGCCGACTCCAAGCGAGGCGA
>JADFKB010000043.1 GCA_022565155.1 Chloroflexota bacterium | reverse complement strand
AGTCGTTAGGCGAATACGCCGGTACGGTCAACGTCGGCCTGGGTGATGTCTTCGCCGCGACGTTCGCCAACGCCGGCGGCCTGCACGGCGCCTGCCTCGCCGTCCGCGACCACATCACCGCCAACCTCGATAGCTTCCAGGCGGTCTGGGAGTACGGCTACGCCAACCCTACGTTCGACGCGGAGAACGTCTGCCCGTTCTAGGGGTTGCGCCGCGTGTGCTAGAATCCGGCCTAAGCGGCGATGATGCAACGAATCTCAGTTCCCGTGCTCATAATCGCGCTCCTAGCCGGCGCGGCAGTGGTGATCTTGCTGCTGCGCGACGGCGATGGCGAGTTGGCGGTCACGCCGCCTGCCACCCTCGTCTTTCTGCGCGATGACGACCTCTGGGTCGCGCCGCTCGATGGCTCCGGCGAACCCCGCGCGATCACGTCGGGCAGCGTGCGCGCCAAGTACGCCGGCAACGCGTTCCGTCCTGACGGTGGCATCGACCTCTACTACCTGAGCCAGCTTGAGGGGAGCGCGCGGCTCGGGGAAGAAGTGGAGTTCGTCGTCTACCGCGTCGCTCTGGAGGGCGGCGAACCTGAGGAGCTGTTTCGCTTCCCTACGGACAACGCGCGTCTCTCCGGCGCCGGCGTGGCGCCGGACGGGCTGCGCATCGTCTACGCGGACGTCGACGCCCTCATCCTGCGGGACCTCGTCTCCGGCCAGGAGACGGTCCTCGCCCGCTCGCGCCGGATCCTGGCCGGGGATGGCTCGTATGTCCGTACCGACATGCTTACGTCGCCCATCTGGTCGCCGACAGGGGAGCGGGTGTACTCCGGCATGTTCGCCGGGCCGGACACGGTCGTCACCATCATCATCGATCTGCCGCCGCGCCCCGTCACCGTGGCGGACATCGGCTACCCCGGCCACTGGGGAACCTGGTCGCCCGATGGCTCGCGCCTCTGCCTCTACAGCGGCGACATCTACGACGGCGGCCTCACGATCTACAACGTCGAGACCCACCAGCAAATCGACGTGCTCGCGAGCGGCGTTCTTCCAGCTCGAATCGAGGGCCGGCAGTCTAGCGTTGGGAAGTGCGCGTGGTCAGATGATGGGCGTCTCGCGGTGAGCTACTCGCCCATCGCAGAGGAACCGCACCGCGTCTATATCCTCGATGAGCAGCTCGCCCTTGTCGATCAGAGCGAGTTGTTTACCCCCTCTCCCGGCGTCATCGGTTGGCTTCCCGACGGCTCCGGCGTTGTGGTCGCCCGCCGCAATCCCGACGGCGAGTCGTTTTCCGCCGGCATCTTCCGCCCGGACGCCGATATCGAGTACCTGCCCTTCGAGGCTGACTGGGTCATCGCGGTAATCCCGTAACCCTACTCCGTATCGGCCCGCGTCGCTATACTTCCGTCGAATTCAGACGCGGCTGTCCGCAACCTAGCCAGAGAGAGAGCACGGATGCCTCACAGACTCCCGCCGCCGCAGGTGGAACGGTTCCTGCGCGGCCGCCACGTCGCTGTCCTCACGACCACCAACTCTAACGGCACGCCCCTCCAGACGCCGGTCTGGTACCACTACCAGGACGGCGTGATCTACGTCCGCACGAACTCCAACAGCGGCAAGTGCCGCAACATCCGCCGCGATCCCCGCATCAGCATCTGTGTCCAGGATGAGCGGCCACCGTATCGCGGCGTTACGGTCACGGGCACCGCCGAGATCGCGCCTGACCGGCCGGAGCTTTCGGTGGCGATGTCCCGCAACTACCTCGGAGCGATCGCGGGCTTCTTCTACCTCAGGCTGCGCACGCGCAACCAGATCGAAGAAGACCCTGACACCATCCTCGTCATCCGGCCCGAGCGCAAGGCCGGCTGGGACTATCGGCCTCAGACGCCCCTCGTCGGCCGCCTCTGGCTGACCCTGAAGCGCCTGCTGCCGGCGTCCTTGTAACGACCTATTGCTGGCACTGCGACTACGCCAGCCAACCCACGATTCGACGCGGAGAACGTCTGCCCGTTCTAGGGGGCTACTCCTTCTGTAGTAGAATCTAGACGAGGCTGCTGATGAATAGATTTGTGCTCCTAGTTGTCCTGGCACTCGTGCTGGCTGGTGGCTGCTCAGACGAGGCCGCGCCAGCCGGCGAAGGACCGACCTTGGAAGTCGTTGACGGCGAGATCGTCATCCCCCAATCCGCGATCACCGCGCTGGCCGGCGGCTACAGCTTTACCACCGATCTTGATATCTCTACGGTCGAAGAAGACCTGTCCGTGTACTTTGAAGGCGCATTCCAGGCACCCGACAAGATTGAAGGGACCATGCGGGTTTCCGGTGGACCGTATGCTGAGCTAGGAGAATTCGCGGTCATCGTAATCGACGAACACGTATGGTGGAACTTTGACGGCGAGTGGCAGTCGGTTGTCCAGGACCGCGACTCGATTCATCCACTAATGATGTTCAACTACTACGCTACGCCCCGGTTCTATCTCGAAGCGCTTCGCTTCGTTTCGCTGTCGCTCCCGCTCAGTGGCCCATCCGAACCAGTGAACGGCATGGAAGCGTTTCCGGTTCGACTCGACAGGCAGGGCATCATCAGCGTCATGGAGCAGGGCACAGAGTTGAAGACGTATCCTGAAGCGTCGGCCGACTACTTCCCGGCTGGGCCTGGTATTGGCAGGAACGCTGACCAAGTTCTGCCTGAAAATTTCACCGTGGAGGTCTGGTTCGCGAGGAACGGCGGTTTTCCGTCGCGCATTCTCGTCAGCTACGAAATCACGGAAACCGACTCCTCCGCGTTGTCGTTCGGCCTCGGGTCTTCATTGTCGCTGCGTCTCCAGATGGACATCACCAACCCGAACGCCAACATCCAGATAGAACCACCGATTCCCATCCCGACCGATGTGCCTACGCCGACCACGCCGCCCGGTGAACTCACGGGCGCGGAGCAGTCGCGAATAATGGAGATCGTCTCGTCCGACCCGCGCATCCGAGAAATGAGGGCTGGTGGCATGGCAGCTACCGGTTTCGCTGGTGAGTCGTGGCACACCTCGAGCTTTGAGGTGCTGGGCGGCTATGCATATGTGAACTTCAACGAGCCACGTTCATACCAGGGAAGCTTGCCTTCGATCGTGTACGACGAAACCGAAACCAGCAGCCCGCCGTTCGCCGAAGTCGAGACTGAGGTGCGGATGGACGGAATCGAACGATTGCTTGTGTTGGTGTACCTGCCAGAGGAGCGGGTCGTTCAGATCGAAGTCGTGGAGGCGGCAACACCGCCGCCGCGGCGCTAGCCCTCTACTCCGTCAGCCGCCTGTACAGCGTCGGTAGGCGGCTGGGAAGCGCTTCGATGTCCGCCAGCACTTCGTAGCCCATGTCCTCGCACATCTGGCCCAGGTAGTCGTGGCCCTCCTTGTCCACCGTCAGCGCGAAGGGCGTGATCCCCTTGCGCCGCGCCTCCACCAGCGCCTGCTTCGTATCGTGGATGGCGTACTCCTTCTCCGTCCGGTCGCGGCCGTACCCGTGGTCCTGCGGCCGCCCGTCCGAGACGAGGAAGAGGATCTTCACCTTCGCGTCGTAGGCTTCCAGCTTCGCGGTCGTGTGGCGGATCGCCGGCCCCATCCGCGTCGAGCGGACCGGCGCCACCTTATCGATGCGGCGCGTCACCTTGTCTGAGAACGGCTCGTCCAGGTCTTTGATCACGTAGTATTCGACGTTGTCGCGGCCGTACCCGGAGAACCCGAATATCCCGTAGGTATCGCCGATCGTCTCCAGCGCGTTGATCAGGATGACGGTGCTCTCCTTCTCCAGGTCGATGATCCGCTTCGGCGGCGCCACGGCCTGCTGGGCGCGGCGCTTGGCCAGCCACTGGAAGTACTTGCGCGGGTCGTTGTCGAACTCCGGCTCGTCGTGGTACTTCTGCTTGCGCTTCTCGATCTCCTCGTCCGTCGACGCGCTCATGTCGAGCAGGAAGGCGACGGCGACGTCGCGCTCGACCTTGTTCCGCCGCCAGTAGACGCGGTCGGTGTGCGGGTGGCCGGCCCGCTTCTCGACGAGGTATTCGATGACGAGGTCGAGGTCGAAGTCCTCGCCGTCGTCCAGGCGCTTGATCTTGCGGAACAGCTCCGGGCGCAGCAGCTCGAACTGGCGGCGCGTCTCCGCGACGAGCGACGCGTGCTCCTTTAGCGTCTCTTCGTAGTAGTCGTTCGAGCCCTCTTCCAGCGGCCGCTCTTGGACACGGCACCAGCCGGGCTTGTAGTCGGCGGCGCGGAAGTCCCATTCGTCGTAGTAGAACACCTTCACCTCCGGGGGCGGCTCGCCTTCCTCCTCGCCGCCGTCGCCGTCGTCGTCCTCGACCGGGGTGCCGTCCGCCGACTCGATCTTCTGGTCAGGGATCGGCGTGCCGGCCTCTTTCTCCAGGTTGCTCAAGAACAGCCCGATCGTCGACGCCAGGTCGCCTTCGGCCATGCCGTCGACGTTGATTTCGACGCTCTTCTCCATCAGCTCGCGGAGCTGGTCGGCCGTCAGCGGCGAGAGGCCGCTGGGCGAGTCTTCGCCCTCCTTCATCCGCAGTCGCATCAGGAGCTGCACCAGCTCCGGCTTGAAGTCGCCCCGGAAGTCGACCGGCCGCGGACTCTGGTACGCCTCCTCCTCCCCGCCCGGCATCGGCGGCTGGTCCGCCTCGCCCGCGCCGGAGGGCGATGACATCAGCAGCTCCAGCGAATCCTCGTCCAGCTCCTCCCACTGCTGGTCATCCAGCAGCTCCGGCGCCAGGTTCGGCACGCTCATCGCCAGCTCGTAGAGCGAAAGCGTCGCTTCCGCCGTGTCTTCAACGATCGCGCCGGGCTGCTGGACGGCGCTGAGCAGCCGCAGCGATTCGGCCAGCACGGCGTTCAGGTGCTTCGGCCAGACGATGCTGCCGGCGCCGTCCAGGCTGGCGCGCATCAGGTTCTCCAGCAGCGCCTGCCGCAGCGGCAGCGAGCGTGGGTTCGGGCGGCGCTCCAACTCCGCCTCTTGCATCTGCGCCCACGAGCGCCGGACGCCGCTGTACTCCAAGCGCACGAGGGCGTCGATACGCGCGTCTTCAGCGATCGTGAACAGATCGAGCGCGACCTGCCGCTCCTCGAACAGATCGAAGAAGCGTTCCATGTCGGTGATCGACGTCTGTTCTTCTGCCTTGTTCGCTTCCCGCCGCTCGCCCTCGACCTCGTGGCGGCGGCGCGGCAGCACGTTGCCCTCACGATGCCAGTTGAACCAGAAGCTGCCGAACTCCAGGTGCGCGGTCTGGTGGGTGGCGTAGACCTTGTAGACCGCGAAGTTCTCCGCCTTGTCCACGTGGTCATCGACGTACTCCGGCAGGTAGATAGCCGTTCCCTCCGTGCTGGGCCGCTCCTCGGATACCCAACCGATACCCTTCTCCGCCAGCGCGATCGCCGGCTGGATCCCCACGTTCGTGCCGGAGAGCGCCTTGCAGTAGAGCCGCAGCACGCCGCCCACCTGCGTCAACTCGACGCGAGACGAGAGCGACTGCAGCACCTCTTCGCCCTTGCCAGACTCCATGCGGAAGTAGGCCTCGCCGCCCGGCTGGTTCCCTTCGAGAATCCGATGCCCGGCCGTATGCCAGCGATGCAGATCGTCCGGGCGAACGCGGCGCAGCACGGCGGGCGCGCTCTTCAGAAACTCCATCGCCGCCGAGGGCGAGCCCACGGCGAGCTCCTCCGCCAGGCCGAGCAGGTCGGCGTGCGCGTCGCTCGGCACCTGCGACAGCGCTTCTGTCGCCTCGTTGAAGAGCGCGTAGGCGTTGCGGCCCAACTGCCCGGCCACCTGGCCGCCCAGCGTCAGCAGCCGCGCGCGCTCAGCCGGGGCGATGTGGTCGATCAGCTTTGCGCCGTTCTGGAAGAGCTGGCGCACATCCGCCCAGCTCGCTTCGGCGACGGCGACGGCGAGAGCGAGGAACGGCGCGCGATCGTCATGCTCCAACGTATCGAACAGGTGCGGTGCGGCTTCCAGGCAATCGGACGCCAGCTCGTACGATCGCTCGGCGACGCCGTCGATCAGCGTCGTCAGCCGCGCCACCTGCTCCAGCGTCAGCAGCGGCAGCAGGCCCGGCCCGGCCGCGAAGAACGTCGACGCCAGCGAGATCGACTTCCAGTGGCCGCGATAGAGGTGGCGGCCGAGCATCGCCCACTCCGTCAGCTGGTGCTCGTCCAGGTAGGTAACGACGCGCGGTCCGGCACGGAAGTAGGCCGCCGCGATCACGGACGAGTGCTCGGCCAGGTCGCGGCCGGCGTGCACCCAGCGGCGGAAGGCCGGCGGCGCCACAGCCCGCACCACCTGCGGGCTGACGCGGAAGTACTCCGATGCCGCCTCCCAGGAGCGCAGCGAGTGCTCGGCCAGCGTCACGCCTTCCTCCGCCCAGGCGCGCAGCTCGGTTTCGGAGAGGTTCGGGCGTAGCTCCGCCAGCGCGAGGCGGAACTCCTCTGTGAGCGAGGCGTTATGGTTGGCCAGCCGGCGCTCCGCGTCGGCGACAAAGGCATCGAAGCTCATGGCGGATATATTGTAGCGGGTAGCGGCGAAGGGCCGGAAGCTGTCGGGTTGCTGGGAAGGCGCTAGGATCTCGAACGTTAGCGTTCCGGCTTCGGCGCGCCGGCCGCCGGCTTGCGAAGGCCGGTTGTGCTTCCCCTTCACTTCCGCTCAGCGCGTGCGCTTCATCGCGTCCTTAAGCCTCCCCATCATGCTTCGCCAGGGTACGCCGAGGTCGGGCAGAAGCATCGAGCGCTTCGGCTCCGGCGTGGCGTCCTCTTCGCCGCGCAAGAAGGCAAGGAGAGAGCCCAGATCGACGCGTGACGTGGTCTGATCGAGGGAGCGGAAGCGTACGGTTCGCGTCTGATCGATCACCCACGTCGCCGGATAAGCGATGCCGCCGTGTTCGCCTGTGTTGAGAAGTCCCCACTCGCTCACGACCTTGCGCTCAACGTCGGAGAGCAGGGGGAACGGCAGGTGCAGCGACTGCTTGAACGCCTGTGACTCCTCCGGTTTGTCGACCGAGATGGCTACGAGACCGGCGTCAGCCGCCTTAATTTCGGCGAGGTGATCTCGATATTCCGCCAACTGGCGGGCACAGAAGGGTCACCAGTGCCCCCGATAGAAGAGGAGCACGATGCGCTGGCTCGACAGCAACTGGGAGAGCTGTGCCGAGGACCCATCGGAGTCCGGGAGCGAAAAATCGGGGACGACAGCTCCTATCGCGAAGGGCCGCTGCGTGTCCACAGCCTCTGAGTGCGGTGCATCTGCCATTGTCTCACCTCCAGTTTCCCCGGCGCTGGGTCGCAGTCTATCACCGGGACGTCACCTCGCGCCAGCGACATACATTTCACGACTCTGCACCCTCCCATTGAGGTGACCTTGAGCGCGGCGCTCCGGCAGTTCCAACGGTCCGTCCGCAGCCTCCTCACGTCCACCAGGCGATGTTCTCCGGCCAGCGTCACGCCGTCCTCCGCCCAGGCGCGCAGCTCGGTCTCGGAGAGGTTTGGGCGTAGCTCCGCCAGGGCGAGGCGGAACTCCTCTGTGAGCGAGGCGTTATGGTTCGCCAGCCGGCGCTCCGCATCGGCGACGAAGGCATCGAAGCTCATAGCGGATGTATTGTAGTGGGTAGCGGCGGAGGGCCGGAAGCTGCGGAGCTACTGGGGAGGCGCTAGGATCTCGAACGTCAGCGTGGCCCCTAGGTCGCACTGGAATGCTGGCAGCATGCCGCAGCCGACATCGTATGCGTGGAGTTCGTAGGTTCCCGGCTCGACCTGTTCGCCGCTGTTCGTCTGCTGGTTCCAGATCTCGATGTACGTCACCGTCTCCCCAGGTTCAAACGTTACCTCTGCGATGGCTGCGGTGAAGGCCATACCGTGTGACCAGCGCCAGACCTCCGTCCCCGTAACGTCCGATACGATGAAGTCGAATCGCTGTCCGCTGCTGTACGTTCGCTCGACCTGCCGATCGCTGGCGTTCTTGATCAAGAGCGCCATTGGAAGCGGCTGGCGGTAAAGAACCCCGATCGGCAGGCTGTCGATTCCTAACTTCGCGGTCAGCGGCTCGTCACAGCAGAGGCCTGCTGTGATCTGGAGGATGATCGCGGCGTCCAGGCTGTTTATTGTGCCGTCGAGGTTTAGGTCCGCGACGCCAGCGCACGACACTGTATCGATCAGGCCTGCATCCACCTGCAGGATGAGAGCAGCGTCGATGCTGTTCGTCACCTTGTCGCAATTGACGTCGCCTTCCGTCTGCGGCGGCGTGTTCGATGACGCTGGCGCTGCCCAGAGCAGGAGAGCCAGTAGTATGGCCACTGTGGCTCCTGCCAATGTCCGTAGTGTGTTCATATCGTTACGCTCCTGCTCCGCCCGTCGCTAGTGCGGCTATCGTACTCCAGCGGGGCCGCGCAGTCTACCTCCTGGACGAACGCCGGGCAGGATTTGTTGCATCAATGTACCGCAGGGCGATTTTCCCTCAGGCCCACCAGGCCGCGTTGTCCGGCGGGGTGTACTCCGTCTGCGCGCCCTCAGACGGCTGGGGGATGATCGCTGGATCGACAGTGGGGCGCGTCAGGTCATCGTAGTGGTGGAACTTCACTTCGCCCGTCTCCGTCTCCAACACCGCGCAGGAGAGCCGGAAGCCGTTCCGGTGGTCGCGCGATTCGCCCGCGGAGCCGGGGTTGATCACCAGCGACCGGCCAACAGGCAGCGCCATGTGGTAGTGCGTGTGGCCGAGGATGATGAAGTCGGCCTCGATGCTCGCCAGCTTCTGGAGGTTCGGGCTGTTGGGGTAGAGGTACTCATCGTGCGGGTCGAACGGGCTGCCGTGTACAAGCGTCAGTTTGCGCCCGTTCACCTGCGTCTCGATCTGGTACGGCTGGGCAGCCATGTACTTCAGCAACTCCGGATCGACGCCGTCCCTGCTACGAGCCGCCTCGCCCCATGGGCCGAGCAGCACGCGCTCGTGGTTGCCCAGCACGTAGCGGGCGTTGCGCTCTCGCAGCAGCGCCAGCACCTCGTTCGAGAAACGGAACTGGTAGACGGCGTCGCCGGCGCAGATCAGCTCATCGATCGGGCCCATCAGTTCGATCGCCTGGCGCAGCCCCTCGAAGTTGCAATGGACATCGGCGATGATGCCGAGTTTCATGTCAGCAGTCTAGCGAGTGGTGAACGAGGCTGGGAAGCTGCCCTTCGACAGCTCGATACTCCTCCGGCTCGAAATAGAATAGCTGCGGGATTCATCCCGCAGGGCGATCGCCGCCTTACGCGGACAGTCCGCAAGGCGTCGCCGGTCTACCGCTCTTCGATCGTGATCGTCTCAATCACGTCGCCCGGCGGCAGGTTGGAACCCGGTTCGGGATTCCGCGGCGTGATCTGCAGCACAACATCCATGCCCTCCGTCACCCGTCCGAACACGGTGAAGGTGGGCTCCAGCTGCGTCTGGGGCGTGTAGGTGATGAAGAACTGGCTGCCCGTGGTATTTGGGCCCGACTTCGCCATGCTGATCACCCCGGCGTCCATGCCGTGTTCGCCGTCGTCCTCATCTGGAATCGAGTAGCCGGGACCGCCGCTGCCTGTGCCCGTCGGATCGCCGCCCTGGGCGACGAAGTCGGGGATCACCCGGTGGAACGTAACGCCGTCGTAGTAGCCCTTGCAGGCCAGGAAGACGAAGTTGTTTGTCGTCACCGGCACGTCGCTGAACAGCTCGAGCACGATGTCGCCCTTCTCGATGCGGATCGTCGCGATGTACGTCTTCGACGTGTCGATAATCCGCTCCGGCGCTGCGGCGAACTGCTTCTCGTCCGTCTTCTGGCACGATTCGGCAAACGGCACGGCTGGCTCCTCTCCACCGCCTTCGTCATCGGCAGTGCTCACGGTCGGCTCCTCTCCGATGCCACCATCGCCATCGTCATCATCGTTGCCGCCGCACGCCGCAATGAGCAGCGCAAGCGCGAGGACGGCGATCACGGGCAGTACGATCCTCTTCAGCATGAACACCTACCTATTCGAAGATGGCGCTGACGACTTCTTCGATGCTGCGCTGCACGTCCAGGTCGTCCGTCAGCGCCCAGACGACGGCGACCTGGCAGGCGCGCCGCGCGCTGATTCCCTGCGTGATCAGCCGGCCCGCGTAGATCAGCAGCCGCGTGCTCACGCCTTCGGCGAGGCCGTGCTCCTTCAGGTTACGCACCTTCTCGCCCAGCTTCGCCAGCGACTTGGCGGTCTCCGTATCGACGCCGCCCTCGTGCTCGATAATGTCCGCCTCGACTTCGGGCGGCGGGTGGCCGAACTCGATCGAGATGAAGCGCTGGCGCGTGCTGTGCTTCAGGTCTTTCAGGGCGCTCTGGTAGCCCGGGTTGTAGGAGATCACCAGCAGGAAGCCATCGGCTGCCTCCAGGATCTGCCCGCGCTTCTCCATGGGCAGGATGCGCCGGTGGTCCGTCAGCGGGTGGATCAGCACCGTCGTGTCCTTGCGCGCCTCGACGATTTCGTCCAGGTAGCAGATCGCGCCGGCCTTCACGGCACGGGTCAACGGCCCGTCGATCCAGCGCGTCGATTCGCCCTCCAGCAGGTAGCGGCCGACGAGATCCGACGCCGTCAGGTCTTCGTGGCAGGCGACGGTGACGATCGGCAGCGCCTCCATTGTGTCGTCGCCGTCCGCCGATTCGTTCTCCCCAGACGCGTCCTTCTTGATGATTGTGAGCGGCCGGCCCATCTTCCAGGCCATGTACTCGACGAAGCGCGTCTTGCCGCAGCCCGTCGGCCCCTTCAGCAGCACAGGGATCTTTTGCTGGAACGCCGCCGAGAAGAGATCGACTTCGTCGGCGATGGGGAGGTAGAACGGCTCCTCATGCGGATGGTACTTCTCGATGGCGTAGAGCTGATATGCGCCGCCGGTCTCTTCCTCGATCGTCATCTGGTTATCCAGCCTTCGCTTCCAGCATCGACCACGCTGCGTCTACCGCGGCGGTCAACTCTTCCAACGTTCCTTCGTTCTCGATCACTACGTCCGCGCGGGAGCGGCGGATGTTGTTCGCCAACTGCGCCCGCAGCCGCGCGTCCGCCTGCTCCTCGTTCAGGCCGTTGCGTTCCAGGAGCCGCTTACGCACGGTGGCCGGTGACGCGCTCACCACCCACACTTCGTCGACGATCGGCAGCCAGTCGGCCTCGATCAGCACCGCCGCTTCGATGACGACGATGCCGGCGCCCTCAGAACGGAGCGTCTCAAGCTGCGCCTCCATCATCGTGCGCATCGCCGGCCAGACGATGCGCTCCAGTCGGCGCCTGGCCGCTGGGTCGCCGAAGACCTTGCCGCCCAGCGCCTTGCGGTCGATCTCGCCGTCGGCGCCGACGATCTCCTCGCCGAAGGCCTGGACAAGCTCTCGAAACGTCTCGCTGCCTTTCAGATAGGAGGCGTGGCCCACCTTGTCGGCGTCGATCACAGTCGCGCCGCGTTCGGCGAACTGCTCTGTGACGAGCGACTTGCCGCTCGCGATGCCGCCTGTCAGGCCGATGACGCGCATGGCTCCTCCACCCTTCCCACAGAAGGGCCGCCCCGATACGTCGGGGCGACTGCTCATTGTAACGGGCGTCTCGAATCCGGCACAAGGAGAGGGAATCTGTCGTAGGGCCGGTTTGCCAAGGCGTTGGATCGTTCCGCTCTGTCTATCGATGGAGTCACATCGGACATCATGTAGGGGATTATGGCACCGTCCGTGCCTCGACTAAAACAGAACTCCGGTTCATACTAGTAATGGAACCGCTTCCATTTGTCTCTGTTCAGAAGGTTGGACTCGCCGTTGGAACATCAGTCTGTGCTCTTTGATCGTTGGCCGCGCTTCGCCTCCCGTCATCCCTGGCACGTCTTGGCGGTGGCGCTCGCCGTCCTTGTTTCCTTTGGTGCGCTCTTCGCCTTGTTTGGCGGGCGATACGGCGAGGGGTTCAACCTTCCGGGAACCGAATCGCAACGCCTAGTGGATCTCTTGGCAGAGCGCTTTCCAGAAACCGCCGGTGGTTCGGCAACGGTGGTAGTTCATTCGCCTGACGGTATTGGTCTCCAGCAAGGACGAGTAGATGAGCTCGTTTCTGCGCTCCAGTTACTCCCCGATGTCTTCGGCGTTTCGCCTCCCTCCGCCCAAGCGAGCGCGGTCTCAGGGGACGGGACGATAGCGCGGATCAATGTGGGATATGCGAAGCAGGCATTCGACCTCGATCGTTCAAGCGTCGACGCTTTGTTAGACCTCGTCGAGGAGCACTCGATTCCGGGGTTCCAGGTGGAGGTCGGAGGTCAGGTCGTCCGTGCCTCGGAGCAGGAACCGCCGGGCAGCGCAGAGCTCATCGGCCTGGCGGCCGCGGTGATCATTCTGCTCTTTGCCTTCGGTTCCCTCGTCGCGGCTGGCGTCCCCATCCTTACTGCGCTACTTGCGCTCGCATCCGGGTTCTTCGTGATCGGCACTGGTGCGTCCATCTTCGATATGGCGGCATTCACGCCCCAATTCGCCGCAATGATTGGAATCGGCGTCGGCATCGACTACTCGCTCCTCATCGTCACCCGTTACAGGGAAGGCCTCGAGCGCGGGCTCGATGTTGATGACGCCATCGTCAAGGCTGCCAGTACTGCGGGACGTTCAGTGGCATTTGCCGGCTCCGCCGTCGTCATCGCCCTCTTCGGTCTCTGGGTGGTTGGTATTCCGTTTGTCGGCTTTCTGGGGACTGCTGCCTCTATCGTGGTGGCGCTCTCTGTACTTGTCGCCATCTTTGTGCTGCCTGCGATCTTGAAGCTTGCAGGAAGGAACATCGATCGCTGGCGCGTCCCATTGCTCGCTGGGTCAGCTCATGAGAGCGAGACGGGAATTGGCTATCGGTTGGCGCGCGTCGTCCAGCGGGCACCGTGGCTCTTCCTGGTGCTGTCACTCGGCGTGCTACTAACATTGGCAGCGCCTGTCCTGGATCTTCGGCTCGGAAGCTCCGATGCCGGTAGTAATCCAGAGTCCCTCACATCACGCCGGGCGTACGACCTGCTGGCCGAAGGCTTTGGCGTTGGATTCAACGGGCCAATCCTGGTTGGGATAGCCATCGACGGCCCCGGAGGTGCGAACGCAGTCGAGAAGCTGCCAAGCGTTATTGAGCAACAGTCGGGCGTGGCGAGCGTCTCACCTCCTCGGTTCAACGGTGATAGCACTGCCGCTACGATCACCGTGATTCCTGACTCCTCACCTCAGGACGAAGACACTAAGCAGCTCATTGAGCGGTTGCGCCAGATCGTGCCAGGGGAGCTAGAAGGCACAGACGCCTCAGCGCTGGTTGGCGGCCCCACGGCTGTGTTCATCGACATCGCCGCCAGAATCGAGTCGCGGATGGTCTTCTTCTTCATCGGTGTAATCGGGCTGAGCTTCCTGCTGTTGATGGCCGTGTTTCGCTCCGTGCTGATCCCGCTTAAGGCTGCCGTGATGAACATCCTCTCGATCGGCGCTGCCTACGGAATCCTCGTGGCTGTATTCCAGTGGGGATGGTTCGGGGGTCTGCTCGGCGTTTCGAACACAGGGCCAATCGAGTCGTTCCTGCCGATGATGTTGTTCGCGGTCCTCTTCGGGCTGTCCATGGACTACGAGGTGTTCCTCATCAGCCGTATCCAAGAGGAGTATCTCCGCACCGGCGATAACACGGAAGCCGTGGCTCGCGGGCTGTCCGCGACGACACGTGTCATCACGGCTGCCGCAGCCATCATGGTGGCCGTATTTCTCGCTTTCGTGGCGGGCGACCAGCGCATCGTAAAGGAGTTTGGTGTTGGCCTGGCAAGTGCCATCTTTATCGATGCCACGCTGGTCCGGCTGATCCTCGTGCCGTCGTTCATGCAACTGGCGGGTGATGCCAACTGGTGGTTCCCGCGCTGGCTAGACCGCATTGTCCCCAGGATCGGCATTCATAGCTCTCCGGTGAACGGTGAGCAGTGAGGAGCGGATGCTGGTTGTCACGCCGAAGCGAGGTACGACGTGATCGCCGCCTCTAGCTCTTCCGGACGGAAGCCCATCGGGCCGCGCTCGCTGCGATAGGCGATGCGGCCGTCCGTGCCGATCAGGTAGAGCCGGTCCGGCAAGGCGGAGTAGGCGAGGTCGGTGCTGTCCTCCATGTCATCGATCAGCGTCGGGATCTCCAGCTTCAACTCCAGCGAGCAGGCCTCCGCCACGTGCTCGCGCTCATCGAAGCTCTTCGGCTGCGCGTAGACGATATTCTCTTCGACGTTGATCTGCATCTCCCAGCCGTCGGAGGGGTGCGCCTCCTGGATGTAGACGATCAGAAACTCGACGCGGTCGCCGTACTGGTGGTGCAGCTCTTGCAGGCGCCCGGCCTGCTTGCGAAAGGGCGGTCAGGTGTACGAGCCGAAGATGAGCGCGACCGGCCGCTTGTCTCTGAAGCTGGACAGGCGCACCGTACGTTCCAGGTCGCCCAGCACCGGCAGCTCGAAGTCGGCCGCCGTATCGCCGACGTTCGGCGCGCGCGCTTCCCGTTCGAGCATCTCCTTCTGGACCGCGTTCCAACGCTCGCGGGTGAGGCCCAGACGCTCCAGCACCTCGTCCGGTAGGTCGCGCAGCTCCGGTTGTTGGCTGGCCATAGCGAACGTCATTCTACCAGACCTGAACGTGGCGCTGCGGCTGCTGTGATGATGTTGTACGATGATCTGGCTCTGGAGACGCAGTTCGAATACGGATCGGACAGAAGGGACATGCGAGATATGAAGTTGCAGGATAAGGTTGCTATTGTCACCGGCGGCGCGTCTGGCATCGGATTTGGGATCGCCCGTCGCTTCATCGCAGAGGGCGCGCAGGTCATGCTTGCCGACGTAAATGCCGCTGGCGCTGAAGAGCGCGCCGGCGAGTTGGGCGACCACTGCGCGTGGACGCAGGCTGATCTTTCGGGCGAGGCTGGCGCCGAATCGATGCTGCGGGCAATAGTCGAGCGGTTCGGACGGCTTGATATCGCGATCAACGCGGCGGGCATCGGCACGCTGGCGCCGATCGTGAACCAGACTGCCGAGCAGTGGGACGCGGTGGTTGGACTCAATTTGCGGGGCGTCTTTCTATCGACGAAGCACGAGGCGCGCCAGCTGATCGCGCAGGGAGAGGGTGGCGTCATCGTCAATATCGCTTCAATTAACGCCCGCCAGCCGTCCGAAGGCATGTCAGCGTACTGCTGCTCCAAGGCGGGCGTGGAGATGTTTACGCAGGTGGCGGCGATGGAGCTGGCGGAGCATGGCATCCGCGTCACCGCCATCGGCCCCGGTATCGTCGATACCCCGCTGGCCGCGCCTCTCGTCGCCATCGACGCGATCCGCGAGGAGTTTCTGGAGAACATCCCGGCTGGCCGAATCGGTACGCCGGACGATATCGCCAGCGCCGCGCTCTTCCTCGTTTCGGACGAGGCGGCGTGGGTCAGCGGCACGACGCTCTTCGTGGACGGGGCGGAGCTAACGAAGCGCTACCCGCAACTGCTGCACAGGTTCGCGGAGCTCGCCCAAGGCGAAAGCCAAGGCTGAGCCAAGCGCGACGTTACAGTTGGATGCGGTAAGCTGGCGGAAGGAGCGCTGATGGAACAGCAACTAGGATTCTGCACGACGGAGGACGGCGTTAGCATCGCCTACGCCACTGTCGGCGAAGGGCCGCCGCTGGTCTACGCCACCGGCTTCCCAGGCTATCTGTCCTTGGAGTGGGAAACGCCCGCCGCCCGCGACCTAATCGAAGGGTTGGCCCAGGGCGTTACCCTGATCCGCTACGACATGCGCGGCAGCGGCCTCTCGGATCGAGACGTTGACGATCTCTCGATGGAGCGCTGGACTGACGACCTAGCGGCCGTCGTCGATCACCTGAACTTGGATCGGTTTGCCCTTCTTAGCCTCGGCTTCCTCGCCGGCCCAATTTCGATCGCCTACGCTGCCGCTCACCCGGAGCGCGTAAGCAAACTGATCCTCTCCAGCGCCTTTCTGCTCGGCTCTGAACTGTCACCTCCTGATCGGGCCAAAGCGATGACCGACTACATCTCGGCGTTCGGCGTCCCGATCGGCATGGGAGATGAGCTGGAACCAGAGGAAGTAGTGAAGTTTCAAGCCGTCGCTCGCCTGCAACGGCAGTCGGCCTCAACGGAGGTGCAGGGTGCGGTAGTGCGAGCGATGTTCGAGACCGATGTTAGGGCTCTGGCCGATCGGATATCGATGCCGACGCTCGTCGTGCACGGCCAGGGCGATGATGTTGTGCCCTTCAATCTGGGACGCAACCTTGCCGCCCAACTTCCCAATGCGAAGTTCGTTCCGTTTGGCGAGTCTTCGGCTACACCCTGGCTGCAGCAAGCCCTGCTGCTCGGAGAGATTCGCCGCTTCCTGGAGATCGATCTGGGGGTGGACGATGAAGCTGTGCGGGTCACGGGGGCGCCGCTCACCATCCTCTTCACGGACATGGAGTCGTCCACCGCTACAACGCAACGTCTGGGCGACGCCAAGGCGCAGGAGCTGGTGCGCGTACACAACAGCGCGGTGCGCGAGGCGCTGGCAGAGCACGGCGGCTCCGAGATCAAGCACACCGGCGATGGCATCATGGCCTCCTTCGCATCGGCTTCGGCCGGTGTCGCCTGCGCCGTTGCGATCCAGCGAGCGCTAGAATCGCACAACCAGGGGGAAGGACAGGCCCTTGACCCTGTCCATGTCCGCATCGGCCTCAACGCCGGAGAGCCAGTGGTGGAGGACAGCGACCTCTTTGGCACCGCCGTCCAGCTCGCCAGCCGCATCTGCGACCGCGCTGAGCCGGGCGAGATCCTCGCCTCGAACGTGGTACGGGAGCTGGTGGCGGGCAAGGGCTTCCTCTTCGCCGACCGCGGCGAAGTCGAGATGCGCGGTTTCGAGGACCCAGCACACATCTACGAGGTCGGCTGGCGGTAGCGCCGCAGTTAGGTCACTGCGCGGCAGAGCGAAAGGATGCGTGCTGATGGCGAGAATCAGACTACTCGGACTCGCGATGGCGCTCGTTCTCGGGCTGGTTGCAACGAACGCAGCCGCCGGCGGTGCTGGTACGGTTAGTATCGACTCACGCACCATCGATGTGGGACAGCAGGGAACCGTGACGCTGGCGGCTGCCGATCGCTCAGAGTTACTCGGAGCATGGGCTATCGACATCCGTTACGATCCGGCAGTGGTTCACCCTGCTGATTGCATTGTTAGTGAAAACAGCGTATGCCGCCTTCAGTTCACACCTGACTCTCTCCGCATCCTCGGCACTAGCGCCGAAGGGTTAGCCGGAGACTTCACGCTGGCAACGATCACATTCAACTGCGAAGCGGAAGGCTCCAGCTCGCTCTCGATCATCTTACAGGTCTGGGGTTCTGCCGTTGGGTTCGGCACACCGCCGCCGGAGATCGTAGATGGCGCGATCACCTGCGTTGCGCCATCCAGCACCGCGCCTTTGCTGCCAGAGACCGGCACTGGCATAGTTAGTATCGACTCCCTCACCATCACTGTCGGACAGCAGGGTACTGTGACGCTGACAGTGGCCGACTTCCCAGAGTTGCTCGGAGCATGGGCCATCGACATCCGTTACGATCCGGCAGTAGTCCAACCAGCTGACTGCGTTCCTATTGAGAACAGTACCTGCGATCTAGAGCGGAGCGAGTCGGCGCTTCGCATCAGAGGCGTCAGCGCCGGCGGGTTGACCGGAGATTTTACACTGGCAACAATTGCATTCAACTGCGAGACGGAAGGCTCTAGCTCTCTGTCGGTGATATTAGATGTGTGGGGTGTTCCCGGCATTGCTGAGATCGGGTTCCGGCCACCGCGGCCGGAAATCGTTGATGGCGCGATCACCTGCGTTGCGCCATCCAGCACGACTCTTGTGCTGCCAGAGACTGGCACTGGTGCTGGAATCGGCGAGGGAAGGTCGCATTCGTTCATCATCGCCCTCGCCTTCGCAGGGCTGGCGGGCATTCTCGCTGCCAGCGCCCGCCGAATGCTGAGTAGCTCCTAACCTATGCCAGACAGCATCAGCTTCGATCGCGCGGCCAGCTTCTACGACGCCACGCGCGCGCTGCCGGATGCAGTCGCCGCCAAGCTGACAGACGCCCTGCTGGCGGAGCGAGATGCAGTACAAGCGGACAGCGTGCTGGAGGTGGGCGTCGGCACAGGGCGCATCTCCCGGCCGCTGGCGAAGCGGGGCGTGCGCATACGCGGCGTCGATATCGCGCCGCTGATGCTGGCGAAGCTGCGGGAGCAGGTCGGCCCGAACGACGAACGTCCTGATCTGCTGTTGGCGGACGCGACACGGCTCCCCTTCGCGCCGGACTCGTTCCGGATGGCGCTGATGTTGCACGTGCTGCACCTCGTATCCGACTGGAGACAATCAATAGAAGAGCTGGTGCGCGTGCTCGAACCGCGCGGTGTCTTCGTCCACGTCATCAGCCCCTACCCAGGGGACAACCCCTGGACAGCAAGCAAGGCTCTCTGGGACGACGTGCTGGCGGGCAAGGATTTCACTCCCCGGCCCCGGCCAGCGCCTGAGGAGATCCAGGAAGCGCTGCGTTCGCTGGGCGGTTCGGTGCGGGTGGTGGAGTTCGCCAGGCTGGACGACAGGATGACCCCCGGCGACAACCTGGAGCTCATGCGGCAGCGCATCCACTCGTGGACGTGGGAGTATCCCGACGATCTGTTCCGGGAGTGCTTCGCGGAGTTCGAGCCGCGATACCGGGCGCACTATCGCGAGATGGACCGCGAACTCGTCAACA
>JADFKB010000164.1 GCA_022565155.1 Chloroflexota bacterium | reverse complement strand
GTCCGGATCCCGCCAGAACGTGTCGTGGAGTCGTGTTGTCAGTCCAGAAGCCATCTCTTGATTCGTTTCCATAGGGAGTTGCGTGGGCGCTTCCCGTTATTTCGCCAATCGCTTCCAATCCACCAAGAATCGCCTATGATACAGCCAGCCGACTAAAGAAAAAGCCGCGCAGGCGAAAGTCGCATGAATCATGCGGAAGGTGAACCAATCCAGAAGTTTGTCGTCCCGGAAGAGACAGTAGAATTGCTGGGTCTTGGACAAAGCGATGCTTTTGAGCGGCAGATCAATGATCTAATCGAGCGTTCTCTGCTCGGTGCGGGCCCCTTTGCGTCGCTTAGCAATGTGCCACGTCCAGATTTAGCGGACGTTGAAGAGTTGTTTGTCGCGAACCTGGTTGCAGTCAGGTCGTGGTTGGCGAACCTCCCATCGGCGATGCTCGAAGATGGTGTCTATCTAATGTCTTTGACCGACATTGTTGAAGCGCTGCGTGAAGCACTAGATCGTCACGGCGTCCCTATCTCGGCGCTGGATTTCATCAACTGGCAAGGAGTGAAGGAACTCATCGATGATCTCCCAACACAAAGAGTGGCCAACCATCTACTACACGAGTGGGCACGTAACAAGTCTCTGCAAGTGAAGCACAATGACCTCTATGACTGGATGGGGCTCATACCAGCCATAGCCTACTGTGACATCGTGGTTTGCGAGAAGTTGGTTGCCGACCTTGCTAACCGTGAGAAGCTGAGAAAGAGAGCAGTCGTAATCACCAGGCTCGGCGACCTGCCTCGTCTCCTAACCGAGATTTCACGCTAGGCTACGATTCCACCTTGTGGAAGTCCGGGTCGCGCTTCTCGCGGAAGGCGGTGACCGCCTCCTTGAACTGCGGCCGCCGCTGCGCGGCGACGAACTCGCGCATCTCCTCCCGCATCACCCGGCGGATGTCGACGTTGGTCAAGTTGTCCCATACCTGCCGCTTGATGGCGCGCAGAGACTCGGGCGGGTTGAAGGCGTACTCGGCCGCGATGGCGATGGCTTCATCGAGGAGGCTGTCGGCCTCGACGACACGGTTGACGAGCCCGATGCGCCCCGCCTCCTCGCCGCTGATGATCCGGCCGCTCATGATCAGATCGAGTGCGTGACTGACGCCGACGATGTGCGAGAGGAGGTACGTGCTGGCGAGCTCTGGCATGACGCCCACACGCACGAAGCGCATGGAGAGCCGCGCCTGAGGCGAGGCGATGCGCACATCGGCGCCGAGCGTGATCGTGAGCCCCGCGCCGATCGCCGGGCCGTTGATCGCGCAGACGGCGGGCTTGGAGTGCTGCCACATCTCGGTCCAGCTCTCCTGGCGCTGCCCGGGCGCCGGTGGCTGTTGCCTCGGTGCTCCGTTGCCGTCTCCTCCCGCCTCGCGCCGTTCGATCTGGCGCTGCCAGCCGCCCATATCGGCGCCGGCGCAGAAGGCGCGCCCTTCGCCGGTCAGGACAATAGCCCCGATCGATGGGTCGGCGTTCCAGTCGTCGATCTGCTGGCGCGCCTCGGCAGACATGGTGGCGTGGAGCGCGTTCAGCTTCTCGGGCCGGTTGAACTTGATCACACCCACCCTGCCGTGCTGTTCCGCGATGATCATCTCGTGGGGCATGTTCTGGCTCCTTTCCCGTTGTCGAAGATTTGGCGGAGCTATTGTAGCACGGCAACGCAAGGCTGCATGGCCAGATGAGGCGTGCTAGGGAGCGATTCGCGAATCGCCCTGCTCCCTATGCCTTCTTGATCAGCGTCGCCAGGTCTGGCTCCTGGCGGGGGCGCGGCGTGACGCCGGCCTGCGGGTAGCCGAAGACGACGAGCGCCTGCGCCTCGTACTCGGCCGGCAGGTCGAGCGCGTCGCGGACGGCGTCCGGACAGAAGAGCGGCGCCGATATCCAGTAGCTGGCCAGCCCCTCCCCCTGCGCGGCAACCATCATGTTCTCCAGCGCGCAGCCCATGCTCTGCACCGCCATTCGATACTCGGCGCGGCGACGCGTCTTGTCGGGCCAGGCGCGCAGGCCGTCGCCGACAAGGCAGCCGAGTACGAGCGCCGGCGCCGCCTCGATCTGCCGCTGCGATCGCTCCAGCAGGTAGGCGATCTTCTCCTCCGCCACGCCGTCGCCCTGTAGGTCGCGCTGCCAGGCCGCGCCCATCGCCTCGGCCAGGCGGCTGCGGGAGCGCGCGCTCTCCAGCTGGATGAAGCGCCAGGGCTTCGTGTGGTGCGGCGCCGGCGCGAGGCAGGCGGCGTAGAGCAGCTTCTGGATCAGCGGCTGCGGCACCGGCAGCGTGGCGAGCTGCCGCAAGGAGCGGCGTCCGGTTATCGCTTCGTAGGCGTTCATCTTCTCTTACCCTCCTGCACCGGCGGCGAGACGAGATTCAGCTTCTGCAGCGTCGCCAGCGTGCGCCGTCCCGCCCGTCGCCCGTCCGCTACCGCGTCGCGCAGCCGCTCCAGGTCGGCCGGCGTATCGATGTCGAGCGCCAGGCCCGGCAGGTCGAGCGGCTCGACGCTCAGGCCGGCCTCCCGCGCTGCTTCGACGTGTAGCCGCGCGCTGTTGGGCCCGTAGCGGAACGCGAACGCGGCTGGCGTCAGCGCCAGCGCGTTCGTGCCGCCGTCGTTCGACGCTACAATCGCCACGTCCGCTTGCGCTTCCACAACGGCCGCGATGTCGGCCGCCCGGGCGAGCGGCAGGTCGGCGGCCAGCACCAGCAGCCGCTCCACGTCCGAGCGGCTTGCCAGGGCTCGCGCCGCCGAGTCGAGCGCTTCGTTCAGGCCGCCGGGCTCCGGCATCGGCTGCGCGCCGGCCTCCTCTGCGATCGATAGCAGCTCGTCGTCGCGGGTGACGGCGGCGACGCCGTCGAGCGCCGCGCAAGCCAGCGCCGCGTCCAGCGCGTCGCGGTACATCGCGATTGTCAGCGCGCGGCGGGCGGCGTCATCCAGCAGCGGCGACAGCCGCGTCTTCGCCGAGGAGAGCTCTTTCACCGGGATCAGAGCGATGCGCACGCTGCTAGCTTATCGCCTTGAGCGTCGCCTCGGCCAGGGCGCGACGCGAGGCGGCATCGCGCATGATCGTGCCGGTGACGTGAGCGCGCACGCCCAGCGCCTCTACCTGGTCGGCGAGCGCGGCGTCCTCGTCGTCGAGCACCAGCAGGTCGAGGAAGTCAGCGTAGAGGCGCGCGACGCCGGTTGCGCTCGCTTCGTGGTGTAATGAGGTCAGCATCCGGTCGGCCGGGCCCTTCAGCGCCCGCCCGCCGACGATCGGGCTGATCGCGGCGACGGTGGCCGGCGTATCGGCCAGCGCCTGGCGTATGCCGGGCACGGCGAGAATCGGGCCGATGCTGACGAGCGGGTTGGACGGCGCGATGATCACCGCGCCGGCCTGGGTAATCGAGTCGATCACGCCCGGGGCGGGCCGCGCCTTGTCGATGCCGTCGAACCTGATAGCGCGCACCTCGTCCTGCTGGCGGCGATGGACGAAGTACTCCTGAAACGAGATCTCGCCGCCGGCGGTGGTCACGACCGTGCGAACGCGGTCGTCGGTCATCGGCAGCAGCTTGCAGCCGACGCCAAACTTAGCGGCGATGGCGCTGGTCGCCTGGCTGAGCGTCTGGCCGCCGCGCAGCAGTCGCGTGCGCAACAGGTGGGTGGCGATGTCCTTGTCGCCCAGGCGGAACCAGACCTCTTCGCCCAGCCGTTCCGCCTGCTCGAGCGCGGTGTAGGTATCGCCGGCGATGCCCCAGCCGGCCTCCGGATCGACGACGTCCGCCAGCGTGTAGACGACGGTATCGAGGTCGGGCGAGACGTGGAGGCCGAGGAACTCCTCGTCGTCGGCCGTGTTGCCGATGACCGTGACGGTGGCCGGGTCGACGACATCGACGAGGCCGCGCAGAAACTTCGCCGCGCCGACGCCGCCGGCGAGGACGGTGATCATCGCGCGTTTGTCATGCTGAAACCCGTGGGACAGGCTTTAGCCCCCGTGGGACAGGCTTTAGCCTGTCGCGGCGCGAGGCTGGAAAGCCTCGCCTACGTCGATGGCTCGGCCGTGCCGCGACCGAAGCGCATGCCCTCCATCGACGGCAGGTTAGGCCGCGAGATGCGTCCGGCGGCGATCTGGCCGATCACGAGCATGAGCAGCCGCATGAAGAAGCGAAGC
>JADFKB010000163.1 GCA_022565155.1 Chloroflexota bacterium | reverse complement strand
TACCGCATTCGTCGTACCAGTTCATTTCCTACTTCTACATAACGGACAGAATAAGCTCTCCGCGTAGACAAAAAACGCCGCCCAGACTCTTGGTCTGGATGGCGAAGAGGAGAACACACTCCTCTACAGCGTAGGATACTACCGCGCAAACAGACTGTCAAGCTGAGCCGCTACCCCGGCTTCGGCAGCTCTAACGCCGTGAACGTGCCATCTGGGTCGCGCTTCACAGGCAGCGCGGACGCGATGGCGTCGCGGTTCAGCGGGCCGTAGATGTGGGGGAAGATGCGCCGCGGGTCTTCGTACTCAACCGGCGCGGTAACCTTATCGACGTTGATCACCAGCGCAAGGTATTCCCGCGTGTCGTCTTTGTAGTAGCGGTTGGCGGTAGCGATGACGTTCTCCACCCCGTCCGAGCAGTGGATGAAGCCGTCATCGGCGAACGACTCGGGCGTGTATGCCTCGGCGGGGTCGCAGCTCTGGTAGGACGGCTCGGCGACGAGGTGGTAGGTGACGGCGGGCATCTAGCTAATCCCTATCTCGTCCGCGGCTACGAACGGCGGGGTCACGGGTGACCTTACGATGCGATCGCTGCCGGCGTGCAACGCCCTATTCGTAGAGCTTGATCACGCGCACCTGGCCTTCGGGCGCGGCCTGGACGCAGAGGTCGCAGAGGACGCACTCGTCCTCGTTCTCCTCGACGACGACGCACGTGCCATCTGCGTCCTGCTCGAAGATGTTGACAGGGCAGACCTCGACCAGCTTCTTCGCCAGCACTGTATCGGCGGCGGCGGCAGGGTCGACCTCCAGGTGGACGAACATGGGCATCACTGGGACTCCTGAACCTGGTCGAGAAACTTCGTGACTTCCGCGGCGAACAGTTCGGGAGCGTCGTAATTCGCCGCGTGTTGCTGCCCCGCCAGCTCCGTCATGCGCACGTTGGGCACGACGTCAGCGAGTGCGTCGCTGACCTCTCGAAGCACCGGCGGGCTGTCGCTGCCTAGGAGAAGCAGCAGCGGCACATCCAGAGTGCGGTAGCGGGAGGCGTCGAACTCATAAGCGGCGACGGCGTCGAGTTCCGACGCCAGCGTCGGCGCAAGCGCGACGATGTGTGGCCATATGGGAGACTCCCGCACTCGCTCGATGTCTTCTTCTGATACACGAGGCCCCGTTCTGAGAAACTCAAGCACGATATCTTCCGCTTCGCTCTTGTGTATCATCTCCCGAAGCGACTTTAGTTCCACGTCCACGCGCGATCCAGGTGGCGGAGGCTCGTACAGGATCAGGCTCCGCAGGCGATCTGTGAGCAGCGCTGCGCCAAGCGCGCACAGCGCTCCGCCGGAGTGCCCGAGTAGATGGACTGGTTCGCCGATAGCGTCTACTACCGCGACGATGTCTTCGAACTCCCGCTCGATCGCGTGTGCCTGAGGTTCACCGCTGCCCTCGCGCCCGCGCCTGTTCATGGCGTACACCGTGAACCGCTCCGCCAGGAGCGGCTGAATGAGTATCCAGGCGGTTCTATCCGATAGGGCTCCATGCACAAGCAGCAACGGCGGACCGTCTCCGCTGTACCAGTAGGCGATGTTCGTGCCATCAGCAGAGGTGGCGGTCTGCATATCCGACACCTTCACTTCCGAGCCAGCTTCTGGAGTCATTAGATCCGCTCCTTCACCAGCGCCGGTATCTGCTCGATCTCCTCGGCGACGGCGATGCCTGCCTCTTCCAGCCGGAGCAGCTTCTCGGCGGCGGTGTCTTGCTTGCCCTCGACGATCGTACCGGCGTGGCCGAAGCGCATGCCCGGCATCTTGTCCATAAACCGTCCTGCCATGAACGCGACGATCGGTAGTCTGGAATTGTTCTCGCGCACGTAGGCGGAGAGCTGCGCCTCCATTGGGCCGCCGGGCTCGGAATAGATGACGATCGCCTTCGTCTCGTCGTCAGCCTCGAACAGCGGCATCAGCTCGGCGTAGCTGGAGCCGATGATCGCGTCGCCGCCGATGCTGACGGCCGTGCTCTCGCCCAGGCCGGCGGCGGTGAGCGCGTTCGCGATCTCCGTCGTCATGCCGCCGCTGCGCGACATGATGCCGACTGGCCCCTGCGTGTAAGCCTTGCGCGTGTCGGCCGCCGGCCCGCCGATGCCGCCCATCTTGCACTTGCCCGGCGAGATGATGCCCAGGCAGTTCGGGCCGATGATGCGCGCGTCGTGCATCGCCGCGAACTCGACCATCTCGCTCACCTCGGCGCGCGGGATGCGCTCGGTAACGATGACGAGCAGCTTGATGCCGGCGTCGATCGCCTCGAAGACGGCGTCGCGGGTGAACGCCGGCGGCACTGTAAGCACCGAGCCGGTGGCGCCGTGCTTCTCGACCGCCTGGCGCACGGTGTCGTAGACCGGCACGCCGTAGACGTCGCGGCCGCCGCGGCCCGGCGTGACGCCGCCGACGACCTTCGAGCCGTAGTCGAGGCACTCGCGGGTCATGTTCACCGCCTCGCGGCCGGTGATGCCCTGGATGATGAACGTGGTATTCTCGTCTACAAGGATGGACATAGGTTAGTGGTTCTCTTCCGCGCCCGGTGTCGCAGCCTGGAGGTCAATGAAGATAGTGTCGCCAACTCTAGTCAGCCCAGGAGTTCCCATCTGCTGATTTAGCGGGAACACGACGATACATTTCCACTGTGAAGCAACGGCCTTCCAGTCAATTCCGGACACCCACACATCACGGTCGTCAACGGGTTTTGACAGGATGGATACCAGCCAATGCCAAGAGAATTCGTTCCGTCTTGCCAGCTCTTTGCCTACGAATCCGAACAGGCCCGGCTCTGGCGACTGTCCTCCCGAGAATGGGTACGTCGATAGAAAGCGACCAACATCTTGCCTGTTTGAGCCATAGACGAAACGATCAGCTCCCTTGGTTGCGGTCTCGTTCAGGTCAGTGTGATTGCCAGCCCGAAGCTTGTTATGGGTAATGAGTGGATACCATAAGCCTTCACGAGCCACCGCAAGACCGCGGCTGGCAGATGGTACTAGTTGCAGGACATGATGACGTCCCAACGGAATCGCAATTCCTCGGACCCCTACCTCAGGCGCTTGAAAGCCAACGAAGCCTGCGTCATTGGTTATGAGTTCACCTTCACCCGCAACTGAGCTCACTATCCAATGAGCAGCCATGATAGGAGCCACTATACGCTGCATCTCCAACGACCGCGCGGCCCCCGTATTGAATTCTGTGCCATCTGCTTGGTCGCCAAGGACTTGCTCCATCCTCTTCTCCATTCGCCGATCAAATTCAGGCGCTCGCACAAGAACCGAGGCCGCGAATGGTACAAGCGTGCCGGCCCACGTGAGAGCGTCAATCGTTCCCTCAACTAGCTCATCTAGAGCTGGGGCTAGCCTGGCCTCTATGTCAGACCACGTCCTGTCAATATCGTCCGAGTAGAGGTTCCTCATCCATCCCACATTCTCAGCGCGCTGCACGAAGCACTTCTGCTCAAGCTTATCTCCGACAGCTATAGGTCGTTTTCGCCTTGGTCCGGCCTCTTCCATGGAAAAGCCCGCTAGGAACGTTGCCGGTAGGTAGTGCTGCCGCTGGGCCTTCGCCGTGGCCATCATCCCTTCGCCCCCAGCTTCTCTACTGCGCGCCGCGCCGCCTCTGACATCGAGACGGTGCGGTCGCCGTACTCGACCCCGTACTTCTCCAGGATCTTGAAGCCTTCGCTCTCCCAGGCGCCGGGGATGCGGAAGAAGACGATCTTCTCCGCCGGGTCGAAGCCCGACTCGACGACGCCCTTTATCACGCCGCGAGCGACGATGTCGACGCGCGTGTTGCTGACGACGTTCATGATCACGGCGATCTTCTCGACGCCGGGCTTGCTCAGCACCAGCTTGGTCAGCTCGCAGGCCTTGAGCACGCTGGGATTGCCGCCGATCTCGCAGTAGTTAGCTGGCCGGCCGCCGTGGCGCTGGACGGCATCGAAGATCGTCAGGCTGCCGCCGCCCGCGCCGATCACGAGGCCCAGGTCGCCGTCGAACTCGACGACGCGGCCGGCGACGCCGCGCGCGTCGACGGCATCGACGCGGGCGCCGCGCCGCTCGAAGTCGGTCGGCGGGCGGCCCTGGCGCGTCTCGTCTTCGTCGATGCCGAACTCGGCCAACAGCTCCTGGTGCCGGTCGCGCGCCTCCTCTTCCATATCGAGGTGGCAGTCGAGC
>JADFKB010000042.1 GCA_022565155.1 Chloroflexota bacterium | reverse complement strand
GATGATGTCGGGGTCGATCAGGCCCGCCTTGACCGCGGGCGCCAGCGCAAGAATCGCCGCCGATGAGTGGCAGCCGGACGCGGCCACGAGCTTCGCCGCCTCGATCTCCTCTCGATGCAGCTCCGGAATGCCGAACACGGCCTGGGAGAGAAGCTGTGGCGCCGGGTGGCTGCCGTACCACGACTCGTAGTCGGCCTCGCTGCGGAGCCGGAAATCGGCGCTCAGATCGACGACGGGCAGCCCCTGCTCGATGTACGGCAGCAGCGTCTCGGCGCTGGCGGCATGCGGGAGGGCGGAGACGATGGCATCGACCTCGCCCAACTGCTTCTCGATCGTGAGGCCGAGAGGCGCAAGATGCGGAAAGACCGCGCCCAGCGGCTTGCCCGCCTCGCTGCGGCCGGTAACGGAGGTAAGCTCGACCTCCGGGTGGCTGTGGAGCAGGCGCGCGGCTTCGGCTCCCATGTAGCCGGTAACGTTGATAATGCCTACTCGAACCATGTCTGCGCCTCGATCAGTGTGATGGGTACGTTCGAGTATAACGACGGCGGATCGGGGCGGGCAAGGAGTCGGGGCGAGGCCTACGCCTCTGCGCTCGGACAGCGCGCACGCAGCGGACAGGATGCGCACTTCGGCCGTTGGGCGGAGCAGGTGCGGCGGCCGTGCTTGATCAGCTGGATGTGGAAGGGGTAGACCTGCTCCGGCTTCAACTTCGCTTCCAGCAGTTCGCACGCTTTCTCTGCCGTCGCCTTCTCCGGTACGAGGCCGAGCCGCTTGGCGACGCGGTGGACGTGCGTATCGACGGGCAGCGCCGGTATCCCTAGCGCGAAGAGCAGCACGCAGGCCGCGGTCTTCGGCCCCACGCCGGGCAGGCTGCGCAGCCAGTCGCGCGCGTCCTCCGCCGGCAGCTCCCGCAAGAACGAGAGGTCAAACGAACCGTCGCGGCGAACCCACACCTCGCGCAGCATCGCCTGCAGGCGCGGGGCCTTCGTCGGCGCCAGGCCACCCGGCTGGATCGCCCGCTCTATCTCCTTCACGTCCGCATCCAGGACGGACGGCCAGTCGGGGAAGGTGTCCAACAGCCGGATGAACGCGCGGCCGGAGTTGTGGTCTGACGTGTGCTGCGAGAGCAGCGTCAGCACCAGCTCGGCGATCGGATCGCCGTGCGGGCGCCAGGGCAGCGTGCCGTACTCGCCGTCCAGCAGCGTGATGATCCGTGCCGGCGTCAGCGGCCTGGCCGGCCTTCGCCGGCGCTTCCTGGCGGCGGGAGAAGCTCGGACTGCCATGCGAAGCAGGATAGCATGGGCGGCGAGCGCCGAAGATAGGCCGACATCGACCGCAAGATTCGGTTAGACGGGCGGCGTCGCCGTATCGTACGCTCATGGCAGAGGTGATTGCATGAATACACAACTCGACAGCGCTAGCCCCGCCGCCGCGCTCGGCGACGAGCGCTGCTGGCAGCCGGTACCGGAGCGCGGACGGGCGAACGCGACGTGACAACCGCCTCCCGCCGCAACGGCTGGCTCCGGCTCGATGACGAAGCGCTGCTGAAGCAGTGCCGGGAGGAGCGTTATCGATCGAGCGGGCCGGGCGGCCAACGGCGGAACAAAGTTGAGACGGCTGCCCGGCTACACCACGAGCCGTCGGGGCTGAGTGCCCATAGCGCCGACACGCGCTACTTGCAGCGGAATCGTCTTCGCGCTCTGCGCCGCCTGCGGGAGCGCATTGCGCTCGCAGTGCGCGCCCCGTTCGATCTGGAAACAACGAAGCTACCTAAGGAGTTTATCGCGCAGCGAGGCCCTGACGGCACGCTTGCCGTCAACGAGCGCAACCCCGTCTATCCCATCGTCGCCGCGACAGCGCTGGACGCGCTGGAGGCCGCCGGCGGCAGCTATGCGCAGGCGGCGCGGGCATTAGGGATCACGACGAGCCAGTTGGTGAAGTTTCTCCGCGCCGACGCCGCGATCCGGCGTACGCTGGAGAGCCCGAGGATCGAAACAGCGTAGCGATTCCGCCAGGCGAGTCAGTCCGTTCGAAACGCCGCCGCGATGGTTGCCGTTTCGTGGAACTCGCGGAGGCCTGATATCTTCCCGTCCCGCAGGGTGAAGACCATCGCCCAATCAGTTTCCCAGCCACGACCTGAATCTCTCGCGCTCGCGCGTTCGTGGCCGAGAGCGACCACTGTCTCGTTCTGGGCAATGTACTCGTCGGCTCCAAATTCCCGTATCTCAACATTCTCGCCGAGTGTCTGAAAGAACTGGCCGATGGCAGCCTGACCTCTGTGTGTGCCGGTGAAAGGAATCACCGATGGGCCTGGGAACACGATCTCCGCATCATCCGTGAAGGCAGCCAACACCGCTGCGACGTCGCCGCGGCCGAACGCCGCGTAGAGATCCTGCACCACCTGAATGTTCTCCTGATCTGTCATCACAACTCCTTTCACCAGGGACAGACCGCGCGCCGCCTCCTAGACGTCGTCCGGGCCGGTGCGCGCGATGCGCGAGATCAACCGCACGACGGTGATGGCGAGGATGCCCCCGCCGAAGAAGACGACGACCAGCGTCAGCAGCGCCATCCTGACGGCGAGCACAACCAACGCGATGAGAAAGACGAACGGGCCGAACGGCAGGCTGGTGGCGGCGTTCAGCCGCCGGGCGAACGTCGTCGCGATCTGCACCAGCTCGCTCCACGCCATGCGTGCGAAGTCGCGCAGGTTGACCGCGCCGAGCAGGTCGCGGAGGCCGAAGTCGGCCCCCTCTGGCACCGGAGATTCCGGCTGCTCTTCGGCTGGCGTCTCTTCGTCCATATGGCCAGATGCTAACGCAGAGCATCAGCCGATTCAAGCGCCGCCCGGCGCGTGTTCGCCGGAGCGCCCCGGCAGCCGGATCGTGAAGACGATCTCGCCGCCGCTGAGCGTTGCCGCCAGCGTACCGCCGTGCAGCTCGATCAGGTCGCGCGCGATCGGTAGGCCGAGGCCGGAGCCACTCGGCGCGCGCAGCGTCTGGTCGCGCCCGCCCCGCGCCTGGTCGCGCCGATAGAACCGCTCGAAGAGACGCGGCAGCTCTTCAGACGACATCTCCGGCGCCCGGTTGCGCACTTCGATGACGGCATCGCCCGCTTCGGCGAAGGTGCGAACGCTCACCTCTACACCGGGGGGCGTGTACTTTCTCGCGTTGTCCAGCAGGTTCTCCAGCGCTCGTTCCAGCTTGGCGCCGTCGGCGCGCACCGTCAGATCGTTCGCCAGGTCGGCGCTGAGCCGAAGACCGGGCGAGGCGGCTTCGATGCGCCGGGCGACATCCGTCACCAGCTTGTGCAGATCGATCTCATCCCGCTCCAGAATCGCCTGGCCGGACTCCAACTCGGAGAGGTAGAGCAGATCGTTCAGGCGTGCGTTCAACCGCAACGCCTCATCGTGAATGACGGTGCCCACCCTCTGCGCCTCCGCGCTGTCGACGTCGCTGCGGTCACGTAGCGACTGCGAGAAGCCGAGGATGGAGGTCAGCGGCGTCTTTAGATCGTGCGAGACGTTCGTCACCAGCGCCCGCATCTGCTCGTGCGCCTCGCCCACGCGGACGGCCATCGATGAGAACGCCGCCGCCAGCCTCCCGACTTCGTCGCGGCGGTCGACGGAGACCTGGACATCGAACGTACCCTCCGCCATGCGCTGGGAGGCGATCGTGAGCTGCTGCAAGGGCCGCGTGATGTAGCGGGCGACGATGACGGCAAGCAGGGCGGCGATGGGAAGCGCGATCGCCGCCGCCACGCCCAACGCCGGCAGCAGCCCCTGCCAGGCGCCCGCGATCGTGCTCTCCGGCACGGCCAGCAGCAACCGGAACTGCTGGTTCTGCCGTGGGAAGAGCGGGCCGAAACGTTCCATAGCGGGCGCGACCAGTACTAAGCCGCTACCAGGCGTACCCTTTTCCGGTTCCCAAGAGATGTAGGGCGGGAAGTGGCCAGGCTCCGACACGGACAGCTCCCGAGGCAACACCAGCCGTTGCCCCGTGAGCACATCCTCGCTATCCGCGATCACTTCGCCCAGCCTGCGATCGACGAGGAGGATGCGCACATCGAAGCCCTCAGCCGCCTCGTCCACGAACGCCGCCACTTGCGCCCGTCTCACCGCCCGCTCCTCCAGAATCGAGAAGCGCACGAAGATAGCGGGCGAAGAGGCGAGCACGCGGTCCAGCTCGTGCCGCTCCTGGTCTCCGCGCCGCACGAAGACGAAGACCGCGCTCGCCAATAGCAGCGCTACCATCACAACTGCCACGAACGCGAAGATCAGTTTGCTCTGAAGGCTAAACAGGATGCTCCCACCCGAGGCCATGCTACTCCTCCACTGCGAGACGATAGCCTGTTCCCCAGACCGTCTCGATCTGGACCGGGCTGGCCTTCAGCTTCTCCCGCAGTCTCGCCACGTGGACATCCACCGTCCGCAACGCGTAGAACGACGTGCCCCAGACCAGATCGAGGAGCTGCTCGCGGTCGAGGACGACGTTGGGGAATCGGGCGAACGTAGTGAGCAGGTCGAACTCCTTCGGCGTCAGCGCGAACGCCTCGCCATCTAGCGCGGCTGTCCGGCCCGTCAGGTCGATATCGAGGCCGCCCAACTCCAGCCGCTCCGGCTGCGGCTCGCGGACGCCGCTGTTCGCGCGCCTCAATACGGCATCGACGCGCGCCACCAGCTCATCCGGGTTGAACGGCTTCGTAACGTAGTCGTCCGCGCCAAAGCGCAGGCCGGCGATCTTATCGATGTCCGAGGTACGCGCCGTCAGCAGAATCACTGGCACGCTGCTGCGCCGTCGCAGCGCCCGGCAGACTTGCAGGCCGTCCGGGCCGGGCATCATGATGTCGAGGACCAAGAGCGCGGGCTTCAACTCCTTCGTCTTCTTCAGCGCCTCATCGCCGTCGATCGCCGCCTCCACGCGATAGCCGGCGTGGGTGAGGTACATCGAGACGAGCTCGACGATGTGCTCGTCGTCATCTGCTACCAAGATCAATTCGGACTCGTCTGTCATGCCGTCACCAGTATAGCCGGATGCTGGGAGAGGGAGGCTGGTCAGCCTCCCTCTCTGAACACCCGTAGTTCTCCGTTCTAGAACGTGGGTGAAACTCCCACCGGCTCCAGCATTGGCGCGTCGCCGCGTCGGAAATCGCTCTGACGGAAACCTGCGCCCGCGTGGCCGCCGTGGCGCCTTTCCGGCAGCCCTTCGCGGTTAATCTTCTCTTCGATCTTGTCCGGCGCGTTGGCCAGGATCTCGTCGGCCTTCGCCTGGTCGATCTTGCCGTTCGCGACGGCATCGGCCAGATGCGTCGATATCTCGCCGAGCAGGTACCCGGTCAGCGCCTCTGCGGTGACGCCGTTCGCCTCGGCAACCTGCGCGACGCTCTGGCCGCTCTCCAGGCCGGCCTTCAGCTCTTCGGGCGTCACGCCGATAAACTCTGCAATCTCCGTCTTCACACCAAAGCCACGGTGCTGCGGCCGGTGCTTCCCGCCCGGGAAGAAGCCCGTCTCTCCGGCCTCGATGCGGGCGCGCCTTTCCGCCGCTTGCTCTTCCGTGATGTCGCCGTTGGTCAGCGCCTCGTCGACCAGCTCGAGCTGGGTGTTGTCGATCGCCGTTTCCAGTTCGTCCTGGCTGATGCCGAGGTTGCCAGCCAGCCGCTCGATGAAGTTGTTCAGGCGCTCGCCGCCGGGAATGCCGGAGTCTTCCTGCGCGGCGACGAAGCCGAACGCAGCGCCGCCGAGGGCGATAACGGCCACCATGGCCAGTCCTACCTTCCACATTCTTTTCACGTTGTTCCTCCTTCAATTGCATACGATTCTTGTGGGCCCATATATAGAATACGCCTGTCAATGCGAAAAGTGGTTTCGAAAGTGCAACAGTTGTGAATAGCCTCATCCTTACCATCACCAGCGCGGGTTGGGCTTCAGCCCGACAGCCAAACCCAACGCCATTGGGGTCCCCGCCTGCCGGCGGGCAGGTGAAGACCCCTACGAACCATGCCAGCGCGATAATCGTGAACACGGACGGCGGCATATATCCACCCGTGTATGGGTCGCAACAGCGTATAATCGAACGTGACGCAATATCCCAATCGAAAGGGGGTGAGTCTGTGACGCTCGACGAAGTGCGCCTGACCAGCCTGGCGTCCTGCGCCGGTTGAGCCGGCAAGGCGGGCATCGCCATGCTGGCGCAGGTGCTGCGCCCCATACACGACACCTTCCGCGCCGCCGACTTCCCGGACCTGCTCATCGGGCTCGACGCGCCGGACGACGCCGCCGTCTATCGCATCAGCGACGATCTCGCGATCGTGCAGACGGTAGACTTCTTCCCGCCCGTCGTCGATGACCCCTACACGTTCGGAGCGGTCGCCGCCGCCAACGCCATGAGCGACGTCTACGCCATGGGCGGAGAGGTGCTGCTCGCGCTGCAGATCGCCGGCTTCCCGGACGACCAGCCGGCAGAGCTGCTGGCCGAGATCTTCCGCGGCGGCGCGGAGAAGGTCGCCGAGGCGGGCGGCGTCATCGCCGGCGGCCATACAATCATCGACGCGGAGCCGAAGTACGGCCTCTGCGTCACCGGCACCGTCCGCCCGGACGCTCTGCTGCGCAAGTCCGGCGCACAGCCCGGCGATGTCCTGCTGCTCACCAAAGCGCTGGGCACCGGCATCGTCCTGACGGCCGCCCGCGACGATGCCTGCGCGCCCGAGCACCTGCAGGCCACGATCGATAGCATGTTGCGGCTCAACCGCCATCCGGCGCACCTGGCGCTGGAAGCCGGCGTCCACGCCTGCACGGACGTGACCGGCTTCGGGCTGCTAGGCCACGCCGAGGAGATGGCGCACGATGTCCGGTTCGTCATCGACGCCGCGCAGGCGCCCGCGCTGCCGGGCGCGCTCGATTACGCCCGAGCCGGCCAGATCACCGGCGGCGCCGGCCGTAACCGCGAAGGATTAGCAGGCAAGGTAACGGTCGCTGAGGGCATCGATGAGGCCGTAGAGCATCTGCTGTTCGACGCCCAGACCTCCGGCGGGCTGCTGCTCGCCGTCCCGCCGGAGCGAGTCGATGCCCTCGCCGCCGCGCTGGAAGCCGACGGCTTCCTCGCCGCCCGCATCGGCCGCGTCGAAGCGGGCGCCGGCGTGGTGGTAGAGGCGAACGCTTAAGTAGTCAGCTACATTTGGCGTAGGAGGGAACACATGGCGGGTCACCTGAAGATCGCACCGATCGTCTTTGCGGTAGGACTCCTCGCCGGAGCATGCTCCGCCGGCGGCGACGCCAATCTCTCACCCACCAACAGGCCGACCCAAGAGAGTGGCTCATCGTCCGGTATCGACACCTCAGAGTGGCGATCATACGCCAGTCCGCTTGGTTTCGAACTGCAGTACCCGCCGGACTGGACCCTGGACATCGTCTCCGACAGCCAGATGAGGATCCTGGATCCAGCCTACAAGAAGGCGCTCGATGACGCGATAGCTGCTGGGCACGAGGACGTGGGACTGCCTCCACTCCCGGGCGCTTCACAGTTCAGCGTCATCGCAGACATCTCCCCGGGGTTTGACGTCGACCACCTCATCGGCTCATGCGGGAATGATGCCCTTCGAACCATATTTCTTGGCCGCGCCGCCATTCATTGCCCAGGCACAGGCACGTTGACAGACACTCTCAGTTCCGCTGGACATAGCTACTGGGTTGAGTTCCCACCTGGGCACACCATGTTGGTTGGCGGCTCCGTGATCTCAGAGGACGCTCCCGATCTAGCAGTCGTTGAGGCGATACTGAGCACCTTCAGATTCACACCCTCGCCGTAGAGTAACCTATCTTATGCCTTCCAAGATGTACGGCGAGCTCGCCTCCTGGTTCCACCTCGTCACCGCGCCCGCCGACTACGAGGAGGAGGCCGCATTCTATAGTCAGGCGCTGACCAACGCCTGCAGCGAGCCGCCCAAGACCGTCCTTGAGCTGGGCAGCGGCGGCGGCAACAACGCCTCGCACATGAAGTCGCGCTTCGAGATGACGCTGGTCGACCTCTCGCCCGGCATGCTCGACCTGAGCCGCGGCCTCAATCCGGAGTGCGAGCACATCGAAGGCGACATGCGCAGCGTCCGGCTCGCCCGCGAGTTCGACGCGGTGTTCGTCCACGATGCCGTCAGCTACATGACCGCCGAGGCCGACCTGCGCGCGGCTATCGAGACGGCTTACGCCCACTGCCGGCCCGGCGGCGCGGCGATCTTCGCTCCGGACCACATCCGCGAGACGTTTCGCCCCGCGACGCGCAAGGGCGGCCACGACGGCAGCGGCGATGAGAAACGCAGCCTGCGCTACCTGGAGTGGACGTACGACCCCGATCCCGGCGACACCACCTACACCACCGACTTCGCCTATCTGCTGCGCGAGGCCGGCGGCGCCGTGCGCGTCGCCCAGGACCGGCACATCATCGGCCTCTTCGGCCGCGACGATTGGCTGCGGCTGCTACGAGAGGCCGGCTTCGAGGCGCAGGCGCTACCGTTCGAGCACAGCGAGCTGGAGCCGGGCGCGGCCGAGGTGTTCGTGGGGAAGAAGACGGGCTAGGCTGTCCGCCTACCCCGTACGCTTCAGCTTCCCAGTGCGCTTGGCGTACGACTCGGCCCAGTTGAACGCCCACAAGCTCATCGGCACCATGATCACGCCGAAGAGCGCCAGGATGCCCAGCGTACCTGCCACATCGGCCAACCCTTGGCCATCGATCATCGCCGCGCGGATGCCGTCGAGGAAGTACGTCGCCGGGGAGATGAACGAAAATACCTGTAGCCAGGCCGGCAGCACCTCCACTTCGTAGTAAACGCCAGAGACGAGCAGCAGCGATGCCTGCACCATCATGCTCATCTGCGAGCCGCGCTCCGGATAGAGCAGCGGCAGCAGCCCGGCGAGAATCGCCACCGCCGCGACGCTGACGCTGGCGACGAGGACTACCGCCACCAGCGCCAACAGATTGACGTTCCCGAAATCGATATCGAAGAACAGCAGCGCGATGGCGAAGATGAGCGCAGTCCGCACCAGGCCGTGCAGGATGCCAAAGACGGACATCCCGAGCAGATGTAGCCAACGCGGCACCGGCGCCATCAGCGTATGCTCGATCGTGCCCTCCCAGCGCTCCCACTCGATGACAAGACTGATGTCTTCCAGCACCGCAGATAGGTACGCCCAGACCAGCGTGCCGATGAGCAGGAAGAGCACCAGGCCGGAGATATCCGCGTCAACGACGCCCGCGCCGACCTGCTCGGCGATGAGCGTAATTGCCACGGTGTTGACCACACCGTAGACCAGCCAGACCAACTCCCAACCCCAGTAGCGCTTCCACAGATTCGTCTGCCGCTCCACGAAGGCCATCGAGAGCGCCCATGCCGAGTTGCCGGTGAACATTCCTCCCGCGATACTAGCCATGAGCCATCACCTCCTCGTCCTCCTCAATGCTCTTGCCAGTCAGTTCGAGGAAGACCGTCTCCATCGATACCTGCTCCAGCGGCCGGCCGTTGGCCACCCGCGTCCGCAGCTCCAGGGGCGTTCCCTCAGCGATGACGTTGCCGCCGACCAGGATCGCGATCCGGTCGCAGAGCCGCTCCGCTTCGTCCATATCGTGCGTGGTGAGCAGAATCGTCGCGTCGTGCTGCTCGCGCACCTCGCGGACGAACTGCTGCACCTGTAGCTTGCTAGCCGGGTCGAGGCCGGTCGTCGGCTCATCGAGCAGCATCAGCACCGGCGACGTCAGGAAGGCCCGGGCGACGGCAACCTTCTGCTGCTGCCCGCGCGAGAGGTTGAGCATCGGTTCGCGAATGCGGTCGGCGAGGTCGAGCCGGCCGAGAATCTCGGCCGCCTTGCGCTTAATCTCAGCAGGACCCATGCCGTAGATGCGGGCGAAGAACAGTAGATTCTCCAGCGCCGACATGTTCTTGAAGAACGACGGGTCGGGCGAGACGCGATTGATCAGCCGCCGCGCCTCGAGCTCATGCCGCCGTATATCGAGACCGAAGACGCTGATCTGCCCCTCATCCGGCGTTAGCAGCGTGCTGATCATGCGCACCAGCGTCGATTTGCCGGAGCCGTTCGCGCCGATCACGCCGTAGATCTCGCCACGTTCGATCTGGAACGAGACGTTGCGTATGGCGGCCACCGGCTCCTTCTCCCGACGCCACAAGAACTGCCTGGCGCCGCCGAACGACTTGCTCAGGTTCGTCACCTCTAGCGGTATCGAATGCATATCTACTGCTCTCCTATCGTGGACACGGGCACACAAAAACCCACTACCTGCGCTCGATAGTGGGTTGGAACGGTTGCCGCGATTCGTTGCTAACTCAGGCTTCAGCACCTCCGCTGGGCACACTCGTCCCACCCACTACTCCGTCACCGCCTCCTATGAGGAGGTGGCGTGTAGCGCTAGTGAACCTAATCAGACCGCTGCTCATCATTTGATCCTTTCCTGCCATCCTACGCTGGCAGGGGTATGCTGTCAAGGCGGGAGCGCAGTCGTGCTATACTCGGCGCGGTTGGCGCAGTCAGCTCGCGGAGGTGCGGCGTGCGTATAGCGGTTCTGCTGGCAGTAGCTCTGATGGCTGTAGGCTTGGCTTCAGTGCGCGCGCAGCAGTGGGATACGATCTCGTACACAGTCACCATTGGATCACTCACCCTGGATCTGGGACAGGAAGGGCAGGTGGAGCTGCGCATCGTCGATATCGGCGGCGGGGCGGGCGCGTGGACGATCGACGTTACCTATGATCCCGACATCGTCTCTGTCGTTGAGTGCGCGGCCGCAGGTAACAGCGTCTGCGACGCGGATCGGACGCCGAACAGTCTGCGCGTGACGGGCGCCAGCGCCACCGGCTTGGTGGAAGACACCACGCTGGCCACGATCACATTCCGGTGCGCGGAGGCGGGCACCGGCCCGCTGTCCCTCAGCTTGTTAGTCTTTGGCGTTGGATTTACCGTTCTGGAAGTGGACCTCCTGGACGGCGCCATCACCTGCAAAGCTCTCCGCGGCGACGTCAACGCCGACGGCGAGGTGAACAGCATCGATGCCTTTCACCTCCTGCAGTTCAATGCTGGGATCATCGAACTGCTACCAGACCAGCTGCCGGTTCCCGAAGACTGGTACAAGCCTGGCGACGTCAATGATAATGGCGTGTTGGACGCCCAAGACGCCCTGCTCATCCTCCAGTTTCACGCCCGGTTGATCGACGAGCTGTAGCAGAGCGAGCTCCCCCGCTGCCAGATTCCTCGTCCTTCCTTGGAAGGACTCGGAATGACAGGAGGGGTTTACATCGCCCGCAGCAGCCGGACGCGCTCCTCGATAGGCGGATGGGTGCTGAAGAGGTTGTTCAGGAAGCTTTTGTGCTCTCGCAGGGGGTTGTTGATGTAGAGGTGAGCCGTCGCCTTGTTCGCCACCTCCAGCGGGTCGGGGTCGGCGGCGATCTTCTCCAGCGCGCGCGCCAGCCCCTCCGGCGAGCGGGTCAGCAGCGCGGCCGAAGCGTCGGCCAGGTACTCGCGCTGACGGGAGACGGCGAAGCGGATCGCCTGCGCGGCGATCGGCGTCAGGATCGCCCCCAACAGCGCAACAGCGTAGATGATCGCGACGGCGCCGCCGCCGCTCTTGCCGCGATTGCCCGACCGCCGGCCTGCCCCGAAGAACGTCAGCCGCAGCATGAAGTCGGCCATCAGCGCGGTCAGCCCGACGAGGACGACGACGATGGTCATCACGCGGATGTCGTAGTTGCCGATGTGCGACAGCTCGTGGGCGAGCACCCCCTCCAGTTCAATTTTCTCCAGCTTCTGGAGCAGGCCGCGCGTGACGACGACGGCGGCGTGGTCGGGGTCGCGGCCGGTCGCGAAGGCGTTGGGCGAGCCGTCCTCGATGACGTAGACCTTCGGCATCGGCAGCCCCGCCCCGATGCAGAGGTTCTCGACGGTGCGCACCAGCTCCCGCTCGCCCTCCTTCGACACCTCTTTCGCGCCGGAGATGCCGAGGGCGATATTCGAGCCGCTGTAGTAGCTGATCACGGCGAAGATCAGGAACGGGACGATGAAGAGCGGCGCCAGGGGATACGGCAGGCCGAGCGCGAGCCCGATCAAGATTGAGAGCCCCGCCAGCAGCAGGACGAAGAGCGTCAGGAGAACGAAGGTGTTGCGCCGGTTGCCGTCGATGCGGTCGTAGATGAGAACGTGCTGCTGTTCAGCCATCGCGACCGGAAAGCAGCGTCGTTAGCCAGAGGGGGTGAAGCTGACCGGAACATCCTCGCGCGCCGTCTCCTCCGCCTCGAAGAAGTCGAACCGCTCGAAGTTGAACATGTTGGCGATGATGACGCTGGGGAAGACCTGGATGCGCGTGTTGAACTGCATCACGTTGCGATTATAGAACTGGCGCGCGAAGGCGATCTTCTCCTCCACGTCCGATAGCTCCTGCTGCAGCGCCAGGAAGTTCTCATTGGCGCGCAACTGCGGGTAGTTCTCCGACACCGCAAAGAGCGATCGCAGCGCGCCGGTGAGGACGTTGTCGGCCTGGGCCGCCTGGGCCGCGCCGCCCGCCTGCTCCAGCATGGCGCGGGCGCGGGTGACGTTCTCCAGCACCTGCTTCTCGTGCGCCGCGTAGCCCTTCACCGTCTCCACCAGGTTCGGAATCAGGCTCGCCCGCCGCTTCAACTGGACATCGATGCCGGACCAGGCCTCGCGCGCCCGCACGCGCGAGCGTACCAGGCCGTTGTAGATGCCAAGCAGCACCAGGCCGGCGAGCACCACCACTCCCAGCAGGACGAGCAGAATAATCGTCAAAGCGAGCATACAGAATCCCCCTCCGGGCGTCGAAAGCCCCCGACATTCTAGCACAGACAGGTGTTATGATTGACAGAACGGCACGATCTCGACCCACGCAGTACATAGACAGCTCTTAGAGCGAGGCTCCCCCATGACGACAGTCCAGTACAACCCGTTCACGATCACCGCCCAGGCAGACCCCTACCCTCAATACCACCAGCTTCGCGAAGCCGACCCGGTGCATTGGAGCGAGCTGATGAGCCTCTGGGTGCTGAGCCGGTACCAAGACGTCGAGTTCGTCTTGCGCGATGCTCGCTTCTCCGCCGATCGCCGCAGCTCCGACAACCCGCTGGTGAAGCGGGCGGAGGAGATGCAGGACCGCCGCCTGCCGTTCGCGAATGCGACGACGATGCTCGGCGCCGACCCGCCGGAGCACACCCGGCTGCGTGGCTTGGTGAGCACAGCCTTCACTCCACGATCCGTAGAGGCGATGCGGCCTCGCATCCAGGAGATCGTCGACGAACTGCTGGACGCCGCGCAGGACGACGAGCCGTTCGACCTGATCGAGCGGCTCGCCTACCCGCTGCCCGTGATCGTGATCGCCGAGCTGCTCGGCGTGCCGCCGGAACATCGCGCCGACTTCAAGCGCTGGTCCAACGATCTGGTCGCGACGCTAGGCGGCCCGATGGTCACGCCTGATGTCATCGAGCGGTCGCGTGTCAGCGGGCTGGAGATGGCGGAGTACTTCCGCGGGGTGATCGCGGAGCGGCGCAAGCAGCCGGAGGACGACCTGATCAGCCGCATGATCGCCGCCGAAGAGCGCGGCGAGGTGCTGAGCGAGGACGAGCTGCTGGCCACCTGCATGCTGCTCCTCGCCGCCGGCAACGAGACGACGACGAACCTGATCGGCAACGGCATGCTGGCGCTGCTGCGCAACCCGGACCAACTACAGAAGCTGCAGAACGACCCGTCGCTCATCGATTCGGCGGTCGAAGAGATGTTGCGCTTCGATGGGCCGGTGCAGGCGACGGCGCGCGTGGCGTCGGAGCAGATCGAGGTCGGCGGCCGGACGGTGGAGCAAGGGCAGATCCTCTTCGCGCTGCTGGGCGCCGCCAACCGTGACCCGGCCGTCTTCGCGGAGCCGGACACCCTCGACATCACGCGAGAGGACAACCGCCACCTCGCGTTCGGGCATGGTCTCCACTTCTGCCTCGGGGCGCCGCTGGCGCGCATCGAAGCGCAGATCACCTTTCGGGCGCTGCTCGACTGGCGGCCGAACCCGCGCCTGGCAACAGACGAGCCGGAGTGGACAGGCAACTTCATCCTGCGCGGCCTAAAGTCGCTGCCGCTGGCGTTCTAGTTGGACTGCCGGCCAGACCCCCGCCTGCCGGCGGGCAGGTAGAGGTCTGTCCCTACGACAAACGTTCCAGCTTGTTCACACTTCGGCACGCTGAACCACGCGCAAACTCCAATTGACACGCTCCGCTGCCCGTGCTACCCTCGCTTCACCAAGAAGAGCTAAGGAACGCTAACTACGCATCATGTACGCACACCTGATGGCGATGCCCCGGCCCCGGAGTGGCTCCAGCCTTGCTGGGGACCGTTCGGGGCGCCTCCCATAGCCCACTAATTCCCCGCTACGCGGGGTAGGAGGTATCGCCATTATGTCCTTCGCCAACGCCCTACGTTGTCGAGAATGCAAGCGGGAGTACCCGCTAGACCCAATCTACGTCTGTGATTTCTGTTTCGGCCCGCTAGAGGTCGCCTACGACTACGACGCCATGCGCGAAGCCGTCTCGCGCGACAGCATTGAGCGCGGGCCGCTCTCCGTCTGGCGCTACGCCGACCTGCTGCCGTGCGACGCCGATCTCGCCGTCGATATCCAGGCCGGCTACACGCCGCTGCTCAAGGCGGACAGGTTGGGCACCGAGCTGGGCCTGCGCAACCTCTATATCAAAAACGACTGTACCAACCCCACCTGGTCGTTCAAAGACCGCGTGGTCACCGTCGCCGCGACGAAGGCGCGCGAGTTCGGCTTCAAGACGCTCGCCTGCGCATCCACCGGCAACCTGGCGAACAGCGTCGCCGCTCATGCCGCTCGCGCCGGGCTCGATTCCTTCGTCTTCATCCCATCAGACCTGGAGCAGGGCAAGATCGTCGCCTCCTCCATCTACGACGTTACCCTCGTTTCCATCAATGGCAACTACGACGAAGTAAACCGGCTCTGCTCGGAGCTGGCCGGCAAGTATCCCTGGGCCTTCGTCAACGTCAACATGCGCCCGTACTACGCCGAGGGGAGCAAGACGCTGGCCTACGAAGTTGCCGAGCAGCTCGGCTGGCGGGCGCCAGACCACTGCGTCGTGCCGATGGCTTCCGGTTCTCTCTACGTCAAGATCTGGAAGGGGTTCCAGGAGCTGGCGAAGCTGCACCTGATCGATGGCGTCCAGACCAAGATGTCCGGCGTCCAGGCGCAAGGCTGCTCGCCCATCGTCACCGCCTGGGAAGCCGGCACGAACGCGATCCGGCCGGTGCGGCCCAGTACGATCGCGAAGTCGCTCGCCATCGGCAACCCGGCGGACGGCTACTACGCGCTGGGCGTCATGGCCGAAACGTGCGGCGCCTGCCTGGCGGTGAGCGATGCCGAGGTGATCCAGGGGATGAAGCTGCTCGCGCGCACCGAGGGCATCTTTGCGGAGACCGCCGGCGGCGTCACCATCGCCGGCCTGAAACGGATGGCGGAGAGCGGTCACATCCGCCCGGACGAGGTGACCGTCGTCTTCATCACCGGCGCCGGACTGAAGACGGTGGAGGCCGTCATCGATGAGCTGGAGCCGCCGTTGACTGTGGAACCGACGATGGCCTCGTTCGAGGAGGCGTTGGGCGAGCGGGCGATAGGCGAGCGAAACGACGTGGCCGCCCAGGAGGCGAGAAGCGCATAGGAGGGCAACATGGCGATACATCGGGTGAAGTTCACATTCAAGCAGGAGCTGATCACGCTGCCGATCATCTACGACTTAGGCAAGCAGTTCAACGTGATCACCAACGTCCGCCGAGCCGATGTCACGGAGGACCGCGGCTGGGTGGTGCTGGAGCTGGAAGGCGACATGGAGGAGATCGAGCGTGGGCTGGATTGGGTAGCCGCCAAAGGCGTCCGCGTCGATCCCGTCCAAGGTGACGTTCTCGAGGGGTAAGTGTGTTCAGCCACAGATACACACAGATGAAACCTAGAACAATTGGGCAACTCACTGCCATCTGCGTCGTTCTGTGGCATAATGCTGAATGAGGTTATACATGCCAGTTACCGTCCGCATCCCCACACCGCTACGAAAGCTGACCAACGACCAGGACAGCGTCACTGCTAGCGACGGCGGCACGCTCGCCCAGCTCATCGATTCGTTGGAAGAGCAGCACCCCGGGCTGAAGGAGCGCATCTGCGACGAGACGGGCGAGCTGCGCCGCTTCGTCAACGTCTACGTCAACGGCGAAGACGTGCGCTTCCTCTCCGGCCTCGAAACATTGATCGAAGCGGACGCCGAGGTGAGCATCGTCCCCGCTGTCGCCGGCGGCTGCTAGACGCCCCGCTTTTACTAACCCGCGCACCGTTTCCGCCCCGGCGCAGCGTACGCGTCGCCCTTGTTCCCCGCCTGCCGCGCCCGTACGATGGGCCAGATGGGCATGCTCACGTTCGGCTGGCAGGTGAAGGCGCTCCGCGAGCGATTCTACGCCACAGAGTTTCAGGGCATGTACGATCGCCTGCTCGCGACGATCGTCGAGTACGCTACGCCGGCCGACGTCGTGCTGGACGCCGGCTGCGGCAGCGGCCGCGTCTTCCGGCATCGGCAGGCCGGCCGCGTGCGGCGCATCGTCGGCATCGATGTCACCGATGAGCCGGCCGACAACCTCAACATCGACGACGCAGCGAAGGGCGACCTGCGCTCGCTGCCGCTGCGCGACGACACGTTCGACCTGGTGATCCTCAGCCACGTGGCGGAGCACCTCTCGCACCCGGAAGCGGTCTTCGCGGAGCTGGCGCGCGTGCTGCGGCCGGGCGGCCGGCTGCTGCTACTGACGCCGAATCGCTGGCACTACGTCACGCTGGGCGCGCGGCTGTTGCCGCACCGGCTGCACATCCTGTACAACAACTGGCGCGGCGTCGATACACGCGACATCTTCCCGACGGCCTATCGCGCCAACACGGCCGGTCGGCTGCGGGAGCTATCGGAGGGCGCGGGGTTGGAGGTCGAGCGGCTGGAGCGATTCGAGACGGAGCCGGAGTACCTTGCCTTCCATCTGCTGCCGTACGCTCTCGGCGTCGCCTACGAGCGGTTGGTCAACCGCTTCGGCTGGCTTTCGCGGATTCGCGTAAACCTGCTGCTGGTGGGGCGGAAACAACCCGCGTAGGGGAGGCCTTCAGGGCCTCCCTCCGCAACGCCAACACAGGTGGCGACCTTCCGCCAGAGGCCGACCCGCCTTCGGCGGGAAAGGTCGCCCCTACACGGCCACCTGGCGGTTCTGAGGCGCCAGCACACGATCTACCACCGTCCCTGCATAAGAGGTTCCCTCCCTCAAAATCAGGGTAATCCCCAATAGTCGGTTCCCCTAAGGGCTGGCACAATACTCTCGTAAGCCACGCCCGGACGTCGCCCACACCACGCAGGCGTCCGAGACAGAGAAGTCTCTGGGGGCACAGGCCATCTTGCAGCCCAGGCCCCTCGGACACGAGAGAACGGAGATCGAAATGACGCGCATGATGCGACCACTCAGTGCCAGCATGGCAGCAGTGATCGTCGCCCTGCTGCTTCTGGCCGCTACTACGCTGGCGAGCCCCCCACCGCGAGCACACGCTCAAACCGGATGCTCCTCCGCCATCGACCTGATGGTGGTCCTGGACGGTTCGGAGAGCATCAGTTGGTCGGAGTTCGACACGATGCAGGGCTTTGTGAGCGATCTGATCTCGCGCTTCACAGTCAGTCCGGCAGACGCGCGCGTCGGCATCGTCCAGTTCGCCGGCGAGGGACAGGGCAGGGTGGAGTGGGCGCTGTCCGGCGACGCGGGTGCCATCCAGACCGCGATCTTCGACATGACGCAGATCATCGGCGTCACTGATATCCAAGAGGGCATCGCCCTGGGACAGGAGCAGTTGACGCTGAACGGCCGCGCCGGCGTCCCCCATGTCTTGCTTCTGCTGACCGACGGCGAGCACAATCAGCCAGGCGACCCGATCGCGGAGGCAGAGCTCGCCCGCAGCCTCGGCACGGAGATCTTCGCCGTTGGCATCGGAGCCGGACCGAAGCTCGATGAGTTGAACGCCATCGTCACCGCGCTCGCCAGCGAGCACGCCTTCTCGGTCGATAACTTCGACGAGCTGGTAACGATCCTCGAGCCGCTAGTGGAGATCGCCTGCCCGCCGACACCCACTCCTACCGCGACGGCGACAGCCACGACCATGCCGCCGACCGAGACGCCGCCCGCGCCGATCGAGAGTCCGATGCCAGGGGCAACGCCGGGACCAACCACGTCGCCGACGAGCGAGGTGATTGGCGTGACCCGACTGCCTCCCGTCGGCAGCAACACCCTTGCACCGAACCGAGAGGGTGGTGACAGCCGCCTCCAGGAGCAGGCGCTCGTCGGCGCCGCCAGCGCGATCCTCTTTCTTGCCGTCACCTACTGGTTCGCCAGGCGGCCAGAACAGCCGTAAGCGCCTCCAGTGCGTTCACTATAGAGACCTCCTTGCTCGATAGCTCCCCTCCCGCCCTTACAGACACGGGAGGGGAGCTGTCTATTGAACCGAGGTCGTCCCCCTCCACGTCAACCCGCTGCTCGTGGGGCGACAGCTGTAACGTAGGGACATAGCTTGCCCGCGCAAGCGGATCCGCCTCTGGCGGAAGCTCTGTCTCGGGCCGAGCTAAAGCTCGGCCCCTACATAGAGACATCGATGTGCCGCCAGCTAAGCTCCCTGCACCATCTCCGCCACGCGGGCGACGGCCTCCGAGAGCGGTACCAGCGTTGAGTCCGACTCCGAGCGGCGCTTCAGCTCTACGGAGTCCTGCTTCAGGTTGCGCGGGCTGACGGTGATGCGCAGCGGCATGCCGAGCAGGTCGGCGTCCGCGAACTTCACTCCTGGCGACTCCTCGCGGTCGTCGTACAGCACCTCGATGCC
>JADFKB010000162.1 GCA_022565155.1 Chloroflexota bacterium | reverse complement strand
GCTTGAATTCAGCGACCAGATCATTGCTGTGGGTGGCGATCATCACCGTGGTGCCGAATTTGTTGAGTTCCTCGAACAGGCGGAACAGGCGAAAACTGAGTTTGGGGTCGAGATTGCCGGTCGGTTCGTCGGCGAGCAGGATCGCGGGTTCGCCGGCAAAGGCACGGGCAAGGGCCACGCGCTGTTGCTCGCCGCCCGAAAGCTGGCCCGGATAATGGTCGAGGCGGTGGCCGAGGCCGACGGCGTCGAGCTGCGCCCGGGCGCGCTCGAAGGCGTCGTCGAGGCCGGCGAATTCAAGCGGCACGGCGGTGTTTTCGAGCGCCGTCATGGTGCCGATGAGGTGGAAATCCTGAAACACGATGCCGACATGATCGCGGCGGAAGAGCGCCAGCGCGTCTTCGCTCAACTCGGCCAAATCATGGCCCGCCGTCGTTACGGTCCCGGAACTCGCGCGCTCGAGCCCGGCGATCACCATCATCATAGTCGATTTGCCGCCGCCCGAGGGGCCGACCACGCCCAAGGCCTCGCCTCGGGCGACCGAAAGGTTTATGCCACGCAGGATATTGACGTCGCCCGCCGCACTCGTCAGCCTGAGATGGACGTCGCCGAGAAAAATCGCGGGATCGCCGGCCTCGCCGCCGCTGATTTGAGATGCAGTCATCGGACCCGACATACGGAACCTTTCATGGCAAGATCAAGAGCTAAAATACGCACGGGTCCAAGGGCATATGTCCGGGCGCGCGGAATTGTCAACGCGGGCCTGATCATATCGGCGTTACTCCTGGCCTTGGCCGGCCCGGCGGCGGCGGCGCCGTTCAAGCTGCTGCTCTTCGGCGACAGCCTGGCCGCCGGGTTGGGCCTCGAATTGGGTGACGGGTTCGCCGCCAAGCTGGCCGCCGCGCTCAAGCGCCGCGGGCGCGATGTCGTGATCGTCAATGCCTCGGTTTCCGGCGATACCAGCGCCGGCGGCCTCGCCTGCGTCGTCTGCGCGGTGTTCTGCCCTTTGGCATCTGGATCACCCCTCCTACCTATCGATTATACGCGCCGGTGCATCGACCGTCGAGCCGGTGCGTGCTACACTAGGCTCCTTAGAGTATCGATAGCGTCTATAGAAGAGGTCGGTGTGGACCTAAAGCAGCTTGAGGCGTTCCTGGCCGTGGCGACGCATCGCAGCTTCAGCCGGGCGGCTGGGGCGTTGCACCTAACGCAGCCTTCCGTGACGGCGCGCATCCAGTCGCTGGAGCGCGACTTGGGCGAGCCGGTGTTTCAGCGCAACGGCCGGGGCGTAAGCCTGACGGAGGTGGGCGAATCGTTCCTGCCGCACGCCCAACGTGTGCTGAAGGCGCTCCACGATGGCCACGACGCCGTGCAATCGATACGACAGGGCGAGAAAGGCACGCTGCGGCTGGGCGCAGCGCCCACGTTCAGCACCTACGTGCTGCCGGAGCTGCTGACGACGTTCCGCTCGCGCTACCCAGGGATGGAGGTCTCCGTGCGGACGGAGTACTCCGACCAGATCGTTCAGATGGTGTTAGCCGATGAAGTGCAGATGGGGCTGGAGCGCACGATCACGCACCCGGAGGTGGTGACGATACCGCTCTACGAAGACGAGGTGGCGCTCGTCGCCTCCGGCAAAGACGAGTTTGCCGCACGCTCGTCGGTCGGCGTCGATGAGATCGGCGAGCGCCGGCTGATCATGTTCAACCGAGGCTCCAGCTACTACACGCTCATCGGCGACGCCCTGCGCCAGGCCGGCGTGTCCGTCTCGCCGGCGATGGAGCTGGACAACATGGAGGCGGCGAAGAAGATGGTCGAGGAAGGCCTCGGCATCGCGATCCTGCCGATGGTCGCCATTAGCAGCGAGCTGGAGCGCGGCGATCTGCACCAGATCCATGTCGCGGGGCTGAAGATGCCGCGCCGCCAGATCGCGCTGATCTACCGGCGCGGGCGGCCGCTCAGCCGGGCGGCCCGGGCGTTCATCGAGCTGCTAGAGCAGCGCTACGGCGTCCAAGCGCTGGACGGCGCCGGCGATTCGGGCGGCTAGACCGCGCCTACCTTCTTTCTGATCCGCTTCAGGATATCGACGTTGGGCTTGTCCGGCCCTTCGCCTTCCATGCCCGGTACCTCCAGCAGCAGCGGCACGCCGCTGAACGCCGGGTGCGACATGATCGTCTCGAAGCCAGCGCGCCCGATGTGCCCCTTGCCGATGTTCTCGTGGCGGTCGACGCCGCCACCCAGCGGTATCTTGGAATCGTTCGCGTGGACGGCGACGAGCTTATCGAGGCCGACTTCCGTGTCGAACTCCCTCATCGCCTTCGCCAGCTCTTTCTTGTCGGCCAGGTTGTAACCGGCGGCGTAGGCGTGCTCTGTGTCCAGACAGACCTTCAGGCGCGGACTGCCGACACCCTGGATAATCTCGCCCAGCTCGCTGAACTTGGAGCCGACGCTGCCGCCCTGGCCGGCGCTGTTTTCGAGGATGATCCAGGCGTCGTCCGGAGTATCCTTGAGAACGCCCTGTAGCGCCTTCACTATCTGGGGCAGCCGTGTTTCGAAGCCGGCGCCCTTGTGCGAGCCGACGTGAAAGATCACGCCCTTCGCGCCGATAGCCGACGCGAGGTGCAGGTCTCCGGAGAGGGCGTCGGTCGATTTCTTGAGCTGCTCAGCGCTCTCCGTCGCCAGGTTGATCAGGTAGGGGCCGTGGAGGAAGACCGGTTCAATGCCGCTCTCCTTCATTCCTGCCTGAAACGCCTCGCACTCTTCCGGCTGGATTTTTCTTCGACGCCAGGTCTGCGGCGGGGCCCCGAAGATCTGGATCGTCTCCGCGCCGATCGCCTGTGCGCGCTCGAACGCGGTCGTGAGGCCGCCGGAGGAGCCGACGTGCGCGCCGATCTTCATGGTCTAGCGTTCCTCTCTCTTCCGGGGGCTGTCTTGCTCAGGGCGCCCATGGCGGACAGACCTGAAGGTCGGCCCGGCCTCAGAATGGCATGCCCTCAGTGCTCGTTCCGCGTGATTCGGCCTGCCAGGGCGGCGAGCAGCCGGCGCGCCGGCCGCAGCACCACCGCCCGCTCGACCGCCTCCGTCAGCGCCAACGGGCTGGCGCGGTCGGCGTCGTACCGCACCTCCGCCTCGCCGCGCTCAAGGTCGACGTTCGCGCTGCGCACGCCCGCGACCGCCGCGAGCCGGCGACGCACGGTGATGGCACAGGCGCTACAGAGCAGCCCCTCAATGCGCAGGGTGGCGATGCGCTCCGAGCCGGCTTCGTCCAGCTTCGTGACGCTCGCCTTCGGCTCGATGAACGCTCGATGCGGGATGATGCGGAACATCAGGACATTATAGCGCGGCTTTGGCCTGAATTCGGGCTAGCGGAGACAGTATAGCGTGGGAGCGAGTTAGGCTTGCCCCGCCGATGCCGCGCCGTTTATCCTGAAATCACCTCGCTAATTCATTGTCAGGCAGGCAGCGAAAGGAGCCAGCCCCTATGTGGCAAGGCAGCGTAGTATCGATCAGCATTGCGCCCACCGAGAGTGAACCGACGCGCCTCGTCGATCAGGTGCGCGCGATCGCCGGGCGGGGGCTGGAGGGCGACCGCTACTGCAAGCCGGACGGTGAAGTCTGGGACGACCCCGGCAAGGAGATCACGTTGATCGGCGTGGAGGCGATCGATGCGATGAGCCGGGAGTCGGGCGTCGACCTGGAATACAAGGATGCCCGGCGCAACATCATCACTCGCGACGTTCCTCTAAACGACCTGATCGATAAAGAGTTCGCCGTCGGCGACGTTCGGGTGAAGGGCATCCGGCTTAACGAGCCGTGCCAGCACCTGGCCAGCCTGACCGACCAGAAGGTGCTGAAGGGGTTTGTGCACCGGGGCGGTCTGCGCGCGCAGATCCTGAACGACGGCCAGATCAGGGTCGGCGACACCGTCCTGGGACAGTGAACTCACCCTCCATAATCCGGGTCAACCTAACCAGCCTCTCGGCGTCCCGCGAGGATGCGCCGTCCGAATACGCGCTGCTGGGCGGTCGCGCGCTCACGTCGCACATCGTTGGGCAAGAGGTGCCGCCAAACTGCGATCCGCTGGGCGCGGAGAACAAGCTGGTGATGGCGCCGGGGCTGCTGGGCGGTACCGCCGCCACAACGTCAGGCCGCACGTCGTTTGGCGCTAAGAGCCCGCTCACGGGCGGCTGCAAGGAGGCGAACGTCGGCGGCACGCTGGGCCACCG